>DASUFC010000029.1:0-29737 GCA_036274755.1 Gaiellaceae bacterium
TGCGCTCGCGATCGCAGAGACCCACGGCGGCGTCTTCGCCGCTCTCGGCATCGACCCCCACCAGGCCGGCACGGATGAGGCGCACCGCATAGAGGAGCTCCGCGAGCTGCTCGCCCATCCCAAGGTCGTCGCCGTCGGGGAAACCGGGCTCGACAACGTGCACCGGCACGGAACTCCGGTGGAGCAGCGCGATCTCCTCGACGCGCAGCTCGCGCTCGCCGACGAGCTCGATCTCCCCGTCGTCATCCACAACCGCGAGGCGGACGACGAGACTGCCGCAGCGCTCGATCCCTTCCGCGGCACGGTCGTCCTGCACTGCTTCTCGTCGCCTGCCTTCGTCGCGACGGCCGTGGACCGCGGCTACTACGTGTCCTTCGCCGGGAACGCGACCTACCCGAGCGCCGCGGCGCTACGCGATGCCTCGGCGGTTGTACCGCTCGATCGCATCCTCGTCGAGACGGACAGCCCGTACCTCGCGCCGCAGCCGGTGCGTGGAACGAGAAACGAGCCGGCGCAGGTGGTTCACACGGTCCGGGCCCTCGCCGACGCTCGCGGCATACCATCCGAAGAGCTCGCCGTGGCAACCCACGCCAACGCGGCAACTGCCTTCGGGCTACGGTGACGGTCGCGCCAAAGAAGGCGCTCGGCCAGCACTTCCTGGTCGACCAGAACATCCTCGGCGTGATCGGACGCATGAGCGCCCTTGCGAGCGCGGACGTCGTGCTCGAGGTCGGCCCGGGCCTCGGAGTCCTGACCCGGTACCTGGCGGAACGCGTCGCGCGGGTCCATTCGATCGAGCTCGATCGGTCGCTCGAGCAGCACCTCCGCGACGCGCTCGTCGGTGTCTCGAACGTGGACCTCGTGTGGGGCGATGCGCTCACGGTGGCCGTCGACGACCTGGAACCGCAGCCGGGCAAGCTCGTCGCGAACCTGCCGTACAACGTCGCGACGCCGCTCGTCGTCGAGACGCTCGAGCACGCAAGCTCGATCACGCTGTGGTGCGTCATGGTGCAGCGGGAGGTCGCGGATCGTTTCTTCGCCGAGCCTCGCACCAAGGCATACGGGGCCGTGTCCGTCCTCGTCCAGCTCTCGGCTCGGCGGACGGGCTTCCACGCCGTGTCCCCGCACGTGTTCCGCCCGCCTCCGCGCGTCCAGTCCGCGCTCGTCGCGTTCGAGCGCTCGCCGATTGCGCCGATCGCGTCCGTTCGACCGGTCGTGGAAGCCGCGTTCGCGCACCGGCGCAAGACTGCCGCGAATGCCATCGCGCACGCGGGGCTGGCCCCGCGCGAGCAGATCGTGGAGGCGCTCGCGTCGATAGGCCACCCACCGAACGCGCGAGCCGAAGAGCTCACGCCGGACGAGTTCGTCGCGCTCGCCGAGGCACTCCGGTGAGCTCGGCTCCCGCGCCCGCCAAGATCAACCTGGCCCTCGTGGTCGGTCCGCTCCGCCACGACGGCAAGCACGAGGTCGTGACACTCATGCAGCGCGTCGACCTCCACGACGTCGTCACACTCGAAAGCGGCGACGCACTCTCGGTGGATGGATTCCCGGCGGACACGATCGTCGCCGCCGCGCTCGAGGCGCTCGCCCGCGCCGCGGGCGTCGTTCCCGGCTGGCACGTGCACATCGAGAAGCGGATCCCGGTGGCCGCGGGGCTCGGAGGCGGAAGCAGTGACGCCGCGACCGCGCTCCTGCTCGCGAACCAGACGCTCGACGATCCGCTGCCGCACGGGGATCTCGCCCACGTGGCGGCGGCGGTCGGCGCCGACGTGCCCTTCTTCTTGGCGGAGGGAAGCCAGCTCGCGACCGGTGACGGCACCGATCTCGTGCGTGCTGAGCTCCCGATCGGATACGCGGTGGTCCTGGTCGTACCGAACGACGAGAGGAAGAAGTCGACGAGGTCGGTGTATGAGGCGTTCGACCAGCGAGGAGGCGCCGACGGCTTCGCCGAGCGTGTCGGAGCGCTGCGCGAGGCGCTCGGCGGGGTCGCCGAGGCGCGGGATCTCGCGGCGCTTCCGCGGAACGACCTGGCGTCTTCGCCTCTCGCCGACGCGCTTCTGGGCGCGGGCGCGTTCAGGGCCGATGTGACCGGAGCCGGGCCGACGATCTACGGGCTGTTCGACGACGACGCAGAGGCGATGCACGCCGCCGCCGCCCTCGGCTCGTGCGGCTCGACGTTCGTCACGCGCCCGGTCGGGACGCTCGGTCGGCCGTGAGTGGCAAGATGACCCGCGCTCTGGGGCGTGGCCAAGTGGTAAGGCAACGGGTTTTGGTCCCGTGATCCCAGGTTCGAATCCTGGCGCCCCAGCCTCCGTGCGGACGAACGGCGAGAGGACCCTCGGGGCCGTCGTGATGGCGGCCGGTCTCGGCACCCGTATGCGCTCGGAGGTCCCCAAGCACCTGCATCCGATCCTCGGGCGGCGGATGGTCGACTGGGTCCTCGCCTCCGCGCGCGAGCTCGGGGTCGAGCACGTGGTGGTTGTCGCCTCGCCCTCGACCGTTGACGGTTTCGACGCGATCGGCGTAGTCGTCCAGGAGCAGCCGCTCGGGACGGGGGACGCCGTCCGCTGCGCGCGCGAGTCCCTCGAGGGACGTGTGGACGACGTGCTCGTCCTCTCGGGCGACACGCCGCTCCTGACGTCGCGGGTGCTCCGAGAGCTCCTCGCGGCGCACCGCGCAGCCGGCGCCTCGGCGACCGTGCTCTCGTTCGAGCCCGACGATCCGAGACAGTACGGTCGCGTTCTGCGCTCCGACGACGGAGGTCTCGCCGCGATCGTCGAGCATCGCGACGCGACCGACGAGCAGCGCGCCGTGCGCGAGGTCAACTCGTCGATCTACGTCTTCCGAGCAGATACGTTGTGGCCGGTGCTCGACCGGCTCGTGCCGCACAACGCGCAGGGCGAGCTCTACCTGACCGACACGGTCGCCATCCTCGTCTCGGACGGCGAACGCGTCGCGGTACACAAAGGAGACGACCCGCTGGAGACCGAAGGCGTCAACACACGAGTCGAGCTGGCCGGCGCCGCAGCCGCGCTTCGCGACCGCATCAACGAGGGGCACATGCTCGCCGGCGTCACGATCGTCGATCCGGCGACGACGTGGATCGAGGCCGACGTGACGATCGAGCCCGATGCCGTCGTCCACCCGTTCACCGTCATCCGCGGCGCCTCCTCGATCGCCGCTCGAGCCGAGGTCGGGCCGCACGCGGTCGTCGTCGACTCGAGTGTGGGGGAGGACGCGCTGGTCGGACCGTTCTGCTACCTCAGGCCGGGTACCGTGCTCGAGGCCGGCGCCAAGGCAGGCACCTTCGTCGAGATGAAGAACTCCCGCATCGGTGAGCGCACCAAAGTGCCGCATCTCACGTACCTCGGAGACGCCGATGTCGGGGCGGACACGAACATCGCCGCCGGGAACATCACCGCGAATCAGGACCACACGCGCGTGAAGGACCGCACCACCATCGGCAGCAACGTCAGGACGGGTGTCGACAATACGTTCATCGCCCCCGTCTCGATCGGTGACGACGCATGGATTGCAGCCGGCTCCGTGATCACAGAGGATGTGCCTCCGGGCGCCTTGGCGATCGCCCGGGCGATGCAGGTCAACAAGGAAGGTCGTGGTGGAAACCGGGACGATTGAGCAGACGCTGCCCGGGCTCGAGGGCGTGACGGCTCAGCCGGGGCTCGAGGTCGGGCGCGCGATCGCGATCGCGCCGCAGAAGCGGCTGATGCTCTTCTCCGGACGGTCGAACCCCGATCTCGCGCAGCGCATCGCCGAACAGCTCGACATCGAGCTGGGCCAGGTGAAGCTCAAGACGTTCGCCAACGGCGAGACGTACTGCCGCTACGAGGAGTCGGTCCGCGGCGCCGACATGTTCATCGTCCAGTCCGCGTGCGATCCGGTCGACCGGAACCTCATGGAGCTCCTGATCATGATCAACGCTGCGCGGCTCGCTTCGGCGAAGCGGATCACCGCGGTCATCCCCTGGTACTTCTACGCACGCCAGGACAAGAAGTCGCGGCCGCGCGAGCCGATCAGCGCTCGCCTCGTGGCGGACATGCTGCAGTCGGCCGGTGCCGACCGCGTGCTGACGATGGACCTGCACGCGGGGCAGGTGCAGGGGTTCTTCCACATCCCCGTCGACCACATGACCGCCATCCCGCTCTTCGCGCAGTACGTGCGCGACCTGAATCTCGACGTGCCCATCGCTGCGGTGTCGCCCGACACCGGGCGCACGAAGCTCGCCGGGAAGTTCGCAGAGATGATCGGAGGCGACCTCGTCGTCCTCAACAAGGAGCGCCCCGAGCATCAGGTCGCACGAGTTTCGACCGTGATCGGCGAAGTGGAGGGCAAGATCGTCGTGATGACCGACGACATCATCGACACAGCAGGGACCCTCGTCGCCGGCGCCGCTGCACTGCGCGACGCGGGGGCCGTCAAGGTCTACGCGTGTGCGACGCATGGCCTCTTCAACGGTCCGGCACTCGAGCGCATCGCAGAGAGCGAGATCGACCGACTCATCGTGACCGACACCGTCGCGATCGATCCACTGACGAAGCCCGACAACGTCGAGGTGCTGACCGTCGCCGGCATCCTCGCCGACACGATCAAGAACGTGTTCGCGGACGACTCGGTCTCCGCGATCTTCGCCGGCGAGAACCAGCTCTTCTAGCCGCCTCGACCCGGGTGGAGGACTCGGCTTCGCCGAGTACTCTGGGAGAGCCTTGGGGAGGGTGTTCGGAGTGCTCGCAGTTGCGTGCGGAACGTTCGTCGTCGGGTTCAACCCGGCGCGGTTCGACACGGTCCTCTTCGACGTTCCCGTGCGAAGCGGTCACGGCGTGCACCTGCACGACCTGCTCGGTGTGGCGCTCGTCGCGCTGGGCACGGTCCTGTTGCTGCTGTCCCCGCGGTCCCAGTAGGCGCTCCAACGCGCGTCGTCGGCTCGGCGGCGACGGACGTGTGCTCGTCGCTACAATCCGCCGCCGTGTCCGGGGACAGGCTCAAGCTCGAGGTGCGCGAACGGGAGGATCTCGGCTCGCGCCGAACGCGCCGACTGCGCTCGCAGGGACTCGTGCCCGGCGTCCTGTACGGGAAGGGGCACGCGCGCGCGATCGTCATTCCGGAGCGCGAGCTTCGCGCTGCGATGACCGGCCCGTCCGGGCTACACGCGATCCTCGACGTCGTCATCGAGGGCCAGGCGACCGTGCACCCGTCGATTCTCGCGGAGTACCAGCAGGATCCGATCCGTGGGACGATCTCGCACATCGATCTCCGCGAGGTTCGGCTCGACCAGCCGATCCACGCAACCGTCGCGATCCAGCTCGTGGGTGACGCCGTAGGCCTCAAGTCCGGCGGCATGCTGTCGCTCGTGACACGGGAGCTCCACATCGAGGCGCTTCCGACCGACGTTCCGGAGCACATCGAGGTCGACGTCTCGCACATGGAGGTCGGCGACGTGCTGCGGCTCGAGGACGTAGCTGCGATCGACAAGGTCACGCTGCTCGACGACCCGGCAGGCACGGTCATCGCGACCGTTTCCGTGCCGCGAGGTCTGGTCGAGGCCGACGAGGCGGAGGGCGAAGAGGGCGAGGAGGGCGAAGAGGGCGTCGAGGGCGAGGGTGCGCCCGAAGCTTCTGCTCGGGCGGACGACGCGTCCGACGAGCGCTCCGAGTCCGAGGAGTAACCGTGCGCCTTTTCGGTCGGGGCGAGTCGGCCTCGACGCTCGACCTGCTCGTGGCGGGACTGGGCAACCCAGGCCCGCGTCACGAGCGCGATCGGCACAACGTCGGCTGGATGGTCGTCGACGAGCTCGGACGGCGCGTGGAAGCGACGTTCCGGTCGAAGTTCAACGGCCGTATCGCCGACGTGCGACTCGCGGGGCATCGCGTCGCGCTCCTCAAGCCCGAGACGTACATGAACGAGTCGGGTCGCTCGATCTCGGCGGCTGCGCGCTTCTACAAGGTCGAGCCGGCCGATGTCCTGATCGTGCACGACGACGTCGACCTCGAGCAGGGGCGGCTGCAGGCGCGCTCCGGCGGCGGCCTGGCCGGCCACAACGGGCTGCGCTCCATCTCGAAATCGCTGGGCACGTCCGAGTTCCTCCGTCTGCGGATCGGGGTCGGCCGTCCCGGTCGGGGCGATCCACGCGACGTCGCCGACTTCGTGCTGTCGCCGTTCGATCTGCACGAGGATCGGGAGGCGCTCGTCGCCCGGGCCGCCGACGCGGTCGAGGCGATCGTGTCGGACGGGCTCGAAGAGGCGCAGCGCCGGTTCAACGAGCGCTAGTTCGGTGGCAACCGCCGGTGCGCGGTCGGCGCCGGTTTCCATGGAGCGATCGTTACCGCCTCTTGACGCTCCCGTGGCCCACACGTGAGCTCGCGCGGGCTACCGTGAACGAAGGGACACGGGAGTGCCCCTGGGGGTCGTTGTGGCGGCCCATCCGTGGCGTCGGCGACCCACTCGGTTTCCCAGCGCCGCGCGTTCTTGTGCCGCCCGCACCTCGGTACGATCACCGCGCGGGACGCCATTCCCGCCAGTCGTATGGACCAGGCCGCCGCCTCACCTCTCGCCGCTCTCGTCGAGACGCTCTCGGCGCACGAGCCGTTCGAGGCGTTCGTTCGGGACTTCCCGGCGAACGCTCGGGTCTCGGAGCCGGCGCTCCCGCTCCTGCTGGCTTCTCTGCATCGGGCGCTCGGCCGCGAGCTCGTCTGCCTGATCGCCGAGGACGAGGAGGCGCGCGATCTGACGGAGGCGGTCGGCTGGTACGTCGATCCCGGCACCGTCGCGCTCCTCCCGAGCCGAGGCGTGCACGCGGGGTCCGGGCTCGAGCCGCCGGCGCACCTCGTGGGCGAGCGAGCTCGCGCTCTGGACGTCCTTTCGCGGGGTGGCCTCGTATGCGTCTCGGCTCGTGCTCTCGCCGAGGGAATGCCACCGGAGGACGAGAGACCAGGAGCGATCGAGCTGGCGCGCGCTGCCGGTCGCGGGCTGGACGACCTCGTCGAGTCGCTCGCCGAGGCCGGCTACGAGCGGGTCGAGCGTGTCGACGAGCGGGGGCAGATCGCGGTTCGCGGCGGGCTCGTCGACATCTTTCCGAGCACCGGGCGAGAGCCCTTGCGCGTCGAGTTCTTCGGGGACGACATCGAGCAGATCCGGTCCTTCTCGCCGTTCACGCAGCGGGCGCTCCACGCCGTCGACGACGCCGTCGTCTACCCGGCGCGAGAGCGCTCGCTCGATCCGGAGCTGGCGATGAGCGACGACGATCCCGAGCTCGTGCCGCTCCTCGGCCGCGCGCCGGACATCGTCTGGCAAGTCGACGACGTCATGAGCTTGTGGGACGACGAGGCGCTGGCGCCCCCCGAGATCGAAGGGGTGGCCCGCCTCGACTCGCTCCCGCGCTCGCAGCCGCACGTCTTCGAGGCGCAGCGCCCCGCGATCGCAGCTCGAGGTCTCGCCGAGGCCGAGAACGAGCTTGCCGGGATGGTCCGCCAGGGACGACGCGTCGCTGTGACGTTCCCGCATCAGGGCGAGGCGCTGAGAACGCAGCGGCTCCTGCGCAAGGTGGAGGCAGGCGTCGTGGACGGCATCGACGAGCTGTCGCCGGAGCCGTCGGTCACGTTCGTCGTGAGCCCGGCGCGACGCGGGTTCGTCTGGCGCGACCTCGGGATCGCGCTGCTGCCGGACACGCAGGTGTTCAGGAAGCGCCCCCCGCGCGCCGACACGCGCCTCGGCCGCGCGCTGCAGTCCTTCGCCGACCTGCGCGTCGGCGACTACGTCGTCCACGAGGATCACGGTGTCGGGAAGCTCCTCGGCTTCGAGACGAAGGACGTCGCGGGCGTCACGCGCGACTACCTCTTCCTAGCCTTCAAGGGCGAGGACCGCCTGTACGTCCCGCACGAGCAGATCGGAAAGGTCTCGCGCTACGTCGGTGCGGACGCGAGGGCGCCGTCGCTCTCGAAGCTCGGCGGCAAGGCCTGGCAGAACCTGAAGAGCCGGGCGCGCGCGTCCGTCCGCGAGCTCGCGGGCGAGCTTCTCGCGCTGTATGCGCAGCGCCGGCAGGCGGGCGGTCAGGCGTTCGACCTCACGAGCGACCTGTTCGAGCGCCTCGAGAGCGGGTTCCCCTATCGCGAGACCGACGACCAGCTCCAGGCGATCGAGGCGGTGAAGGAGGACCTCGAGTCCGATCGCCCGATGGATCGGCTCGTCTGCGGGGACGTCGGCTTCGGGAAGACGGAGGTCGCGGTCCGTGCGGCGTTCGGCGTGGCGCTGAACAGCCGGCAGACGCTCGTCCTCTGCCCGACGACGATCCTCGCGGAGCAGCACTGGAACACGTTCCGCGAGCGCTACCGCGATCTGCCGGTCAACGTCGAGATGGTCTCGCGCTTTCGTAGTCGCGCCGACCAGAAGCGCATCCTCGAGGAGTTCCAGTCCGGGAAGGTCGACGTCCTCGTCGGGACGCACCGTGTCCTCTCGCGCGACGTCATCCCGAAGAACCTCGGGCTCGTGGTCCTCGACGAGGAGCAGCGGTTCGGCGTGGCGCAGAAGGAACTTCTCCGCTCGCTCCGTCTCGAGGTCGACGTGCTCGCGCTCTCGGCAACGCCGATCCCGCGCACGCTTCACATGTCGCTCTCCGGCCTGCGCGACATCTCGATCATCGAGACGCCGCCGACGGGCAGGCGCCCGGTCCGCACGACGGTCGGCGAGTACGACGAAGAGGTCATCTCAACGGCACTGGAACGTGAGCACGCGCGCGGCGGACAAGCCTTCTACCTCCACAACCGCGTCGAGTCGATCGACGAGGTGCGGCAGAAGCTCGAAGAGCTCTGCCCGGGGCTCCGCTTCCTCGTCGCCCACGGCCAGATGTCCGAGAAGGAGCTCGAGGAGAGGATGCACGCGTTCCTGGCGGGCGACGCGGACGTGCTCGTCTCCACGACCATCATCGAGTCGGGCATCGACATCCCGCAGGCGAACACGCTGATCGTGGAGCGAGCCGACACGCTCGGCCTCGCGCAGCTGTACCAGATCCGTGGACGCGTGGGCCGCTCCGACGTCCTCGCGTACGCGTACCTCTTCTATCCCGAGGCGTCGGAGCTCACGCCCGAGGCTCGCGCCAGGCTCTCGACGCTCGCCGACCACACCGAGCTCGGCTCGGGGTTCCAGATCGCGATGCGCGATCTCGAGATCCGCGGAGCCGGAGACCTGCTGGGGCCGGAGCAATCGGGTCACGTCGCTGCGCTCGGTTTCGAGCTCTACGTCGAGATGCTCGACGAGGCGGTGGCGGAGCTCACGGGCCGGAGGAGGGCGGCCGCGCGCCCCGTACGCGTCGACGCCCGCGTCGACGCCTACGTTCCCGCGTCCTACGTTGCGGCGGAGGCGCTCAAGATCGACCTGCACCGTCGTATCGCGCTCGCCGAGGACGAAGACGAGCTCCGCGAGCTCGTCTCGGCGACCGAGGATCGCTACGGGCCGATGCCCGAGCCGGTCGAGAACCTCTTCGGGATCCAGGAGGCGAAGCTCAAGCTGGCGCGCCTGGGGGCGGACTACCTCGTGTACCGCGGCGGGCGCGTGACCGTCGGCCCTCTCTCACTCGGTTCCCAAGAGGTGCGTGCGCTCGTCGCAGTCGCCCCGACGCTCATCTACTCGACGCAGAAGCGAGAGGTGTCGCTTCGCGTCGAGAGCCTGACGGCTGCACTCGAGCTTCCGGACGCGATCGTGCGCGCTCGCGTGGCCGCGTGAGGCGGATCGCCGTGCTCTTCACGCATCTGAACAGTCCGCAACCCGTGCCTAACACCCCCTCGGCTATAACGGGCGGGCGCTGATGCCCTCTGCTCGCCTCATCTTCGGCCTCCTGCTCGCCACCGTCGCGATTGCGGCGTCGGCGTGCGGCGGCTCCGAGAGCGTCCCGGCGGGCGCCGTCGCGAGCGTGGACGGGACGGAGGTCACGAAGGCCGACCTCGACAAGCTCGTCGACCAGGCGAAGCGAGGCTACAAGGCGCAGAAGCAGCAGTTTCCGAAGGTCGGCACGCCCGAGTACCAGAGCATCCAACAGCAGTACGTCGCGATTCTCGTCACGCTCGCGGAGTACCGCCAGGCCGCGGACAAGCTCGGCCTGAAGGTGACGGACGCCGATATCGACAAGGCCGAGCAGCAGACGATCAAGTCCGATTTCGCCGGGAAGCGCGCCGACTACGAGAAGGCGCTGAAGCGGGCCGGCTGGACGCGCGCGGAGTACCGCGAGCGGTTCGCGGCCTCGGCTCTCGAGCAGAAGATCTTCGACGCAGTCACGAAGGACGTCGAGGTCACGCCGGACGAGGTCCTCGCGTACTACACGACCAATGAAGCCCAGTTCGGGTCCCCCGAGTCACGCGACGTCCGGCACATCCTCATCGCCGTGAAGGACAAGGAAGGCAACGTCGACTACCCGGCGAGCAAGGCCAAGGCCGACGAGGTGTACGCGCAGCTCAAGGCGGGTGCCGACTTCGCGAAGCTCGCGAAGCAGGACTCGGCCGATCCGGGCAGCAAGGACTCGGGCGGCAAGCTCACGATCTCGCGCGGGCAGACCGTGCCCGAGTTCGACAAAGCCTCGTTCGACCTCGCCACGGGCGCGCTGTCGAAGCCCGTGAAGACGAGCTACGGCTACCACGTCATCCAGGCCGTGTCCGACGTGCGGAAGGCGACGAAGACGCCGCTCGACAAGGTGCGCGACTCGATCAAGCTGACCCTCCTGCAGCAGAAGCGCAACGAGGTGATGCAGAAGTGGGTCGAGGACCTGAGGAAGGACTACGACGGCAAGGTCGCCTACGCGACGGGCTACGAGCCGCCCGAGTTGCCCGCCGAGCCCACCTCGACGGCGACGCAGTAGCCAGTAGGCTCCGGCCATGGCTCTCGCGGAGGCGTTGCTCGACCTCCAGGAGCTGACCCGGACGCTCCGCCGCGAGTGCCCGTGGGATCGCGAGCAGACGGCGCGGACGATCGTTCCGCACACGCTCGAGGAGGCCTACGAGGTCGCCGACGCCGCGCTGGCAGATGACACGGCCGCGTTGCGCGGCGAGCTCGGAGACCTGCTCTTCCAGGTCTACTTCCTCTCTCTCCTGCTCGAGGAGCGCGGAGAGGGTGACCTCGAGACCGTGGCGCGCGAGGTGCACGCGAAGCTGGTGCGGAGGCACCCGCACGTGTTCGGCGATGCGGAGGCGCGCACGCCAGGCCGTGTGAAGGAGCGCTGGGAGGAGATCAAGACCGAGCAGGAGGGCCGCAAGGGCATCTTCCACGACGTGCCCGACGCGCTTCCCGCGCTCCTCCGGGCGCGGAAGGTTCAGCGGCGAGCCGCGACCGTGGGGTACGACTGGCCCGACCTCGAGGGTCCGCTCGCGAAGGTGCACGAGGAGCTCGACGAGCTGCGGGAGGCCGTCGAGCGCGCGGGAGTCCCGGCCCCCGAGACCGAGGCCGATGCGGAAACGATGGCGGAGCTCGGCGACCTGCTGTTCACCGTCGTCAACGTGGCCCGCCGGCTCAACGTCGATCCGGAGCTCGCGTTGCGCGGGGCGACGCAGCGCTTCACCGAGCGCGTCGAGCGTGCGTCCGAGCTCGCAGGCGCTTCGGGCCAGGACTGGACGGCGCTCGGGCTCGACGAGCAGGACGCGTACTACGTCCGCGCGAAGGAGACGCTCGCATGAGCGCCATCGCCTCGGTCCGTGGGCGCCAGCTCCTGGACTCGCGCGGGAACCCGACGGTCGAGGTCGACGTGCGTCTCGTGTCCGGGGCTTTCGGGCGCGCAGCGGTCCCGTCCGGAGCGTCGACCGGGGAGCACGAGGCCGTCGAGCTTCGCGACGGCGATCCGGACCGGTACCTCGGGAAGGGCGTGTCGAAGGCCGTCGCGAACGTGAACGGGGAGATTGCTGCCGCCGTCGTCGGGCTCGAAGCCGACGACCAGCGCGCGCTCGACGATGTTCTCGTGGCCCTCGACGGGACACCGACGAAGAGCCGGCTGGGTGCGAACGCCATCCTCGGCTGCTCGCTCGCGCTCGCGAAGGCTGCGGCCGCCGACGCCGGCATCCCCCTCTATCGCCGTCTGGGAGGCGACGGTGCCCGCACGCTGCCGGTCCCGCTGATGAACGTGATCAACGGCGGCGCGCACGCGCAGAACCGGATCGATCTCCAGGAGTTCATGCTCGTGCCGGCCGGGGCGGACACGTTCTCGGAGGGGCTTCGCATCGGGGCCGAGGTCTTCCACGCGCTCAAGGCGTTGCTGCACGAGCGTGGGTTCGCGACCGGCGTCGGCGACGAGGGCGGGTTCGCGCCGGACCTCGAGTCCACGAGCGCCGCGATCGAGGCCGTGCTCGAGGCGGCCGAGCGTGCCGGCCATCGCGATCGCGTCGCGATCGCGCTCGATCCTGCCGCGAGCGAGGTGTTCCACGACGGGTCGTACGAGCTGCCCGGCGAGGGCGCGACGTTCGATCCGGACGGGATGATCGCGTACTACGCCGCGCTCGCGGAGCGCTTCCCGATCGTCTCGATCGAAGACGGCCTGGACGAGAACGCCTGGGCGGACTGGCGCACGCTGACCGAGAGGGTCGGCGACCGTGTCCAGCTCGTCGGCGACGACCTCTTCGTCACCAACGTCGACTTCCTCCGGCGCGGAATCGACGAGGGCATCGCGAACGCGATTCTCGTGAAGGTGAACCAGATCGGGACGCTGACCGAGTCGCTCGACGTGATCGACATGGCGCGTGCCGCCGGGTACGCGACCGTGATCTCGCACCGCTCGGGCGAGACGGAGGACACGACGATCGCGGACCTCGCGGTCGCCGTGAACGCGGGCCAGATCAAGACCGGCGCGCCGTCGCGCACCGATCGCGTCGCGAAGTACAACCAGCTGCTCCGCATCGAGGAGGAGCTCGGCGACCGCGCGACGTACCCCGGGTGGTCCGCCTTCAGGACGCCTCTGTAGCCTGGCCAGCGTGCCACCAGCGGACCGTCGAACGAAGATCGTCGCCACGATCGGCCCCGCGTCGAACGACGAGGCCGTCCTCGAGGCGCTCGTCGGCGCGGGCATGGACGGCGTCCGCCTCAACTTCTCGCACGGAACCCATGCCGACCACGAGCTGAGCGCCACGCGCGCTCGTTCCGTGCAGGAGCGCGTCGGACGCCCCTTGGCGCTGATCGCGGATCTCCAGGGCCCGAAGATCAGGATCGGCGACCTCGCTGCGGCCGTGGATCTCGAGGTCGGCGACTCGGTCGTCGTCGCAGGCGAGGAGGACTGTGGCAGCGACGACCTTCCGGTCGCGCCGGCCGTTCTCGCATCGGTGCTCGAGTCCGGCGACGAGGTGCTCATCGACGACGGACACGTCCGGCTGCGCGTCGAGCGGATGGAGGGCGGCCGGGCGGTCTGCGAGGTCGTCACCGGAGGGCTCGTCGAGCCGCACAAGGGCGTGAACGTCCCCGGGGTCCCGCTCCCGGTGCCGTCGCTGACGCAGAAGGACCTCGCCGATCTCGAGTTCGCTCTCGAGCTCGGGGTCGATTACGTCGCCCTCTCCTTCGTGCGCTCGCACACGGACGTCGCTGCGCTCAAGACCCGGATCGAGGAGGCGGGCTCGCTCGCCTGGGTGATCGCGAAGATCGAGCTGAAGGAGGCGGTCGTCCAGCTCGAGTCGATCCTCGACGTCACGGACGCCGTCATGATCGCGCGTGGCGATCTCGGCGTCGAGATCGGCGCAGCCGAGGTTCCGCTGCTCCAGAAGCAGATCATCATCGGGGCGCTCGAGCGCGGCAAGCCCGCGATCACCGCGACACAGATGCTCGAGACGATGATCCATCGGCCCGAGCCGACCCGGGCCGAGGCCTCGGACGTCGCGAACGCGATCCTCGACGGCTCCTCCGCGTTGATGCTGTCGGCCGAGACCGCGGTCGGCGACTACCCCGTCGAGGCCGTGGAGACCATGGCGCGCATCGCGCGTGCGGTCGAGCCGAGCCTCGGCTACCGGCATCAGCTGCCCTCGGCGCTCGAAGAGCCGACGGTCGGTCGCGCGATGTCGAACGCTGCCTGTGATCTCGCCGAGGCGCTCGGGGCGAAGGCGATCCTCGTTCCGACGTTCACTGGCCGCACGGCGTCGGCCGTCGCGCGCCTGCGACCGAGACGGCCCGTGGTGGCCTTGACGCACATCGCCGAGTCCCGTCAGCACATGGCCATCGAGTGGGGCGTGACTCCACTCGAGATCCCCCAGGTGACGGACGTCGAGGAGCTCTGGCGCATCTCGATCGACGCCGCGCGCGAGGCTGGTGTCGTCGAGCTCGGCGACCGCGTCGTCCTCACGGCCGGCACTGCGGTGAACATCCCGGGCTCCACGAACGTCATAAAGGTCGACATCGCGTAAGAGGGCTGGCGTCGCGCACGCCGAACGAGGCGTCGTGGCAGGGAGGGCCAGGGAGAAGGAGTCCGCGCGGAAGGCGCGTGCCCGGCCGCGGATGGGGAGGCGGAGGGTGCGTCTGCTCTGGATCGTCGGGATCCTCGCGATCACCGTCTACCTCTACTACCGGCCGATCTCCTCGTACTTCGAGACGCGGAACGAGCTCGCGACCACCAGAGCCCAGGTCGACTCGCTCAGGCTCGTGAAGGGCGAGCTGCAACTCCGCCTCGTGAACTCGACGAGCGTCGGCTCGATCGAGCGTGAGGCTCGGCGCAGCAGCTACGTGAAGCCGGGCGAACGGCTCTTCGTGGTGAAGGGCATCCCGGCCTGGCGCAAGGCGCGCAGCTCGAATCGCGACCGGCCCTAGTCTTCGCCGCATGGACGACCGCGCGATCGTCGCGCGCCAGCTCGGGCGGACGCCACGCGCGTTCGGCCGCGTTGCGGTGCGCTGCCCCTTCGGGCTTCCGGCGGTGACGGAGCAGCGGCCGTACGACGATCGAGGCGAGCCCTTCCCGACGACGTACTACGTCACGTGCCCGCACCTCGTCTCCGCGATCGCGCGGCTCGAGGCCGCGGGAGGCGTCGAGCGCTGGAGCGAGCTCGCGCGCGTCGACCCCGGGCTCGCCGAGTCACTCGCTCGAGCGACGAGTGAGCAGCGACGCGTTCGCCACGAGCTCGCGGGCGGCACGGGAGGATCGGACGACGGGCGCTCCCTCGACCTCGGGATCGGTGGATCGCGCGCGCCGGAGCATCTCAAGTGCCTGCACGCGCACGCCGGCTTCGCGCTCGCGCACCCGGGCTACGAGCTCGGGCAGCGGATCTTCGAGGAGGTCGTCGATCCGTGGCCTCGCGATCGGTGCTGCTCGGAACGTCTCCGTGAGGACGACTACGCTGCGGCCTCGTGACGGCAGCAACCGAGAGCGCGAAGCAGGAGTGGGAGCAGGCCTACCGTGCGTTCGTCGACGTGAAGGAGCCTGCGCTCGAGACGCGGCTCGGCGGCCAGATCGAGGCGATCCTCGGCGAGCTGAGGCGGCGAGTCGGCGGCATGTTCACGCTCACGCAGCTCGCGGACGAGTACGGGCGCGCGGACGTGTGGGCGCGCCACGTGCTGTCCGAGCAGGACGCGCGGGACTGGCCTCGCACGCAGTCGCTCGTCGAGGGTGCGGCGTTCCATCTCTACGCGCGCGGCGCGGTCGACTACGAGCCGTGACCTCGCTCGAGCCGCGACCTCGCAGCGCCCCGCCTTCCAGCCGCCGGCCGGTCCTGCGGCTCGTGCTCGTGGCGCTCGGAGCGGTGCTCCTCTTCCTCCTGGGGATCGCGTTCGCCCGGACGCTCGACGACCGGCCGAGCACCGGCCCCGACCAGACCATCGTCCGGACGTTGACGCCGCTTCCTCAGCAGGCGCCTGGGCGGACCGTGACGGTCACCGTCACGGCGCCGAACCCGTAGCTCAGAGCTCCTCGGAGGCCTCGAGGACGCCTGCGAGGATGATCCCGATCGCGCAGGCGAGGCTGATCCAGATGCCGGCGCCGCGGGTCGCGAAGAAGAACGTGTCGGGGATCGAGATGATGCGGACGAGCACCAGGATCGTCGCGATCGAGCCGATCCCGATGGTCACGAGGCTCTCGGGGACCGACGCCGGCATGTTCACGCCGACCTCGCGAAGGACGACGAGGAGCACGGCAAGCAGGCCGAGGACGAGCACCATCTTTCCGATCGTGCCCGTGTGCCAGCCGATGACGGACACGGTCGTCCCGTTCCCCGAACCGGAGTACCAGCCGGTCAGCGCGGACATCGCGAGCAGGATCCCGAAGAGGAAGGTGAGGCGGCCGCCCATGCCGGAGAGCGCCCCGACCCCGGGGAACGACATGCCGCCACGTCCTCTCGGGCCGTCCATCGCGCGAAGCATATGACCTCGCGCAGACGAGCCAGGCCTTCACGGATGCGAGCGACGTTCCTAGAATTCCGAGCGTGGCGCATCCGGCTCCCTCGCTCACCGAGCCCGAGCTCGTCGACGACGAGCCGCCGCTCGACCCTGAAGCCGTCTCCCGCTCGTATCGGCACCACCGCGCGCGGCGTGCGGCGCGGGCGCGGCGGCATCGCGAGAAGCGCTGGGCGGGCGTCCGCTTCTGGCTCGTACTCGCCGTCGTCGTTCTCGTGGCCGTGTTGCTCGCCACGCGCACGCTCGGTGAGATCGAGCGCGTCTTCGGCCTGTAAGGGCGGACCTGTCCGGCTCTGCGGAGAGCGCGGCACGGTCGCGGCCCCGTAGTGCCGCGCTCGGCCTGCTCGTCTTCGGCGCAGGCATCGGCGCCCTCGCGACGGAGATCACGGCGTCGCGGCTCCTCGCGCCGTACTTCGGCTCGTCGACCGTCGTCTGGGCGAATCTCATCGGGATCGTCCTCGCCGCGCTAGCCGCCGGCTACTGGCTCGGCGGCCGCGTCGCCGACCGGCGTCCCGAGCGGAGACTGCTGGGGTGGATCGTCCTCGGCGCGGGGCTGTTCGTGGCCGTCGTTCCCTTCGCGGCGAAGCCGTTTCTCGACGTCACCGTCGAAGGGCTCGACTCGGCGTCGGCCGGTGCGATCGTCGGGAGCTTCCTCGCCGTCCTCCTCCTGTGCTCGCCGCCCGTCGTGCTGCTCGGGATGGTCTCGCCGTTCGCGATCCGGCTCGCGGTCACGAGCGTGGAGACCGCCGGAGCGGTCGCCGGGCGCCTGTATGCGCTCTCGACGGCCGGATCGCTGGTCGGCACCTTCCTGCCCGCACTCGTCCTGATCCCGGCCATCGGCACCCAGCGGACGTTCCTCGTCGTCGCGCTGCTGCTCGCAGGCACGTCCTGCCTCGCGCTCGGAGCCAGGTACCTCGTGGTGCCGGCGCTTCTCGCAGCGCTCCTCGTCCTGCCCCCCGGGGCGATCAAGGCGGAACGGGGCCTCATCCACGAGGAGAACTCGCTGTATCAGTACATCGGCGTCGTGCAACGACCCGACGGGCGGCGTGTGCTGCGGCTCAACGAGGGCGTCGCAATCCATTCGGTCTGGTGGCCCGACTCGGTGCTGACGGGCGGGGAGTGGGACACGTACCTCGCCTTGCCGCCGTTGCTCGGGCGCCCGCTCGCGCGGGTCGCGATCCTCGGGAACGCGGGCGGGACGACCGCGCGGGCGCTGGGCGTCTACTACCCGGATGCGGAGATCGACGGCGTCGAGCTCGATCCGGCGGTCAGCCGCGTCGGGCGGGAGTACTTCGGCCTGGGCGACAACCCGCGGCTCACCGTCCACGACGCCGACGCGCGGCCGTTCCTGCGTGCGAGCGACACCCGCTACGACCTCATCGTGGTCGACGCCTACCGGCAGCCCTACGTGCCGTTCTACCTCGCGACCCGCGAGTTCTTCCGGCTCGTCCACGAGCACCTCGCGCGGGGAGGGATCGTGGCGCTGAACGTCGCCGCCGTGCCGGGCGACGATCGGCTCGTCGAGGCGGTGTCGGGGACGCTCGCGACCGAGCTTCCCGAGGTGCTGACGTGGCCCGTCCTTCGCTTCAACACGATCGTCCTCGGTTTCGACCGCCCTCTGAGCGCCGCCGAGCTACGACGGCGGCTCGGGACCGGGCCGCGCGCGCTCGCGCCGCTTCGCGCGTTGCTCGCGCGCGACGTCCGGCCGGTCGCACCGGCGTCGCGACCGTGGACCGACGACCGCGCTCCCGTCGAGTGGTTGACGGACCGGATGATCGTCGAGTACGCCGCCGAAGGCGGTCAGCTCGACGAGGACTACCTTCCGACCAGGCCCCATCCGTGATCGCGCTCACTCGCCGTGACGGTCGGCCGCTGCGGATCGGGCACCGCGGTGCGGCGACGCTCGCGCCCGAGAACACGCTCGCGTCCTTTCGTGCAGCACGCGACGTCGGCGTCGATCTGATCGAGTTCGACGTCGTCGCCGCACGAGACGGGGAGCTGCTGGTGGCGCACGCGCGTGCAGACGTCAATGCGGACACTCCGACCCTCGAGGAGGCGCTCGGGTTCTTCGTGGACGAGGCTGCGCAGGTCGGCCCGCACCTCGACCTCAAGGTGAAGGGACGCGAGCGGGACGTCGTCGCGGCTCTGCGCCGTCATGGGCTCGAAGAGCGGGCTTTCATCAGTGGGCTCCACCGCGAGACCGCCCGCGCCGTCCGCGGGCAGAGCGCGAGCATCCGCGTCGGAATCACCTTCCCGCGTGCCCTGCTCGGCGTCAGCGACGAGGGTCGACGCGCACCGGTCGGTCGTGCCGGGCTCCGCGGTCTGCGCCGCGTCACTCCGAGAGTCGTCCCGTGGCTCCTTCGCTCGACGGAAGCGACGGCGATCGCGCTCCACCACAGGCTTGTCACCGCGGCGAGTGTCCATGCCGCGCATGCTCGTGGAGTGCCGGTCGTGGCGTGGACCGTGGACGATTCCGACGAGCTTGCACGTGTCGACGCGGCCGGCGTGGACGCCGTTGTCACGAACGATCCGCGCATCTTCACGTCTACACTGAAAGCGTGAGAGCGTCGACCCGCACGCTCGGCGCAGTGGCTGTCGTCGCCTGCGCCCTTCTCGGCTTCGCGGCCGCGCTCGGCCTGGCCTCGAGGGCCGGCGCCGGCACCGAAGCACCTGTGCAGACGACCGACACGTCGACGACGACCACGACGACGGAGCCGCCTCCGACCGAGCCTCCGGTTCAACCCCCACCGAGCACGCCCGCGCCGATCGCTTTCGGCGTCACGGTCGGCGGCGTCCGGGTCGGTGGCCTGATGCCCTACCAGGCCGGCAAGGCCGTGACGAAGGTGTACGCCCAGCCACTCCGCCTCGTCGTCGACGACAAGCACGCGATCTCGCTGCGGGCGAGCGCGCTCGGCGCGCAGGCGAATGTGCCGAAGGCGATCCGCCGCGCGCGGCTCGCGCGCCCGGGAGCGGTCGTGCCGCTCGACGTGAAGGTCTCGCAGGCGCGTGTGCGTCGCTACGTCGAACGGCTCGGCAAGGGGCTCGACCGCGACGCGGTCGACGCGCACATCGCCCTCGACGGCCTCAAGCCGCGAGCCGTGGAGTCGCAGGAGGGTCGACGCCTTCGACTGCTCGCGACGGGACGCGCGATCCGCCAGGCGCTCGCTCTGAACCAGCGCACGCCGATCCGCCTCGGTTTCGACGTCTCGAAGCCGAAGGTGGAGAGCGCCGAGCTCGACAAGACGCTCGTCATTCTCAGGTCCTCGAACCGCCTGCTCTACTTCGACGACGCGAAGCTCGTGCGGTGGTTCGGCGTGGCGACCGGCCAGTCCGCGTACCCGACGCCGCTCGGCGACTACGAGATCGTGAACATGCAACGGAATCCGTGGTGGTATCCGCCGCCGTCGCCTTGGGCGCAGGACTCGCAACCCGTGCCTCCAGGCCCCGGCAACCCGCTCGGCACGCGCTGGATGGGGTTGTCGGCGCCGTACGTCGGCATCCACGGAACGCCCGACGCGGCGTCGATCGGGTACTCGGCCTCCCACGGCTGCATCCGCATGCGCATCCCGGACGCCGAGTGGCTCTTCCAGCACGTCGACGTCGGCACCCCCGTCTTCATCGTCGCCAAGTAGCGCGATGGCGTCCCGCGCGCGGCTCGTGGCCCAGGGCGTGGCCATCGGACTCGTCGCGCTGCTCTTCATCCTCCTCGCGTGGTCGCTGCTCCACGACGAAGGTGGTGATCTCATGAAGCGCGCCAACGACGGCCGCCGTCCGGATGCGCCGGACTTCACGCTCGAGCGCCTCGACCGCGCCGGCCGGCTGGAGCTCTCGTCCCTGCTCGGGAAGGCTGTGGTGCTCAACGTCTGGGCCTCCTGGTGCGGCCCCTGCAAGGAGGAGGCGCCGTATCTCGAGGAGGTCTGGCAGAAGAACCGCGGTCGCGATCTCGTCGTCGTCGGGCTCGACGCGAAGGACTTCCGCGCCGACGCGCGCCGGTTCGCGCGCCGCTACGAGCTGTCGTTCCCGCTCGTGTACGACGGCCCGGGGAACGCGATCGACGGCTACGGCGTGACCGGCTTCCCCGAGACGTTCGTCATCGATCGCGAGGGCAAGGTCGTCGCCGGGTTCGCGGGGGCGGTGAACGGGGAGGACGAGCGCGCGAGGCTCGAGTCGGCGATCGAGGATGCGCTGACGTGATCCGCCTCGCGAGTGTGATCACGCTCGTCTCGCTGGTGGCGGCCGGGGCGAGCACGGCAGCGACGCAACCGCGGGCCGCCGACATCGAGGCGGAGATCGTGTGCCCGGTGTGCGAGACGACGCTCGATCAGTCGAACGCGCCGATCGCGGAGAAGATGAAGCTGTTCATCCGCGCTCGCATCGCCGCGGGCGACTCGGAGCAGCAGATCAAGGACGCGCTCGTCGCCGAGTTCGGTCCCGAGGTGCTCGCCGAGCCGCCCGGTGGAGGGTTCGGTCTGCTCGCGTGGCTCCTCCCGCTCGGCGCGCTCCTCGTCGGCGCCGTCGTGGTGGCGTACCTCGTACGCTCGTGGAGTCGACGGCGCGATGCCGAGCCGCCTGACGACGAGCTCGACCCCGAGCTCGACCGCCTCGTCGACGAGGAGCTCGCCCGCTTCGACGGCTGAGGCGGAATCGACGTGAGCTGGACCTCGATCCCGGTCGCGTTCCTCGCGGGGATGGTCTCGTTCCTCGCGCCGTGCGTGCTTCCGCTCGTGCCTGCCTATCTGTCCGCGGTCTCGGCAGTCGACGCCGACCACCTGGGGCGTCCCGGGACGGCTCGCCGCGTCGTCGTCGGCAGCGTTCCGTTCGTCGTCGGCTTCACCGCGTTCTTCGTCGCGCTCGGCGTCGGCGCTGCGCTCGTCGGGGGACGCATCCTCGGTGATCAGTTCCTCCTCGAGCGGATCGCCGGGTTCGTGCTCGTCGTCTTCGGCCTCGCGTTCATGGGTCTCCTTCCCTGGCCGGAGCGACTCGTCGGGGCGGGGCTCCTGCAGGAGGCCCGCGGGCGCGGGTCGCGGGTCCTGCTCGGCGGCGCCTTCGCCGTCTGCGCGGCGCCGTGCATCGGGCCTGTCCTCGCGGCGATCCTCGTGCTCGCCGGCTCGTCGGACACCGCTCTGCAGGGCGCCGGGCTCCTCGCCGTGTACTCGCTCGGGCTCGCGTTGCCCTTCGTGCTCGCCGCCGTGGTGTTCAGCCGCGCGATGTCTGCGTTCCGCTGGCTCCGGGATCACTACCGCGTGATCCAGATCGCAGGCGGGGCGATCATGGTCGCCCTCGGGCTGCTCCTGTTCTTCGAGCGCTTCTACGTCCTGCGCGTGTACCTGAACCGGTTCCTCGAGTGGCTCGGGCTCGAGCCGGCCTTCTGATCACACGCGTGGGGCCGGCAGCTCGAGCGAGCCGCCCGCCAGAAGCTCCCGTGCGCGCTCGACGTCGACGAGCACGGTCTCGACGTCCACGCCACGATGCGTCGGGGCATAGGGGCGGAGCCGGCGCGCCGCCTTCTCCAGCTGCCGCTCGCAACCGGGGCGGTTGCCGCGCCCGGCGTGGAGCCACGCGACGGCGACGTGGACGAGCCCCTGGAGGAAGTCGCGCTCCGCGTCCGGCGCGTCGCGCCACTCGTCCTCGAGCTCCTCGTGGGCCTCGAAGTAGACTCCCGCCCGGATCAGCTCCAGTCCCAGCTCGAGGCTCATCGCGGCCGATTATCGGCGTCCGCAACCGCTGTTAGTGTCGTGGTGTGGCGACGATCCTGCTCGTTGGGGTCGACCTCTTCTTCCGTGGGAAACTCGAAGGGCTGCTCCCGGGCCACCGCCTGATCACCAGCGACAGCGTCGACGATCCCGACCTCGTGATCGCAGACATCGCGCGTGTCGAGCCCGAGGAGGTCGTCGACGAGTGGCCGGACATCCCGATCCTCGGCTACACGAACCACACCGACAAGTCCGGGCTCCAGCGCGCGCACTCGGCCGGGTTCGACCAGGTGATCGTCAAGTCCGCGCTCATCGAGCGAGCCCCGACGCTCGTCGACGAGCTGACGGGATCGAGCACCGCCGACACCCCGTAAGCGCCCCCGGCGCCCTGGCTAGACTCGCGCGCGTGACGTACATCATCGCCGAGCCGTGCATCGACATCAAAGACCGCTCGTGCGTGGACGTCTGTCCCGTCGACTGCATCCACGAGTTCGAGCGCATTCTCGTCATCGACCCGGAGGAGTGCATCGACTGCTTCGCTCCCGCGGAGCAGCTCATCACCTCGCACGGGTTGCGGACATTCGCGGAGCTCGAGGATCGTTCGTGCCGCGTCCTCACCGACGACGGCTTCAGGCCAGCTTTTGTCAAGCGGTTCCGGCGCCGTCCGCTCGTCAAGCTCGAGCTGGCGCCGGCGTTCGAGGAGCGCGACCGCTACGGCGGGACGAGGCTCACGACGAGGAACATCTCGACGTTCCGGCGAACCGTCTGGGCGACGCCAACGCATGGCTGGGTGCTCGCCGACGGGCAGAAGACCGGCTCGCTCGGCGTGGGGCAGTACGTGCCTGCGGTGCGCGCGACACCGAAGCGCGACGGCGAGAGCTACCGGCTCGGTGTCCTGCACGGGCTCGTCTACGGCGATGGCTCGTGGAACAAAGTGGAGGTTCGCTCGGAGGAGCATCTCCACTACGTCCAGCTGTACGGCGATCGCGTCGCGCGATATCGCGACTTCTTCGACCAGGTGAACTTCTCACCGAGCCTGGACGTGCACCCCGGCTACGTCGGGACCGGTGTGGTGCGCTCCTGCGTCAACCTCAAGCGTCTCCTTCCGGAGACGGCCGACAGCGAGTACATCGCAGGTTTCGTCGACGGCTGGTTGGCTGCGGACGGCGATCCGGTGAAGGCCGGCTCGTGGCGGCTACGGTCCACCGACCACGAAGCGCTCGACTGGCTCGAGGCGGCGGCACCCCTGGCCGGATTCGTGACCGTCGGGTCCGGGCAGGAGGGCAGTCTCGTCACGAACTTCGGCGTCCGAAGCCGTCCTCTCCGCTGGTTGTACCTCGCCACGCGCGAGTCCTACTGGCGCGTCATGAGCGTTGAGTCCCAGGACGCGGACGACACCGAGACGTTCTGCGCGGTCGTCCCTGGGAAGCACGAGTTCGCGCTCGCAGGGGGCATCACGACGCGCAACTGCGGTGCGTGCGAACCGGAATGTCCGGTCGAGGCGATCTTTCCCGAGGACGCGTTGCCGGACAAGTGGAACGCCTTCGTCGAGATCAACTACGCCTTCCCGGACGCCGACAAGATCAACTCGCTGACGAACGCGTACGCCACCGAGCACAACGTCCAGAACGAGCCGCTCGAGTAGCTACGCCGGCTGGAGATACGCGCAGGGCCGCGGGTCTCCCGGCAGCGGAGAGGGTGCGAGCTTCGTCACGCGGTAGCGCTTCTCGCCGTCCTCGACCTCGGTTCCCGGCCGCGGCGGATCGCCGGAACGCTCGATGAGGGTGTACCCAGCGGGCGACCAGACGAAGAAGAGGAAGCCGCTCCTCCCGTTCACTTCCACGCTTCGATCCTAGCGACGAGCTGTTGCGGGCGGCACCTCGATCCGCACGGTGGACCCGCGCGGGTAGCGGATCTCGGAGCTGAACCGTGCGTTCAGGGTCCCGGCGCGCTCTGCGAGAGCTTCGAGCACGGCTGCGCGGCGCTCGGGCGGGCCGTCGTCGGCGACGGTCAGCGTGACGCCGCCCGACTCGGACGCAGTCAGCGAGATCTCGATCCGCGTCAGCGTGCCGCGCCGCACGGCCTGCTCGATTGCGTCGCGAAGGATCTGGTAGAGGGCGACTGCCGCGTTCTCGCCGAGCCCGTCGGCTGCGTCGACGTCGAGATCGACCTCGATCTCGTGCCGGGTGGCGATCCGGCGCGCGAGCGCCGCCGCGGCGGAAGCGAAGCCGAGCTGATGGAGGATGCGAGGCTCGAGGTCGTCGCACAGCTGGCGGAGGTCGCGCGCCGCCTCGCGCGCGAGCTCGAGGCCACGCGTGAAGACCTCTCGGGCGCGCTCACCGTCACCGCCGGCGAGCTCGCCGAGGCCTGCGTCGAGCATCTGCGAGATCGCTGAGAGCTGCTGGATCGGGCCGTCGTGAAGGAGCTCTGCGACGCGGCGGCGTTCCTCATGCTCGGCGAGCATGCGCTCCGCGAGGAGCGCTCGCTCGGAGTCGTCCGAGGTCAATCGATCATCGCCTCGCGCAGCGCGATCGCGACCGCCTGCGTGCGCGTGTCGGCTTCGAGCTTCGCGAGGATGTGGCGCACGTGGCTCTTCACCGTCTCCTGGCTGATGAAGAGCTTCGTCGCGACGTCCGCGTTCGACATCCCGTCGGCGAGCAGCTGCAGGATCTCGCGCTCGCGGGGCGTGAGGATGTCTACCTGGCCCTGGCCGGAGACGAACTCGGCCATGAGGCCCGGATCGACGAACGTCTCGCCCGCGGCGACCTTCTCGATCGCGCGCAGGAGCGTCTCGTGCGGCGCCTCCTTGAGGATGTAGCCCCGCGCGCCGGACTCGAGCCCGCGCTGGAGCAGCGAGCGCTCGCCGTAGGCGGTGAAGATGAGGATGCCCGTGTTCGGCGCCGACGCGAGGACCTGCTCGGTCGCCTCGAGACCATCCATGTCCGGCATCCGCAGGTCCATGATCACCACGTCCGGGCGGCGACGCTCGACGAGCGCGACCGCCGACGCGCCGTCCGTCGCCTCGCCGATCACGCGGATCCGCGGAGAACGCGAGAGCGCCAGGCGAAGGCCCTCGCGGACGACCTCGTGGTCGTCGGCGATGAGGCAGGTGATCTCGTCGGCCACGTGGCGATTCTACGGCGCGGATGCGGATGATCCTTCCTTTCCCGCAGATCGAAAGAGTCCGAATGGACTCTTTCGATCGCGACGATCCCTGAAGCGCGCTCGCCTTCGCGAGCGCGGTCTTCGTGCCTACACGGCGAGAGCGAGCTGGCGAGGCTCCGGCCGGATGGGATCCCGGAGGCGCGAGTACCGGACAGAGACCCTCGCGGCTCGCGCGGGCTCGGTGATCGCGGCCGTCACGGAGGGCGGGAGGTAGGCACGCGTCGCGAACAACGCCTCGTACCGCTCGACCTGCTCCGGCCAGTCGCGAGCGAGCGCCTCGAGGAAGTGTTCGCGCACTCCCGGCCTGAGGTGGACGACGCTCGCCCAGATCGAACGCGCGCCGGCAGCCCGGGCGGCGGCGACCGTCGCCTCGAGCAGCGCCGGGGAATCCGAGAGCCCGGGGAGGATGGGCGCCATGCCGACGCCGACGTCGATACCGGCCTCGGCGAGCGCGCGGATCGCCCGGAGGCGGCTCGCCGGCGGGGCGGTGCCGGGCTCCGTGGTGCGCCAGACGCGCTCGTCGAGCGTCGGCAGTGAGACGAAGACGGCAACGGAGACCTCGCGAGCGGCCTCGACGAGGATGTCGACGTCCCGGACGACGAGTGGCCCGCGCGTGACGATCGAGAACGGTGTGCCCGACTCCGCGAGCACCTCGATGCAGGATCGGGTGAGGCGGAACCGACCCTCGGCGGGCTGGTAGGGATCCGTCGCGGTGCCGAGGGCGACCTCCTCGCGCTGCCACGACGCCCGCGCGAGCTCGCGCCGCAGCACCTCCGCGATGTTGGGCTTGATCCGGATCGAGCGCCCGTAGCGGTCGTCCGCGGGCCGGTCGGCGCGCTGCTCGAAGTGTCGGACGTAACAGCACCTGCGTCGGTGCGGGCAGCCTCGCACGCTGCCGCATTGAACCCCTACTTACCATGGAGGCTGAGAGCGCCAACCGGCGGCAGGTGATGTCAGAGATGGCTTGTTTCAGTCATCGCTTGCCACTGGAGGCCGCCGTGCGCCAACGCCGAGGTTGACTGCGGGTTGACCAGATCGTCGCCGAGGCTGGCTACGAAGTACGGGCAACGAGGCCCCATCGCCCGAGCACTTCGCGAGGGTGGGGTTCCAGTCGAGTAAAGAGAGAGGAACGGGTCGCGGATGGCCGCTCTTCTCCGCACCCCGGCCGGAAGCGGCAGAAACGTCCGGGGTACGGCCGCGCCCGTTTCACTCTCTTTCAGTGCTGCGACGCTACGCCGGTCGAGCAGCGCAGTCAACCGCCGCACCACCAACCCGGTGAGCAAGCCTGGCCCTGAGTACGAGGTCAGCCAGCCGGCGAGTTCGCGTGAGCAAGCGCCGAGGGTGCGAGTCGGCCGACGATAGCCGGGGCCTCGTGGATGAGTTGATCGTTCGTGAGGGCCTCCACCATGAACAAGGCGAAGTCCACGCGGCGCGTGAGGTTGCTCTCAAGGATGGGGTCGCCGACGTGACGGCTCCAGACAGGCAGGCCTTGGCTTTCCCCCTCTTCGAGGTCGCTCCCGCGCACGACGGTCCACCGCGTGTCGCTAGCGAAGATGCGCCTCGTGGCCTCGACCTGGTCGTCGAGGTCTGCGAAGCGAGCGAGCCGTGCCACTGCTCCGCCGATCTTCACGATCGCCTTGAGCTTCCGCGAGTACACGTCCTTGCCGTCGCGGGTGATGTGCCAGCCGCAGGAGAACACGAGTCGCGCCCCTGGGGCCGCGTGATCGAGCACCGCCTGCGCGGTTCCCGTCGAGTACCCGTGCACCCCTCGCGGGACCAACACGACGAGGACTCCGTCGCATCCTGCCACGGCCCGCTTGATGACCTCGGGGTCGTCTGTCGCCCCTGGAACGACCGTCATGCGCCCCTGAAACGCATCGAGTTTCGGGACGCTCTGCTCCCTGCATACGCCGACGACCTCGTAGCCTCGGTCGAGAGAGTGCTGTACCAGGTAGTGCCCGAGCTTCCCAGACGCGCCGACGATGCACACCCTCATCCGGCGTCGCGGGGCCTCGGCCGGCTTAGCCAACAGAGCCTTCCATCTGCAGCTGGATCAGCCGGTTCATCTCGACGGCGTACTCGAGCGGGAGCTCCTTCGTGATCGGCTCGACGAAACCCGAGACGATCATCGCCGAGGCTTCGGCCTCGGAAAGCCCGCGGCTCATGAGGTAGAAGAGCTGCTCCTCCCCGATCTTCGACACCGTCGCCTCGTGCCCAAGCTCGACGTCGTTCTCGTCGACCTGGATGTACGGGTACGTGTCGGAGCGCGACTCCTCGTCGAGGATGAGCGCGTCGCAGACGACCTTCGACTTCGAACCGACAGCGCCCTTGGCCACCTGCAACAGGCCGCGGTAGCCGGCGCGCCCGCCGTCCTTCGAGATGGACTTCGAGGTGATCACCGACGACGTGCGCGGCGCGACGTGGACGACCTTGCCCCCGGCGTCCTGATGCTGGCCTTTGCCGCCGAACGCAATCGAGAGCACCTCGCCATGGGCGCGCTCGCCCATGAGCCAGATCGCCGGGTACTTCATCGTCACCTTCGATCCGAGATTGCCGTCGACCCACTCCATCGTCGCGTCCTGATACGCGACCGCCCGCTTGGTGACGAGGTTGTAGACGTTGTTCGACCAGTTCTGAATGGTCGTGTAGCGGCAGCGACCACCGCGCTTCACGACGATCTCGACGACCGCCGAGTGCAGCGAGTCGGACGAATAGATCGGCGCCGTGCAGCCCTCCACGTAGTGCACGTACGCGTCCTCGTCGACGATGATCAGTGTCCGCTCGAACTGGCCCATGTTCTCCGCGTTGATGCGGAAGTAGGCCTGGAGCGGCATCTCGACCTTCACGCCCGGCGGCACGTAGATGAACGAGCCGCCCGACCACACGGCCGAGTTCAGCGCGGCGAACTTGTTGTCGTTCTGCGGGATGATGGTGCCGAAGTACTGGCGTACGAGGTCTTCGTGCTCGCGCAGGCCCGAGTCCATGTCGAGGAAGAGGACGCCCTGCGCCTCGAGGTCTTCCTTGAGCTTGTGGTAGACGACCTCGGACTCGTACTGGGCGCCGACGCCGGCGAGGAACTTGCGCTCGGCCTCGGGGATCCCGAGCCGGTCCCACGTCTGCTTGATGTCGGGCGGGAGGTCCTCCCAGGACTTCGCCTGCTTCTCCGTGGGCTTGATGTAGTAGTAGATGTTGTCGAAGTCGATCTCTTCGAGGTTGCCGCCCCAGCGCGGAAGCGGGCGACGCTCGAAGTACTCGAGCGACTTCAGGCGGAACTTGCGCATCCAGTCGGGCTCCGACTTGTGCGCGGAGATCGCCTCGACGACCTCCTTCGACAGGCCCTTCTGGGACTTGAAGAAGTAGTTCTCGGGATCGTGGAAGCCGTAGCGGTACTCGTTGCCGATCTCGGCGACGACCTGGGTCTCAGAAGTTGCCACTACGCCTCACCTCCAACGGGCTCCGGAATGAACGCCTCGTAGCCCTCGGCCTCGAGCTTCTGGGCGAGCTCGGGGCCGCCTTCCTTCACGATACGCCCGTCGACGAAAACGTGCACGAAGTCCGGCTTGATGTAGTCGAGGATGCGCTGGTAGTGGGTGATGACGAGCGCGCCCATCTCGGGGCCGACGAGCTTCGAGACGCCGCCTGCGACGATGCGCAGCGCATCGCTGTCGAGGCCCGAATCCGTCTCGTCGAGGATCGCGATCCGCGGCCGCAGCATCGCCATCTGCAGGATCTCGACCCGCTTCTTCTCGCCGCCCGAGAAGCCGTCGTTGAGATAGCGGCTGGAGAAGTCGCGCGGGATGTCCATCAGCTCCATCGCCTCCTGGGTCGTCCGCGCGAAGTCCTTGAGCTTGATCTCGGGCTCGCCGCGCGCCTCGCGCTGAGCGTTGACGATCATCCGCAGGTACTTGGCGACGGTGACGCCAGGGACGGCGACCGGGTACTGGAACGCCATGAAGAGGCCGGCCCGCGAGCGCTCGTCGGGCGCCGCCTCGGTGACGTCCTCGTCCTCGAAGCTGATCGTGCCGTCGCTCACCTCGAGCGCCGGGTGGCCCATGATCGCGTTTGCCAGCGTCGACTTGCCGGAGCCGTTCGGACCCATCAGGGCATGGACCTCGCCGCGGCTGACCTCGAGGTCGAGCCCCTTGAGGATCTCCTTGCCCTCGGCGGACACGTGCAGGTTGTTGATCTCCAGATCGGCCAATTCGACTCCAGTTCCGGTTCGGTGCGCGGCGGCGCTCAGGCGGCGCCGGCCGCGACTCTGTTCAGCTTCCTGTCGCGGCTCTCGAACTCGATCAGCTCGGCGAGCGTGGGGCCTGCGAGCGCGCGCGTGATCCCGCCGTGGACCCGGGTCCAGAGCAGCTTCGTGGAGCAGGCGACGTCGCCGTCGTCCTCGTGTGAGCAGAGGACGCGACCATCGGCGCCCTCGACGAAGCAGTCCATCGGCGCGATCGGGCCCTCGAGAGCCTCGACGACCTCCAGCATCCGGATCTCCGCGGCCGGCACCGCAAGGCGGTAGCCGCCGTGGGCACCACGCTGCG
>DASUFC010000030.1:0-34254 GCA_036274755.1 Gaiellaceae bacterium
CAGGCGCTGACCCTGGCTGTACCCCGCGCTCGGGGCGCGTCGCACGGTCGCGACGATCCGCTCGACGGTCTCGTGCGGCACGGGCTCGGGCGCGTAGTGCCGCACCATCCGCCGCTTGGGGAGGAGCTCACGGAACTCCACGAGGTCTCCCTCCCGAACCCGTCGCTGCCCCGGAGATCGGACATCGCGCCTCCCTCACCGTCGCTGGACGGCGCGAGACTATCGCTCGCCGGCACAGAGGCGGTCGCCGGCCATCAGCTTGTCGAAGACGGCGTCCACCTCCGGCTCGCGCGCGAGGTCCGCCTTGGTGAGGCCGGCCACCTCGACCTGCATGATCGGCATGACACCCGGACCACCGACCGTCACGCGATAGCGCTCGCCGGCGGCTGACGGGCGCAGGTCCTTGCTCGGGTACCCGGCGAACGGCTTCTGCGGGACGAAGCTGTGACAGAACGTCCCGGTTCCCTTGTGCGTGAGGATGCCCGACTCGCGCTTCCAGCCCTGCCCGTACGCCGAGTTGTACGTGTCGATGTAGAGATTCCGGCCGTACTTGTCCTTCGGAACGCCCTTCGCGTTCGCACCGAACCCGAAGATCGGCCGGCCGAGGTACGAGTAGCGGCCGAAGAGGCCCTGCCAGCGGCCGCCATACGTCCAGTTCGCGTACACCTCGAGCTTCGGCAGCTCCCCGGAGAAGTGCGCGAGGTGGAGCTCCCACGCGGACTGTGCGGGGAGCCACGGATCGAACCCGAGCAGGGGGAGGCGCCGCTGCCAGGCCTGGATCGTCCAGTAGCTCCCGTCCGGAGCCTTGCAGGCGGCGACGACGAGAGAGAGCGCGGGTCCGTCGTACGGACGGCACGCGCTCTTGAACGTCTGCCAGTACTTCGCGTTGCGGTACTTGCCCCAGCCGCCGGCGTAGTCCCAGCGAAAGCGCACCTGCGAGACGGTCTCGGACGGCGCGAGCGCGTTCACCGCGCCCCAGGCGAGAACACGGCGCACGCTCCCGCTCATGCCGCGATACGTGACGAGCGCCTCGCCCTTGCGGTTGACCTTCAGCGACACGAGCCCCGCGTTCGAGCCCTGGATGAGCTCGCTCCCACTCGCGGTTCCCGCGAGGGCGACCGCCGCCGCGAGCGCAGTCAGGAGAGCCGCAAGGCGCATGTGCCGAGAATCGGCCGCAATCAGATGTCCGCCGTCCCTCGCCCGAGGGTGATCGCTACTCCCACTCGATCGTCGCGGGCGGCTTGGACGAGATGTCGTAGACGACGCGGTTGATGCCGGGAACCTCGTTGATGATCCGGCTGGAGATCGTCTCGAGCACGTCGTACGGGATGCGCGCCCAGTCGGCGGTCATGGCGTCCTCGGACGTCACCGCGCGGATGACGACGGGGTAGGCGTACGTCCGCTCGTCCCCCTGCACGCCGACCGAGCGGATCGCGGGCAGGACGGCGAAGCTCTGCCAGAGCTCGCGGTAGAGGTCGGCGCGGCGGATCTCCTCGAGCAGGATCGCGTCGGCTCGGCGCAGCACCGCCAGCCGCTCCTCGGTCACGTCGCCGATGATGCGGATCGCGAGGCCGGGCCCAGGAAAGGGCTGGCGCCAGACCATCCGCTCGGACAGGCCGAGCTCCTCGCCGACGCGCCGCACCTCGTCCTTGAAGAGGAGCCGCAGCGGCTCGACGAGCTCCATCTCCATGTCGTCGGGCAGTCCGCCGACGTTGTGGTGCGACTTGATGAGCGCAGCGACGCCGTCGTCGGAGCCACCCGACTCGATGACGTCCGAGTAGAGCGTGCCCTGGACGAGGAAGCGGACGTCGCCGAGCTTCTGCGCCTCCTCCTCGAAGAGGCGGATGAACTCCTCGCCGACGATCTTCCGCTTCTCCTCCGGATCGGACACGCCTGCGAGCCGCGTCAGGAAGCGCTTCTGCGCCTGGACATGGACGAGCGGGACGTGGAAGTGGCCGCCGAAGGTCTCGACCACCTGTTCGGCCTCGTTCTCGCGGAGGAGACCGTGGTCGACGAAGACGCAGGTGAGCTGGTCGCCGACCGCCTTGTGCACGAGGAGGGCGGCGACTGCCGAATCGACCCCGCCGGAGAGCGCGCAGAGAACACGCTCGGAGCCGACCGCCTCGCGAATCCTCGCGACCTGCTCCTCGATGACCGCCGCGGGCGTCCAGGTCGGTGGAGCGCCTGCGACCTCGTACAGGAAGTTCTTGAGGATGTCCTGACCGTGCGGCGTGTGCACGACCTCGGGGTGGAACTGCACGCCGTACAGGCGGCGCTCGCGGTCCTCGAACGCAGCGACCGGAGTGGACGGCGAGCTCGCGGTCACCTCGGCGTCGGTCGGCGCAGCCGTCACCGAGTCGCGGTGGCTCATCCACACCGTCTGCTCGGGCGGGAGGTGGTGGAAGAGCTCGGACTCGCCCGCCGAGAGCTCGGCCTTCCCGAACTCCGACGCGCCCGTCCGCTCGACGGCGCCGCCGAGGTCGCGCGCCATCAGCTGCATGCCGTAACAGATGCCCAGCGTGGGGATGCCGAGGTCGAAGATCGCCGTGTCCAGCTCGGGCGCGCCATCTGCGTAGACGGACGCCGGCCCTCCCGAGAGGATCAACGCGGCCGGATCGCGCGCGGCGATCTCCGCGGCGGACAGACGATGCCCGACGAGCTCGGAGTAGACCCGCGCCTCACGCACCCGCCGCGCGATCAGCTGGCTGTACTGCCCGCCCAGGTCGACGACGAGGACCGGGCGGTCTTCGGGTGCAGCCTCGGGCGTCGGAAGCGGGACGACCTCGGCCATCAGCGTCGGTAGTTCGGAGCGTCCTTCGTGATCGTGACGCCGTGCGGATGGCTCTCCTGCAGCCCGGCCGGCGTGATGCGCGTGAACCGCGTGGCCGTCTTCATCGCCTCGATCGTCGAGGCGCCGCAGTAGCCCATCGACTGCCGGAGTCCGCCGACGACCTGGTACACGATCGGCTGCAGTGGACCCTTGTACGGGACGCGGCCCTCGATCCCCTCGGGGATGAGCTTCTCGACGTCCTCGACATCGCCCTGGAAGTAGCGGTCCTTGGAGAACGAGCGCGCCTTCATCGCGCCCAGCGAGCCCATCCCCCGGTACTCCTTGAAGCGCTCCCCCTGCGCGACGATGACCTCGCCGGGCGCCTCGTCGGTGCCGGCGAGCATCGAGCCGAGCATGACGACGTCCGCGCCGGCCGCGATCGCCTTCGCGATGTCGCCGGAGTTCCGCACGCCGCCGTCTGCGATCACCGGGACGTCCTGACCCGCAAGCGCCTGCGCGGCGTCGTAGACCGCGGTGATCTGCGGCACGCCCACACCGGCGACCACCCGGGTCGTGCAGATCGACCCGGGACCGACCCCCAGCTTCACGGCGTCCGCGCCCGCGTCGACGAGCGCGAGCGCGCCGTCTGCCGTCGCGACGTTGCCGGCGATCAGCTCGAGGTCGTGCCTGGACTTGAGCGCGCGCACGACGTCGAGGACACCGTGCGAGTGACCGTGAGCCGTGTCGACGACGAGGACGTCGACCTCGGCTTCGACGAGCGCCGCGGCGCGCTCGAGCGCATCCGGGCCGACACCGACCGCGGCCCCGACGCGGAGCCGGCCCTGCTCGTCCTTCGTCGAGTCCGGGTACTTGATCCGCTTCGAGATGTCCTTGACCGTGATGAGCCCCTTGAGCACGCCGTCCGCGTCGACGACCGGGAGCTTCTCGATCTTGTTGCGGTGGAGGATCGCCTCGGCCTCCTCGAGCGTGGTGCCGACCGGCGCGGTCACGAGGTTGCGCGCGGTCATGAGGGCCGAGACCGGCTGCGTCGTGTCCTCCTCGAAACGGAGGTCCCGGTTCGTGAGGATGCCGACGAGAATGCCGTCCTCGTCGGTGATGGGGACACCGGAGATGCGGTAGCGCTCCATCAGCCCGAGCGCGTCGGCGACCGTGTTCGTCGGCGCTAGCGTGACGGGCTCGACGATCATCCCCGACTCGGAGCGCTTCACCTTGTCGACCTCGGCTACCTGGTCGTCGATCGAGAGGTTGCGATGGACGATCCCCATGCCGCCGACGCGCGCCAGCGCGATCGCGAGCCGTGCCTCGGTGACGGTGTCCATCGCCGCCGAGACGAGCGGGATGTTCAACGCGATCCTCGGTGTCAGCCGTGTGACCGTCGAGACGTCGTTCGGGAGCACGCTCGACTCGGCGGGAACGAGGAGCACATCGTCGAACGTGAGTCCTTCCTTGCCGAACTTCCGCTCGAATGCGATGAGCCGCTCGATCTCGGCCTGGCGGAACTCGGTTTCCATCAGATGACGTTAGCAGCGCCCGACGACGGTTCCATCTCTTCGCGTCACAGGCTTCGGCGTGCGGGCGAGAGGCCCCAACGTCCGCAGTCTAGGAGCGGACGGGGTGCAGCTCGGCGAGCTCGACGTCGTCGGCGAGCATCGCCGCGAATGCCGGGTCGAACCGCCCCGCACCCACCTCACGGACGGAGGCAGCTCCGGCTGCGACCGCCGACCGGATCGCGTCGTCCGGTTCGCGCTCGTCCTTGATGGCCGCGAGGAACTGCGCCAGGAGAACGTCGCCGGAGCCCACGCCCGAGACGGGGTCGACGTGCGGCGCAAATGCGCGAAGGCGCCTCGTCTGCTTCCCGAAGCGGAGAAGCGCGAAGCAGCCGTTCTCGAGCGTGATGAGGACGTTCCGCGCGCCCATCTCCGTGATCGCGTCGAGCGCCATGAGGAAGTCGTCGTCGTCCTCGAGCTCCTGGCCGACGAGCTGCTCGGCCTCGCGCTGGTTGGGCGAGACGAGGAAGGGGGCTGCCTCGACGCCGAGCCGCAGCGGCTCGCCCTCGCTGTCCAGCACGACGCGAACGTCGCGCCGCGCGAGGTCGCGCACGGCCTCGGCGTAGAACGTCGTCGACACCTTCCGCGGCAGGGAGCCCGACAGGACGACGAACGCAGCGCCGCGCGCGAGGTAGTGCAGCTTCTCCAGCAGCGTCTCGAGCTCGCTCGCCGCGACCTCCGGCCCCCACTCGTTGATCTCGGTGTGGGTTCCGGCCGTCGGGTCGACGACCGCAGTCGACGTGCGCGACTCGGCGGCGATGCGCACGAAGTCGTTGAGGATCGACTCGGACGTGAGCTCCTCGATGATGCGCGTCCCGGTGCGACCGCCGGCAAGGCCCGTCGCGACGACCGGGACCTCGAGGATCTTGAGCGCCCGCGCAACGTTGATCCCCTTGCCACCGGCGAGCGTGAGCACCTCGCTCGAGCGGTGCCGAAAGCCGATCTGGAAGACCGGGACGGTGAGGGTGCGGTCGAGCGCCGCGTTGGTCGTGACGGTGACGATCATGTGACGAGGCTCCACAGATTGTGGACCGTTCGGGTCACGTACCACGTCGCCTTCGCGAAGAAGCTCGCGTCAGCGACCGCCGCGGCAGCGACGAGCGGGGACGCAGCGACCAGGCGTGCGCCGTCGTACACCTCGACACGGCCGAGCCGCGCGCCCTTCGCCACCGGCAGCGCGAGCGACGTCGGAGCGACGACGCGCTGGACGAGCGGCCGTCCCACGCGGATCGAGCGCGAGATCGCGCGCGGCGCGACGAGCTCGACGTCGGGCTGGCCGTAGCCCGTTGGGATCGTCCCGTAGACGCGCGAGCCGTCGACGATCGAGACGGCCCGGTACTGGTCGAGACCGTAGGTCAGCAACGTCCGCAGCGCGTCGTTTCGCATGCTCCGCGACTCGCTCCCGAGGACGGCGCCGTACACCGTCGTCCCCCCGCGCGCTGCGGCCGCGGTCTGCGACCAGCCGGCGTCTCGGGTGTGGCCCGTCTTACCGGCGACGAGCGGCGACCAGCTCGACAGCAGGTCGTCGGTCGTCTCGAAGGTGCGGCCGCCGGGCAGCGTCAGGCTCGTCCGCGACAGCGCGTCGTGGATGAACGGGATCCCGAGTGCGTAGCGGACGAGGGTCGTGACGTCGCGCGCGCTCGAGACGTGCCCCTGCTGGTCGAGCCCGTGCGGGTTCTCGAAGTGCGTGTCGGAGAGCCCGAGCCGCTTCGCCTTGGCGTTCATCAACTCGACGAACCGATCGGCAGAACCGCCTCCGACGTGAAGTGCGAGCGCCTCGGCCGCGTCGTTCGCGCTGGGGACGAGCGTCGCGCGCAGCAGCTCCGCGACCGTCAAGTCCTCCCCGGCGCGCAGGTAGACCGTCGACTCTCCGACCCGAGCGGCCTCGGGGCTCACGCGGACGACGTCGTCCAGCTTCGCGTTCTCGAGCACGACGACCGCCGTCATGAGCTTCGTGATGCTCGCGATCGCACGCGCGTCACCGGCGTCGTGGCGTGCGAGCACGTCACCGTCGGGTCCCACGAGATACCAGGCAGCGGCCGGTAGGACCGGAGCGGACGTCTGCGCGCCGGCGCTCGAGACGAACAACGAGGTCGCGAGCGCGGCGACGAGAGCGACGACGACGAGTGTTGCCCTGCGCATCAGCGCGCGACAGGGTACTTCCCACGCAAGAGCGCGATCCGCAGAGTCGGATCGCGATCCCGAAGACCCCTGAAGCGTCGTCGCTTCGCGACCACGGTCGCAGTGACTGGCGGTGGCGCTCACCAACCCGCTGCCGCCCACACTTGCGCCGCGAGGCTCTGCGCCTCGGCCGCGGCGGCCGTGCGCCAGTCGGCCTCGCTCTCTCGATAGGCGAAGATCACCGACCTCGAGGCTGTGACGAGCGCGCTCGCCTGTCCCGCCGTGAACGCGCGCGCGACGTCGGCCGGAGTCGCGCCCTGCGCGCCGACACCGGGCAGCAGGAGGGGCGAGCGCGGAAGCAGCCGACGGGCCTCGGAGACGGCCCGCGGATGTGTCGCTCCCACGACGGCGCCGATGCTCGACATGCCCTCGCGACCCACGAGCGGCTCGCCCCACTCGTGGACGACCTCCGCGACGTGGTTCCAAAGGGGGCGGCCGTCGGACAGGGCGAGGTCGAGGACGTCCGCCGCACCGGCATTCGACGTCCGGACGAGAAAGAACACACCAGCGCCGTGACGACGCGAGGCGGCGAGGAAGGGCTCGACCGAGTCGAGGCCGAGGAACGGGCTCACGGTCATGGCGTCCGCGAGGGGGACGCCATCCTCGCGCGGCTCGAGGAACGCCTCGGCGTACGCGCGGGACGTCGAGCCGATGTCGCCGCGCTTGGCGTCGACGAGGACGAGGAGCCCGGCGGCCCGGGCGTACTCGCAGACCTCCTCGAGTGCTCGGAACCCGTCGGACCCGAGCGCCTCGAAGAACGCGGACTGCGGCTTCACGGCGACGACGTAGGGGCCAACCGCATCGACGATGCCCTTGCAGAAGCGCGCGAACGCGGAGGCCGCCGCTGCCCGCCCGAGCACAGCCTCTCCACGGAGCTCCATCGGAAGCAGGTCGAGGCGCGGGTCGAGGCCGACCACGAGCTGGCTCCGCTTGCGCGCGACGGCGTCCGCGAGCCGGTCGGCGAACATGGCCGTCCCCTCCATGTCCGGAAGGCTACGCGGCGAGGATCTCGGCGACGCGAAGTCCCACGACGCGGAGCTCGGGCGGAGGTCGCCGAAGCGCGCTCGAGATGACGAGGAGCTCCGCTGCGTCCTCGGGCTCGAGGGAAGGCTCCGCGCGAGACGCCGCCGCGAGCGCGGCTTCGATCTCCAGCCTGCCCGCGGCGCCCCTCGGGATCGTTCGCCGCACGACACGACCACCGGCGACGATGAACGCGCGCCAGAACGAGGCATCGTGAGCCGGAGCGAGCACGCACAGCTCCTCCCTCCGCAGGCGGTCGAGCTCCGCGATGCGCGCAGCGACCTCTTCGAGGGCTTCGATGCGGTCGCGGAGGCGCGCGGCGTCCTCGAAGCGCATCGCCTTCGCGAGCCTCGGCAACTTCGCGCGCAGCGCGGGAAGCGCCCCGGAGAGGTCGTCGCCGTCGAAGTCTCCGAGCGCACGGGCCGCCACCTGCGCGCGGCGCTTGCTCGCGATCGGGCCGAAGGGGGTGGGCTCTGCCACTACCACCCAGCGGTCACCCCGGCGGCGGAGATACGACTGCGGCCGGCCCCCACGCGCGTTCGCAGGTGGACGCAGGTCACGGATGAGCCGGAGCTCCTCGAGCGACGCCTCGAGCTCGGAGCCGAGCTCGATCCACTCGACGCGCGCGAGCGCTCCGAGTGCCGCCTCGACGGCCGGCCGCTGCCTGTCGCCTGCGAAGTACGAGCGGAGGCGCGCACGGAGATCCCGCGCCTTGCCGACATACAGCACGGTGTCGTTGCGGTCGCGGAAGAGGTAGACGCCCGGAGTCGTCGGAGCCCCGGCGACGAGAGAGCGCTTCGTGTGCAGTCTTCGAGCCCGCGGGGCGGCGAGCTCGATCACCTCGGCGAGCGTGCGCGCTCCGCGCTCCTGTGCGAGGCCGAGCAACGCGATGAGGATCTCGGCAGTCGCGACCGCGTCCGGAAGTGCCCGGTGGCACGGGTCGGTCGACGTCCCGAAGAAGTGCGCGAGCTGCGCCAGCGAGAACCGCTCGCTTCGGCGATGCAGGAGCCGGCGCGCGAGCCAGACGGTGTCGATGACGGGCGCGGCGACCCGCCTGCCGGTCAGGCGCTCGACGGCGCGGTCCAGAAACCCGACGTCGAAGCGGGCGTTGTGCGCGACGAGCGGGGCGTCGCCGGCGAACGCGAGGAAGCGGCGGACGGCCAGCTCCGGCCGCGGAGCCGCTCGAAGCTCCGGCTCGCGAAGGCCGGTGAGTCGCGCGATCGTCGGCGGAAGCACGACTCCGGGACGCACGAGCGTCTCGAAGGTCTCGTCCACGGCGAGCGCCTTCACGCGAACCGCGCCGATCTCGCACATGCGATCCCGCGACGCCGACAGGCCGGTCGTCTCGAGGTCGAAGACGACGAGCTCGGCGTCCTCGATCTGCGTCTCGCTCTCGCCCCCGTCCGCGAGCCCGACGCGCGACCCGCGCCACTCGAGGCGCGCGTCGCCGACGACGACGTCCGCGAGCAGCGAGTGCGCGAGCGCGACGGGGGCGCGCTCGAGCGCGAACAGCGCCCGCGCCGCGTCCTCGGGCGTGACCGCGCCGCGGCGCGCATGGATGAGCTCGACGAGGCGATCGGCGGCGTCGAAGGAGAGCTGCACCTCGACCACCGTATACGAACGTATGTTCGTCTACAAGCCCTCGCGAGGTACGAGCTCTTAGGACTGTGGCGGGCGCTGCGCACCAGCTGGCGAGCGCCTCTGACTCTCGCGACAGGGGATCCGCTCTGCGGATCCCCTGTCTGCGCAACAACGAAGGGCCGCCCTCAGGCGGCCCTTCGGAAACCTTCGTTCGGGCTTCCCTAGCCCTTGACCGCAGCCTTGAGCTGGCTCCCGGCCGTGAACTTCGGCACCGTCGTCGCCGCGATCGAGACCTTCTCACCCGTCCGCGGGTTGACCCCCATGCGCGCCGCACGCGCCGAGGTCGAGAACTTGCCGAATCCCGTGAAGGTGATGGTGTCACGGTTCTTCAGCGCGTCCGTGATCGTGTCCAGCACCGCGTCGACGGCGGCGCCGGCATCCCGCTTGGACATGCCTGCCGCGTCGGCTACGGCGTCGACGAACTCCTGCTTGGTCACTGTTCTCCTCCTGACGTCGGATTCGCGTTCACGGAACCGGAGGAGCCTAACACCCCTCCGGATCGATTTGGCTCAACCATCGCGTTTTCCTGGGACTTTGCGCATCTCCAGGAGCTCGCCCGCGCGGAACAGCGGACGCAGGCGCACGCCGAGACGCGCGAGAGCGTCCGAGCCGCCCTCCTCCCGGTCGACGACACAGACCGCATTTCGGACCACGAGCCCCGCGTCCCTGACGGCCGACACGGCCTCCGCGAGTGCGCCCCCGGAGGTGACGACGTCCTCGAGCAGGCACACGAGCTCGCCGGGCTCGAAAGGGCCCTCGATCCGTTGTGCCGTCCCGTATTCCTTGGTTTCACCGCGCACGATGATGAAGGGCAGTCCGGACGCCATTGCTGCCGAAGCTGCCAACGCCACCGCCCCGAGGGCCGGGCCGGCGAGCCGCGTCGCCTCGGGCTCGCTCTCGCGCGCGGTGTCCGCGAGCGCCTCCCCGAGCGCGCGGAGGATGCCCGGCTCCGTCTCGAAGCGGTACTTGTCGAGGTACCACGTCGAGCGACGGCCCGAGCGGAGCACGAAGTCGCCCTCGAGCAGCGCGCGCTCGACGAGCAGCTCGCCGAGCTGGTCGCGGGTCACGGTCGGAGCGCCGAGCGTGCGATCGCCGCGAGCCGCTCGAAGCCTGGAGTGCCGGGCTCGAGGACGACGGCCGAGCCGTCGGCGTACGAGATCCCGACACGCTCGGCCGGGCCGGACGTTCCGAAGAACTTCCTCCAGGCCCACACCGCGAGCGCGGTGAGGACCGCGAGCCGGACGAGCTTCCTCACGTCGCGTCGTCCTTCTTCCGCGGCGCGCGACGCTTCTTCGGCTCGGGCGCGTCGATGCCCTGCGCGCACGTGCGCAGGTCGTAGACCACGAGGCCCGAGGTGGGATTCGGCCCGGTCCGGGCGGCAACCGTCCTCCCCGCTTCGCGTACGACGAAGAACGCGCCCTCCTCGAGCTCGACCTCGACCCGCGTCACCTCCCGACCATCGCCCCCCACATCTCCCGCAGCCGCGACGAGCTCGGCCGTCGACGCGCTCAGCGCGGCCGCGACGGCCGCGTCGTCCGACGAGACGGCGAGGACGGAGCCGTCGGCGTCGAGAGCGATCGCCGCAGTGATCTGCGAGGAGAGCTCCATGAGCTCGCGCAGCGCCTGTGCGGCCTCCATGCGGCCGACGCTATCAGCGTTCGGCGAGCATTTCCGCCAGCGCGCGGGCAGCGCGGGCGCGATGGGAGTTGCGCGACTTCCACGCATTCCCGAGCTCGGCCACGGTCGACGACTCGCCGAGCGGGACGAGGACAGGGTCGTACCCGAACCCCTCGTCGCCACGCGGCGCCTCGGCGATCTCGCCTTCGAGCGTTCCTCTCGCGCGCAGCTCGCTCCCGTCGGGTGCGAGGACGACGAGCTCGGACACGTAGCGGGCGCGCCGGTCGGTCGACGCGCCGAGCTCGGCGAGGAGCTGCGCGACCCCGTCGGCCGCCCAGCGCGCCGAGTGGACGCCCGGCCTTCCACCGAGCGCGTCGACCTCGATCCCCGAGTCCTCGCCCGCGACCCACGCGTCCGCAGGCGCATGCTCGCGCCCGTGCCACGCCTTGATGCGCGCGTTCTCGAGAAACGTGCTCCCGTCCTCGACCGGCTCGTCGGGCGCTCCGACGAGCCCGATCTCCCAGTCCGGAAGCGCAGCCCTGAGCTCGCGGAGCTTGTTCTCGTTCGTCGAGTCGAGGAGGAGCTTCAAGCCGGGTCTTCGGAGACCGCCTCGGCCTGCGCGGCAGTGAGCTCGGCGATCCCGTCCGCCGCAAGGTCGAGGAGCGAATCGAGAAGCTCGCGCGAGAACGGTTCGCGTTCCGCGGTCGCCTGCACCTCGACGAGTCTCCCGTCGCCGGTCATCACGACGTTCATGTCGGTCTCGGCGCTCGAGTCTTCGACGTAGTCCAGGTCGAGCACGGCCTCGGCCTCGACGATGCCCACGGACACGGCCGCGATGGACCCCGTCAGCGCCTTCGCGAGGCCGAAGCGGCCGAGGGCGAGGCTGGCCGCGATCCATGCGCCCGTGATGGAGGCGCAGCGCGTCCCGCCGTCGGCCTGCAGCACGTCGCAATCCAGCCAGAGCGTCCGCTCGCCGAGTGCCTGGAAGTCGCAGACGGAGCGGAGGGCTCTGCCGATCAGCCGCTGGATCTCGACGGTCCTGCCGTCGGGGCGACCGCGCGAGGCCGCGCGTTGCGTCCGCTCGCCCGTCGACGCAGGGAGCATCGCGTACTCGGCCGTCATCCAGCCGCGGCCGGACTTGTGCAGCCAGCGCGGCACGCCCTCCTCCACGGTGGCAGTACAGAGGACGATCGTCTTGCCCTGGGCATAGAGGACCGAGCCGTGCGGCTGCTCGAGGTAGTCCGGCACGATGTCGAGCTCGCGGAGCTCGTTCTGCTTCCTGCCGTCGTGTCTCATGCGGCGGCGGTCTGCAGCGCCACGAGCTCGACGTGCTGCGCCGACTCGATGGGCAGCTGGAGGAAGCGGCGGCCCATCTCACGGAAGAGCTCCGGGTCGCCGGTGGTCAGGAACCGGTACGCGCCCTCGCGTCCGGCGTCGTTCTCGATGCCCTTGCGCGCGAGCGTCTCCGCTGCCTCCCGCGCCGTCTCCTCGGCGGAGAAGACGAGCGTGACGCCGCGGCCGAAGACGCGCTGGAGGATGGGGCGGATGAGCGGGTAGTGCGTGCAGCCGAGGATGACCGTGTCGACGTCCGCTTCCTTGAGCGGTGCGGCGTACTCGCGCACGGCCTCCGTGATCTCCGCTCCGAACGCCTCGTCGCCCTCGATGAGCGGGACGAGCCGGGGGCACGCGATCGACACGACCTCGGCTCCCGCGTCGAGCGCGCGGACGAGCTGCGGGTAGCGACCGCTTGCCACCGTCGCCTCCGTCGCCAGCAGGCCGATCCGACGGTTGCGCGTGGCGAGGACGGCCGCATGCGCTTCCGGTGCGAGCACGCCGATCACCGGGACGGACAGCTCCCGCTGGAGATCGGGCAGCGCGGCCGCTGTCGCGGAGTTGCACGCGGCGACGATGAGCTTGACTCCCTGCGCCTCGAGGTAGCCGGCGATCTCGCCGGCGAAGCGCCGGATCTCGTCGAGCGGGCGCGGCCCGTACGGCAGTCGTGCGCCGTCGCCGAGGTAGACGAAGTCCTCGTGCGGGAGCGTCACGAGGCACTCGTGCAGGACGGTCAGCCCCCCCATCCCCGAGTCGAACACGCCGATCGGCCGTGCATCCATGCGCGGGATTCTAGGAGCCGTCCCGGCTCGGGCTACCCTTCGCACCCGTGACGAAGGTCTGGCTCGCGACGCTGGCAGGCGCGCTCGCCTTCTTCGGGGGTGACGTGGCCACGGGATCCACGGCCGCGAAGCACGACGTCTCGATCCCGATGGACGACGGCGTGTCGATCGCGGCGACGCTCTACCTTCCCGACGGGACGCCGCCGCCCGGAGGCTGGCCGGCGATCGTCCTCCTCCACGGGCTCGCGGGCAATCGCCAGCAGATCAACGCGCTCGTCGAGACGTACGCGCCGCTCACGGGCAACTACGCGCTCCTGACGTTCGACGCGCGAGGGCACGGCGACTCCGGCGGTCTCGTCGGTATCGACGGGCCGCGCGAGGTCGCCGACACGCGCGCCGTGCGCGACTGGCTCGTCGCCCGGCCGGATGTCTCGGACACGAGGATCGGCGCCTGGGGGATCTCGTACGGAGGCGGTGCAGTCCTCAACTCGCTCGTGGCGGGCGTGCCCTGGGCCGCGGTCGCGGTCGTCGAGACGTGGACGGATCTCGGCGCCGCGCTGTTTCCGCAGGGGCTCCTGAAGTCGGGTGTCGTAGCGGGACTGGCGGACGGCATCCCGGAGTCGCGCCGCGACCCGTCGCTCGCGCCGCTGGCGTTGGCCGCGCTGTCCGGAAGCGTCGCCCCAGCACGCCCGTGGGCCGCCGCGCGCTCGAGCCTCGCGCGGCTCGGATCCGTGACGACCCCCGTCTTCATGGCCCAGGGACGCCGCGACTTCCTCTTCGGTCTCGATCAGGGAACGCGCGCGTTCACCCGCCTCGCCGGGCCGAAGGAGCTGTACGTCGGGCTGCACGGGCACGCGCCGTCGAGCTTCCCCGCGGCCGATACGCCGCTACTCCTGTCGCGCACGGCGACCTGGTTCGACTGCTACCTGCGCGCCGCCTGCCCGACTCCGGCGCTCCCGAAGCAGCGCGTCGAGATCGTGCCGGAGAACTACTCGGCGATAGGCGACGCCGGAGTCGCGACGCGCGGGACGCTGCCGCCGGTCGCACCGACCTTCGTCTCCTTCCCAGGGGTATCGACCTTCGCCCAGAGCGGCAAGGCGGTCCGCACGTCTGCGCCGCTGCGCGCACCGGTCGAGATCTTCGGATCTCCGACCGTGCAGGCGTCGGTCGCGGCGAGCGGCGGCTGGTCGCGGCTCGTCGCGGTGCTCACCGCGAAGACGCGGGCCGGCAAGGAGATCGTCGTCAGCGAAGGCGGCGTCCCGACGAAGCCAGGGGCGCGGAAGGTGACGATCCAGCTGCTGAGCCAGGCGACGTACGTCCCGAAAGGGGCGAGACTGACGCTGACGATCGGCTCGTCCTCGACGAAGCAGTCCGCCTCGAACCTCGTCTACCTCGACCTCCCGATGGCGTCCGGCGCGCGAGCGCGCGTCGGGACGGTGACGTTGAAGCTGCCGGGTCTCCGCACGCGCGTCACGAAGTAGCGGCGAGCGGCGCCTAGGCTTTCTCGCATGCCCGCGACGGTCCGCCTCGGGACGTGCAGCTTCGCCGACGAGGGCCTCGTCACGTCGTGGTATCCGCGCGGCGTCTCCACCTCGAAGGCACGGCTCGCCTACTACTCGGAGCGCTTCGACACGACCGAGGTCGACTCGCCCTACTACCACCTGCCCGACCCGGACGTGACCCGCCGGTGGGCCGAGCGCACGCCGGCAGGCTTCGTCTTCCACGTGAAGGCGCACAAGACGATGACCTGGCACGAGGGGGAACCGAGCGACGAGGCGTTCGCTGCGTTCCGTGCCTCGATCGAGCCGCTGGAGCTCTCCGGGAAGCTGCGCGGAATCCTCCTGCAGTACCACCCGAGGGTCGTGAAGTCGCCCGACGCCCTCGCGGAGCTCGAGCGCGTGCGGGCACGGATCGAGCCGCTCGTCCCGCTGATCGAGTTCCGCCACCGCTCGTGGATGGAGCCGGAGGAACGCGACCACACGCTCGCCTTCCTCGAGCGGAACGGGCTCGCGTACGTCTCGGTCGACACGCCGATGACGCGCGCGTCGAACGTGGTCGCGCGGCACGCTGCGGCGACCCACCCCGTCGCGTACGTCCGCTTCCACGGCCGCAACGAGAAGACCTGGAACATCCGCTCCGAGAAGTCCTCCGATCGCTTCGACTGGATGTACGGCGTGGAGGAGCTCGAGGAGTGGGTGGGCAAGCTCGACCGGCTCGCCGGCGAGGCGGACGAGGTCTACGCGATGTTCAACAACAACCGCGACGACTTCGCGCCGCGGAGCGCCGTCCTCCTGCGCGGCCTCCTCGACGAGTCGGGCATCGCCGCGTCCGGCGGCATCGAGCCGCCGCCGCGAGAGCCGACGCTCTTCTGAGTACAGTCGGCCGCATGCGCGTCCTCTCGGTGACCCACGGGCCCACCGTGCCGGGCGGCGTCTTCGACGAGGCGGTCGAGGCCGGGGGGCACACGCTCGAGCGGTGGGTCGTGCCCGACGGCGGAACGCCGGACGAGCCCGCGAGCTACGGCGCGGTGATGGTCTTCGGCGGCTCGATGCACCCGGACCAGGACGATCGCTTCGAGTGGCTCGCGCACGAGGAGCGGTTCCTGCGAGACGTGCTCGCGTCCGACGTTCCCGTGTTCGGGGTCTGCCTCGGCGCCCAGATGCTCGCGCGAGCCGCGGGCGGGGGCGTGCGCCCCGCGAGCGGGCCGGAGATCGGCTGGCTCGACGTCTCGCTCACGGAAGAGGGGGCGGACGACGTCGTCCTCGGCCGCCTGCCACGGACGGCAACCGTCTTCCAGTGGCACCACTACACCTTCGACCTGCCTGCGAGCGCGGTCGAGCTGGCGCGAAGCCCCGTCTGCACGCAGGCCTTTCGACTCGAGGAGCGGGACGCCTGGGGCATCCAGTTCCACGCCGAGGTGACCCTCTCGATGGTCGAGGCGTGGGCCGAGGAGGATCCCGACGAGCTCCCGGTGCCTGCGGCCGAGCTGCGGGCCGAGTCGGAGAGGGTCATCGCCCGCTCGAACGAGCAGGGCCGCGCGCTCGCGGACGCGTTCCTGCGCCTGGCCGCCTCGCGCTAGAGCCCTAGGCGGGCACCTCGCGCGACCACTCGTGCCACGAGCCGAGGTAGTTGCGCGCGCGGTACCCGGCACCCTCGAGCACCTGCGCCGCGAAGCCGGACCGGCTACCGGAGTGGCAGTAGGCGACGATCTCGGCGCCCTCCGGAAGCCCGATCACTGCGCGCACCTCCTGCGCGCTGCGGCACTCGAGGATCCGCTCGAGCGGGACGTTCACGGCGCCAGGGATGTGCCCCTGTCGCGGATCACAGTGCGCACCGGCGGCGCCGTCGAACTCGAGTCGCGAGCGCACGTCGAGCAGCGCGAGACCGCCCTCGTCGAGCCGCGAGCGCAGCTCGGCCAGCGTCACGTCTTCCATTGCTCCAGGAAGTCGAGCAGCACCTCGTTGAAGCGCTGAGGCTCGTCGAGCGCGACGAAGTGCCCTGCCCCGGGGAAGACCTCGAGCCGCCCCTCGAGCGCGGCGCCCGCGAGCTGCTCCGCGTCCGAGACGGAGACGAGCTCGTCGCGGTCACCGACGCACACGAGCAGCGGGCCGCCGAACGAGGCTGCGACCCCGCCGAGGTCGAGTCGGTCGCGCATCGCCTCCTGCGCGACGGCCAGGTGCTCGAGGTCGGCGTCCGGGTCGGCGTCGGGCGGCCGGTACCCGGCGCGCAGCTCGTTGATCATCTCCTGGCGGAAGCGGCGTCGCTCGAACGTGTCGGCGTCGGCACGCGAGGCGACGAGCGCCATCCCGACGATCCGCTCGGGAGCGCGCCGCGCGAGCGCGAGCGCGCAGTAGCCGCCCATCGACGCGCCGACCGCCACGAGGGGCCCGTCCATCTCGCGGAGCAGCTGCGCCGCCCAGTCGTCGATCGACGCACCTCGTCCGTACAGGTGCGGGGCGGCCACCTCGAACCCCGCGTCGCGCAGGACGGAGATCTGCGACACCCAGACCCGCTCGGAGACCGGCCAACCGTGGAGGAGCAGGACCTTCACGAGCGCTCGATCCGGACGGCGCCCTCGAGCGGCTGTGTGTCCGACCAGCCGGTCTCGGCGCCCTCGACGTGCATGACCGCCGCGAAGTCGGCCAGCAGCTCGCGGGCCGGGGGCAGGTCGGCTGGCGTCGGAGCCGTGTGCGCGACCCGGCGAACCGCCTCGGGATCGGCGCCCGTCAGGCGCGCGACGACGGTCGGATTCGCGGCGAGCCCGACGACGTCTCCCGGAGGAAGTGGCCCGTAGAACTCCGGTACGGAGAGGTACTCGTCCACGATCCGCCCCCTCTCGAAGAGGATCATTCGCACGAGCTCCTCGCGCTCGACGCCGAGCAACAAGGTCACGGCGCCCATCCTGTCGGAAAGCTCGCGCGCGAGCCGGCGGAGCATCTCCGGGTTGCGATCGCAGACGTCGTCGTAGACCGCCGTCCAGCCACCGCGTGGCGGCTGGACCAGCGAGCCGCGCGATCCGCCCGGGAGGCGCGGGACGAACTGGCGAACGGCCTGCTCGACCGCGCTCAGGTCGTCCGTCTGGATGTGGATCGAGCCGAACGAGGCCGCCTCCTGCGAGCCGAGCCGCTCCTCGAGCCCGGAGACCGAGCCGGTCATGACCATGACCTCGTCCTTGAGACCCCAGCGCGCATACAGCGAGCGCGCGACGTGGTTCGACGCCTGGACCTGCAGGTCGAAGCGCTCGATGCCCCGTTCGCGAAGTGCGGCGAGGACGGCGCGCATGAGCTCCGTCGCGGTCCCGCTGCGCCGCGCCTCGCGCGAGACGAAGAGGTCGGTGAGCGTCCCGAACCCGGACGCGCGCTCACGCGCGAGCGCGAAGCCGACAGGCGCGTGGTGGTCGGCCTCCGCGACGAACGCGAGCCCGGACTCGATGATCTCGCGCACCTCCTCGAGCTCGACCGCTTCGTCGGCGGGCCCCTCGTGCGTCGGGGGCGGAAGTTCGTGGTCGAACTCGCGCCAGAGTGCCGCGATCGCCTCGAAGTCCTCGGCTGCCGCACGCCGGACGGACATCGCCTAGCCCGCCATCCGCGCGCCGGCGAGCAGGAACTGCGCGGTCAGGTTCTCGAACGGCGCGAACCGCTCGCTCATGCGACGGACCTCCTGGATCGAAAGGGTGCTCCCCTCAGCGTAGAAGCTCGAGACCGCCTTTCGCACGCCGAGGTCGCCCGCCGGCCAGGCGTGCGGTCGGGCGAGGTGGCGGGCGAGATACCAGTCGGCGGTCCAGCGCCCCAGCCCCCGCACCGACGTGATGGCGGCGATAACGTCGTCGTCGTCGAGATCCTCGAGCTCGCCGAAGTCGAGCTGCGAGTGCGCGAGCTCGAGGACGTACTCCGCCTTCGCGCGCGAGAACCCGAGCGGCGTGAAGTGCCGCGGTCGCAGCTCTCTGATCTGCTCGCGGGTGGGGAAGGCATACGCGACGTCGTGCCGGGTTCCATAGGTACGAACGAGGTTCCCGCGGATCGCGGCCGCCGCCCGCAGCGAGATCTGCTGCGTGGTGATCGCAACGACGAGTGCCTCGAAGGGCTGCGGGTTGAGCGTCGGCCGGAAGCCGGCGAGTGACTCGACGATGCGCGCGAGCACCGGATCGGTCGCACCGGCGCGAAACGCATCGAGGTCGAACGGCAGCCCGAGCATGAGGCCGATCTCGTGCACTGCCTCCTCGCTCCACGGCTCGATCGCGAGACCGCCGTCGACCGGCGTGACGCGCACCTCGCGCCCGCCCACGACGCGGTGGAGACCGCCGTCGTGCCACACCGTCGCGCCGTCGGACCCGAAGTCGCGAAAGCGGACGGTGGAGAGGTGGAAGTCGTACGGCTCGGGAACCCGCAGCAGCAAGCCGCGGACGTTACGTCAGCGCACCCTCACGGACGAGCGCGAGCTCGGGCCGCGCCGCGAGGAGCAGCATCGCGTGGCTCCACGCGAGGGGGACGACCCACGCGGGATCACCGTCAGGCGTGACCTGCTCGGGCAGGAGGCCGAGCGAGGTCTGCCTCGTCAGTGCGTACTCGAGCGACTCCCTGAGTCCGCCGGGATCACCCGCCTGCCGCTCGGCGAGGCCCAGCCAGAGCGTCGAGATCAGCCACGGGTTCGTGCCGCCCGCGTAGTCGTCGTCCTCGTGCCGGAGCACGCCCCCGTCGGCCCCTCGGAGGTGGCGCTCGACGGCCTCGATCGTCGCGCGCATCCTCGGCGACGACGGATCGACGGCTCGGAACGGCCAGGCGAGGCCGAGCAGCGAGCTGTCGACGCGTGCGTCCTCGCGATCGACGCTCCGCACCGCCCGTGTCGGGTAGCGCAGGGGTCTGTCGAAGACGGCCGGAGGTTCCTCGCCCAGGTCGTCGGAGCGGCCGACCCAGCGCGACCGCAGGTACCGGCCGTGCTCCTCGCTCCAGAGGTGCTCCTCGATCGCGCGCCGCACGCGCTCGGCGGCCTCGCGGTAGCCGGGCTCGAGCCCTGGCTCGTGCCGTCTGGCCATCGCAGCGGCAGCCGCAAGGCCGCCATAGGTGGCGGCAGCGGTGTACGAGTGCTGGCCGTCCGTCTGCTCCCAGAGATCGACCGACGGCAGCGGAAGCCCGGTTTGCGGATCGACGAAACCGCACAGGAAGTCCGCGGCGGCACGCGCGGACGGCCACAGCTCACGGTCGAGCGCCGCGTCGCCGAGCTCGCGCCAGGCGGCCTCGTAGGCGAAGACGACCATGCCGGTCTCGTCGAGCTGGTGCAGTCCCCAGCTCGGCGCGAGCGCTCCGTTCGTCCAGTAGCGCTGCAGCCAGAGCCCTTCCGGCGCCTGCTCACGCGAGAGCCAGCGGAGCGCCGGCACGGCGAGGTCGCCGCGGCCCGCGGCCAGGAAGCTCAGGACGATGTAGCCCATGTCCCGCGGCCACACGAATCCGTACCCGCCGGACTCTTCGAACCCGGGATCGAACTCCGGTGCCGCGATCGTCGCGCCCGTCTCGCGATCGGTGAGCTGCTCGAGGACGAGGAGCGAGCGCGCATAGAGCTCCGACACGCCGTCCTCCACTGGCGGCGCAGCGAGCGCGACCGCCTCGCGGTCGTAGGCTGCGCGCTCGGAACGCAGGACGTCGAAGCCCACCTCGGCCGGGCGCCGGAGGCGTGCGATCGCCTCGTCGGGCGTCGCGCCGAAGGCGGCGAGGACGACGGCCGCCGGGTCGAGCGAGCCGGAGATGGAGCCCTCGACCGGTGCGCGGTGAACGACGACGTCCTGGGTCGGGCCACCGCCGTTCGCCTCGCTCAGCGTCGGCGCCGTGTCCGAGGCGACGAGGTCGACGGCGAGGGCGACGCCGCGGAGGTAGAACACGAGCGCGCCGGAGCCGGGGTCGACGTACGCGGCTCCACCACGGTCGTCACCGTCCAGGCTCGGCGCGATCCGCACGACGACGCGCTCGGAGGCGCTGGCGCGGACGGCGCGCGCGAGCACGGGCTCGGCCGGCGTCACGAGATCCGTGATCTCGACGGTCGTGTCGCCCAGCTGCGCCGTGGTCCGCAGGATCGACGAATCCTCGACGTAGGACTGCTGCCACGAGCACGGCTCCTCGTCGAGCCAGAGCACCGTGCCGTCGCGGTCGAGGCCGACCCGGAGCTCACCGAGGTGCTGTCCGTGATCGACGTTCGGCCAGAAGATCCGCTCGAGCTCTCCGCGAGCGCTCACCGTCGCGAGCAGCGAGCCGTTGCCGATCGTCGCGGCCGGGCGGAAGGCGTAGCGACGGCCGGTGCCGTCGAGCGCGGTCGTGACGTCGGGCGCGCTCGCCATCAGCGTGGCCTCACCGTGAGGACGGGCGACGTCGAGACCGAGCCGTCGCTGGAACGGACGACCGCGACGAGCGAGAGGCGCGATCCCTTGCGATAGCGCGTCGGGTCGAGATAGACGCGATAGGGCGCGCCGTCGTCCGCGCCGAGCCGCTGCCACGCCCCCTCGCCGACGCGTCGCGCCGCGAACGTCACGCTCGCCGGGTCCCGACCGGAGATCCTCGCCGTGACCACCTTCAGGTTCGTGAACCGATCGGGGGTGACGGTCACCGTCGCGCGGGCGGCGCCCTCTCGCGGCAGGTCGGAGCCCGCGCGCAGGACGACGAGGTCGAGCGGGCGCATCCGGAACGAGAGCCGACCGCTTGCGTCGCTCTGTACCGCTCCGACCGACATGCCCGCTTCCTGCTCCCAGGCGGAGGACGGCGTCGCGGTCGCGACGCTCACGGTCGCGTCGGTCTCACCCGCGTTGGCCGCAACGAGGAGCTCGCGCCGTGTCGTGCGATCGAAGCGGCTGAAGACGATGAGCGTGTCACCTGCGAAGCGCACGGTGGTCCCGCCGGTGGCGAGCGCCGGGAAGCGGTCGCGAAGCGACGCGAGCGCACGCAGCGTCCTCGCGATGGGCTGCGTGTCGAGATCGACGTCGAACGACGACCCCGAGCCGATCGCGGGCGAGCCGACCCGCGGCTCCGTCCGCCACTCGTCGACCATCGTCGGGAACATGTCCTGGCGCGCGGCCTTGTCCCCGCCGCGGCCCGTCATTCCCACTTCGTCGCCGTAGTAGACGACCGGCGCGCCACGAAGCGTGTTGAGAAGGCCGTAGCCGAGCTCGACCCTCCGTACGAGCTCGTCGCCGGTCGCGCCTGTCTGTCGGCCGATGAGGAGTGCGGCGCGTCCGATGTCGTGGTTCCCGAGGAAGGTCGCGGGCGTCGGCGCCTCGCCGTCGGCGCGACGGAAGTAGTCGTCGTCGTCGAGACGGCTCGCAATCCCGCGCGCACCAGAGGACCCGCCGACGAAGCGCACCACCGTGTCCTGGAGCGGGAAGTCGATGACGTTCGGCAACGCGCGCTCGCGCTCGAAGATCGCGAGCTCCGACGCGTCGTTCAGCGTGACCTCGCCGAAGATCTCGAAGTCCTTCACCCCGGCCGCCCGCGCGCTCGCCATGATCTTCGGCGTCCAGACCTTGAAGAACGCGCGGTCGACGTGCTTCGCCGTGTCGACGCGGAACCCGTCCACCCGGAACTCGCGAATCCAGTCGCCGAACACCTTCGCGAGCCCGTTCACGACGAACGGCTGCTCCGTGAAGAGGTCGTCCAGCCCGAAGAAGTCGCCCTGCTCGAAGCACGCCGCCGAGCAGCTGTCGAAGGAGATGTCGCCGCGGTTGTGGTACCGCGTCACCTGGTTCAACCAGGCCGGCCGCTTCACGTTCCGGCTCCCCGGCAACACGACGGGCTGGCGCGGCTGGTAGCGGGCCGAAACGCACGGGAAGCGTTTCGTGCCTGCGAAGCGCTGCGCCGAGTACGGCTTGCCATGGCAGTCTCGATACGGCACCTGTTCCGTGCCGAGGAAGGTCGAGCCGCCCGCAGGAAGAATGACGTCGGCCGTGTGGTTCACCACGACGTCGAGATAGACCTTCATGCCCAGCCGGTGTGCGCAGTCCACGAACGCGGCGAAGTCGGCATTCGTCCCGAGGTGCGGATCGACGCGCGTGAAGTCGAGGCCCCAGTAGCCGTGGTAGGCCGCGCTGTCCCCCTGGACGTACTGCTGCGCGACGACCGGTGTCACCCAGATGGCCGTGAACCCGAGGCCGGTCAGACGCGCGAGACCGGTCCGCGTGTCCATGCACGGGCCGGTCAGGCCTTTCAGGTCGCCGCCGTGGTACCAGCCCGTGTCGGCGGGGTCGTACCCGGTGACCGTGCGCGGGCCGGTCAGGCCGCCCCGGTCGTTCGACGCATCGCCGTTGGCGTACCGGTCCGGCATCACGAAGTAGATGCGCTGCGACGCGAACGCGCTGTAGCTCGGAGGCTGCGCGAGCGCCTCGAGCGCAGCCCCGGCGGGCGGCTTCGGCGTGGCGTTCGGGGTCGCACCGCCCCCGGCGACCGCCAGGCCGGCCATCACCATCACAACAACGACAACAACCCGTCGCGGCCGCAAAGCGGCCGCCTTCAGAGATCGTCGCGCGCGCGCAGCCAATTCAGCTGAGAGCGACACCCGTCTCCTCATCGAAGAAGTGGAGAGCGCCAGGGTCGACGGCGACGGGCACCCGCTCCTGGAGCTTGAGGATCACGCGCGCCGGGAACTGGGCGACGAGGTTCGGCTGGGAGCCGAGCGCGTCGTTCAGCGACCCTTCGGCGCCCTCCACGGGCGCAGCACCCGTCGTCTCGGGGCGCCGGGCGGAGGGGGCGTCCACCTGAAGATGCGCCATCACGCCCGACCCGAGCGCCTCGACGAGCTCGACGACGGCTTCCATGGTCGGGAGGTCGGGCCTCGCGCTGGCCGGATAGACGTCCTCGGCGCGAATGCCGACGACGACGTCCCGTCCGCCGAGCTCGCGGATCCCGCCGTAGCGGGCGACGCAGGACTGCTCGACCGTCAGCGTCGTGGACCCGAGCGTGACCGACACGGCGCCGTTCTCCGTCCCGAGGGTGCCGCGGAAGAGGTTCATCGGCGGCGTCCCGATGAAGCTCGCCACGAAGACGCTCTTCGGTGCGTCGTAGAGCGCCTGCGGACGGTCGATCTGCTGGAGCACGCCCATGCTCATCACCGCGACGCGATCGCCCATGGTCATCGCCTCGACCTGGTCGTGCGTGACGTAGATCGTCGTCGTCTCGAGGTCGTGCTGGAGCTTCGCGATCTCGGAGCGCATCTGGATGCGCAGCTTCGCGTCGAGGTTCGAGAGAGGCTCGTCCATCAGGAACACCTGCGGCTCGCGCACGATCGCGCGGCCCATGGCGACGCGCTGGCGCTGGCCGCCCGAGAGCTCCTTCGGCTTCCGCGCCAGATAGGGCGTGAGATCCAGGAGCTTCGCCGCCCAGGCGATCCGCTCGTCGACGACGTGCTTCGGCGTCTTCCGGAGCCGTAGGCCGAAGGCGATGTTGTCCGCGACCGAGAGGTGCGGGTACAGCGCGTAGTTCTGGAAGACCATCGCGATGTCGCGATCCTTCGGCGAGAGGTCGTTCACGACGCGGTCGCCGATCGTGATGGTCCCGTCCGTGATCGACTCGAGCCCGGCGACCATCCGCAACGCCGTCGTCTTGCCGCACCCCGACGGGCCCACCAGGACGAGGAACTCGCCGTCCGCCACGTCGATCGACAGGTCCTGAACGGCGTGCACACCTCCCTCGTAGATCTTGTCCACGTCCTTGAGCTGGACCTCAGCCACCACGTCCCTCCTTCGCTGTCACACCACTCTCCAGGCATGGAATGCCGGCCCCTCCGAGGGGAGCACGGCATCGCCGCCGTCAATGGCTGCGTCCTCTCCGGCGAGCGTCTCGAGCTCGCGTGCGCCGAGCGCGCGCAGCGGCACCCGGATGGGCTCGGACGCCGCGCGCGTCGCCAGGCAGAGGACGGCCTCGTCCCGCGTTTCCCGCACGTACGCGATCGCGTCGCCGGAGACGTGCGCATAGCGCATGCCGCCGCGCGCGAGTGCGCGCTCCGTCCGGCGCAGCCCGATGAGCCGTCGGTAGCCCTCGAGCGCGCCCGCGTCCCACGTCTCGGGACGCGACCACGGCATCGTCCTTCTCGCGTCCTCGCCCCAGTCGCCGCCGAGCCCGATCTCGTCGCCGGCGAACACCATGGGCACGCCCGGCGTCGTCATCTGCAGCCCGACGCCGACGAGCTGGCGCTCGCGCGATCCGGCGACGACCCGAAACCGGGGCGAGTCGTGGCTGTCGAGGATTGCCCAGGAGTGCAGTGAGGAACTCCACGGGATGCCGGCCCGGAAGGCTTGCATCGTCCGGACGGCGGTCGGCCCGTCGAAGTGAGGGATCCCGACGGGAAGCTCCATGAACCGGCTCGCCGGGTCGGTCGGAAGGTTCTCGCCGCGCAACCAGGCCCACACGGGACGGCTGAACCCCGCGTAGTTCATCGTCCCGTGCCACGCGCCGAGCCGGAGGTCGGGACGGGCGTCGTGCGCATGCTCGGCGACGACGAGCGCATCGGGTCGGACGTCCGCCGCCGCGCCGACGACTCCGCGCGCCACATCCGCGAGGCCGTCGTAGGTCCCGTGGCGGGCCGTCATGTTGGCCACGTCGATCCGCCAGCCGTCGAGCTCGTAGGGCGGCTCCAACCACCTCCGAACCACGGCCTCCCGTCCGGCGTACATGCGCTCCCGGAGCTCCGCGGAGCGGTAATCGAGCTTCGGGAGGCTCGGATGTCCGTACCAGCAGTCGTAGCCGTGCTCGAGAGACTCGTCGAAGTAGAAGAACTCCCGCTCGGGCGCGCGACCGGCCTGTGCGGCGACGAACCACTCGTGGCGCGCCCCCACGTGGTTCGTCGTGAGATCGCCGAGAACGCGGACCCCGCGAGCGTGCGCCCCGGCGACGAGCGCCGCGTAGGCGGCATCTCCGCCGAGGAGCGGGTCGACGTGGTCGAACGTCCTCGCGTCGTAGCGGTGCGTGCTCCAGGCGGGGAAGACGGGCGTGAGGTAGAGGACGTTCGCCCCGAGCGACGTCACGTGGTCGAGCCGCTCCTCGATACCTCGGAGGTCTCCGCCGAACCACTCGAACGGCGTGTCGGAGCCGCGACCCGTCGGCAGCTCGTCCCAGGCGCGGGGAATCGCCCACTCGGGGGGCTCGACGTCGGCGCCTGACGAGGCGAAGCGGTCGGGGAAGACCTGGTAGACGACCGACTCGAGGTGCCAGTCGGGCCCCGCGGCTCCGGCGGTCGCGACGAAGTCGTCCGCATCGCCGACGTAGCCGCCGTGGAGACCGGTCGCCGTGAGCCAGTCGAACCCGCCGCCGTCGCCGACGAGAAGCCACCGATAGGAGGTGACCGGGTTCGCGACGGGAAAGCTCGCGCGCCACCACACGTCGTGCTCCGACTCACGGTCGACCACCGCGTCGACCACGTTCGGCTCGGCGTCGCGGACGTAGCGCACCAGCACTCGCGAGGGCGACCAGGCCCTTGGAACGCGAAGCGCGATCGTGACGTGGTCGCCGAGCTCGGCAGCGGGCTCGAGGACGTAGGCCTCGGAGCCGTCGTGGTGCGGCAGGGCGAGGAGCGACTCCACGCGCTACCCCTTGACCGCGCCGCGGGTGAGACCCTCGGTGATGTACCGCTGGAGGAAGAAGAAGAGGATCACGACGGGGATCGCGGCGAGCACGACGCCCGCGCAGAACGGTCCCCACTGCGATGCGTACTTGTCGCTGATGAACCCGTACAGGCCGACCGGGAGCGTCCACTTGTCCGTCGTCTGCAGCAGACGGCTCGCGATGATGAACTCGTTGATCGAGAAGATGTACGAGAGCAGGCCGACGACCGCGAGCACGGGCGTCGCGAGCGGCAGGATGATCCCCCAGAACACCTGACCGGGCGTCGCACCGTCCACACGGGCCGACTCGTCGAGCGAGTCCGGGATGGAGTCGAGGAAGCCCTTCATGAGCCACGTGTTGATGCCGAGCGCGCCGCCCAGCCCGACGAGGATCACGCTCGCCCGCGTATCGAGGCCGATGGCCGGGAACACGTCGCCGATCCGGAGCACGATGAGGTAGATGGCGACGACTGCGAGGAACGTCGGGAACATCTGGATGAGCAGCAAGGACAGCATCCCCATCCGCCGCCCCTTGAAGCGGAACCGCGCGAACGCGTACGCGGCGAGCGCGCCGAAGAAGACGGAGAAGAGCGCGATCGCCCCGGAGATGACGATCGTGTTGACGTACCAGCTGATGTACGGGACGTCGAGCGCCTCCTCCGAGGTTCCCGACTCGCCCGGGTTCCCGCTGAGGATCCGCCGGTAGTTCTCGAACGTCACGTCGTCCGGGACGATCTGCGCCGAGGTGAGCGACGGGATCGGGTTCAGCGAGGCCGAGACGACGTAGACGATCGGGAAGAGCGCGAACACGATCGCCAGCAGGCTGACGAGGTACCGCCACCAGTTGTACTCGAGGATCGGCTTGCGGCGTCTCGCCTGGGCCGTCTCGACGCGCGGTGCCGCCTCGGCGTGGTCCATCGCAGTCATCGGATCTCCTCCAGTGCGCGCGTGCGCCAGAACGAGAGCGCCGAGATCCCGGCGACGATGAAGAAGATGAAGATCGACACCGCGGCCGCGAGGCCGTATTGCGCGCCGCTCCCGCCCTGGAACGCGATCTTGTACGTGTACGAGATGAGGATGTCCGTCGATCCGGCGACGGTCTGCGACACCTCGTACGGGCCTCCGCCCGTGAGGAAGTAGATGTTGTTGAAGTTGTTGAAGTTGAAGGCGAACGACGCAATGAGGAGCGGCGCGGTCGCCACGAGCAGCAGCGGCAGCGTCACCTTCCTGAACACCTGGAACGGGCCGGCGCCGTCCACGCGCGCGGCCTCGGTCAGCTCGTCGGGAACCGCCAGCAGCGCGCCGGTGCAGACGAGGAACCAGTACGGGAAGCCGAGCCAGACGTTGACGAGGACGCAGGAGACCTTCGCCCAGGTGGGATCGAAGAGCCACGGGATGTCCGTGTGGAGCGTCTGGTTCACGATGCCGAACTCGTCGTTGAGCAACCCCTGCCAGACCAGGACCGAGAGGAAGGCGGGAATCGCGAACGGCAGGACGAGGATCGCGCGCTGCGTCCGCCGCAGCTTCAGGCCGGGCTTGCTCAGCGTGATCGCGAGGAAGAGCCCGAGCGCGAACTGGAAGAAGACCGAGATGAGCGCGAACGCGAACGTCCACACGAAGACGCGGAAGAAGGGGTCCCGGACGAGCGGGTCCGTCAGGATCGTCTTGAAGTTCTGCAGGCCGATGTGGGTCTTCCACCCCGGCTCGAGCTCCTGGCCGGCCGCGGACTCGTACGAGCCCTCGCCGTTGTCGGAGTACACGGTCCCCGTCTCGACGTCCTTGAAGGTGTCGTTGGCCGGGTCGTAGACGAGGCTGGACCGCACCTCGTTCGCGATGCTCAGCCCCTCGGGCTTGATGAACGTGCCCTCCGCCGCCGGGATCGTCAGGGCGTTCAGCTGCGCGTCGATCGCGAACAGCTCGTTCCCCTTCACGACCTCGTAGCCCTCGGCGGCCGTGACGGCGCCGTTCGCGACTTGCGCCGACCCGGGCGGCAGCGGCTCGAGGCCTGCCTCGGAGCCGACGTAGAGATCCCCCGTGGCGTCGTTGCGGAGGAGGAGCACGAGCTCGCCGTCCTTCTTGGCGGGTGTCGACGTGTACGTCGCTGCGTCGGCCGGAGCGACGAGCGACCGCTCCTGGATGGCCACGATCGCCTCGTCCTTCGAGAGGTTGTGGAGCGTCGACCAGTTGGTGAACGCGATGTTCACGTTCGAGAGAATCGGGATGACGACGAATGCGACGAGGAACACCGTTCCCGGCACGAGGTACTTCAGGGGGACGAGCCGCCGGTCCGGGACGAGGTAGACGGCGTCGATGAGGACGGTCGCGGCGCCGATGAGGACTGCGGCGAGCCATTTGCCGTCACCGAAGAGAACGGCGAGCGCCCAGATCGCGAGCGCGTTCACCGCTCCGAGCAGCACGAGCTTGATCGCGAGCCCGACCGTGCCCGAGAAGAAGCCGATTCCGCGCGCGATCAGCGACGGCTTCGGCACGACCGTCTCGACTGCAATGGGTGCGCTGGTCACGGGCTCGGAGGAAAGGCGGGAGGGGCGCAGCCGATGCCGCGCCCCTCCGTCAGTGCCTCAGCCGATCTTCTGAGCGATGCTCTTCTGAGCGGCGATGAACGACTTCCGTGCCGGAGTCGAGCCGGCACCCTTGGTCGCACGCACCCAGGCAGCGCCGAGGTCCTGCCAGACGCTCGACATCTGCGGGATGTTCGGCATCGGGACTCCGCCCTGGGATGCCGCGCCGAAGGCCTTCAGATCCTTGTTCTTGACCTGAGCGAGCGCCTTCACGTTCGCCGGGGAGCGGTCGTTCGCGAGCGCGAGCGACAGCTGCGCGGCGGGCTGCATCATGTAGTTGGCGACGAGATCCTTCGCGAGGCTCTCGACACCGTGGGCTCCGGCGTACTTGGTGACCATGTAGCCCTGGACGCCGAGGAACGGAGCGGACTTGATCCCCGGGACGATCGTCGGGAACGCCGAGACCGCGTAGGGAACGCCCGACTTCCGGATGTCGGCGAGGAACCACGGGCCGGTGATCCAGTACGCGACCCTGCCCTTGAGGAAGAGGTCCTTCGCGATCGAGTCGTTGACCTGCGAGCGGATGAGCCCTTCCTTGTTCCACTTGTCGATGAGCGACGCGTTCTTCAGGAACTTCGGGTTCGCGACGCCGATGTCCGACGGATCGAGGTTGCCGGCCTTGTTCGTGCCGAAGACGTAGCCACCGAGACCCGAGAAGAACGGGTACATGTGGTACGCGTCGCCCTGGCCCTGCTGCACGGCGAGGCCGACCTGCGACTTCGTCTTCTTCTTCGACGCGAGCGCCTGCTTCTCGAGGTCAGCGAACGACTTCGGGACCCTCGCGAGCTTCGTGTTGGTGATAAGTGCGACGTTCTCGAGAGCGACCGGAGCCCCGTAGAGCTTCTTGATCGCGGTGCCGTACGAGAACGCGTTGAGCGCGTACGCCGGGAACTGCTTCCGCGTGGCGGCCGACGGCGAGAGCGGGACGATCGAGCCGTTGCCCGAGAGCTCGCCGACCCAGTCGTGGGCGCCGACGATGACGTCGGGTGCGTTCTCCACCGCAACGGTCGAGACTTCCTGGCGGATCGGGCCCTGCTGCTTCTGGACGACCTGGACCGTAACGCCCCTGCTCGCCGCCCAGGCGTTCGCGACTTTCGTGACCGCTGGCACGCGGTCGGCGTCGGCCCAGATGACGATCTTCGCCGATTGGTTCGTCGCCGAGGCGCCGGTCGAAACGGCGACCACCGCGACAAGGGTGCTGACGGCCAGGCCGGCAGCGACTCGCAGCGAGCGAGTACTCAACATAGACGTGCCCTCCTTGAGGATACGAGCGACTGCGCGCCGAATGAAAAGTGTTTCATTCCCATGAAACGCGCAAGGAGCTTAACCGCATGTCGACGATCGGTCAAGCTGGCCAATCGAGGACGTACCTGGTTAAGATGGGTCGGGTGGACATGACGTGCGTTTCTTTTCTCCGAAACGAACTCCGTGCCCCCCACGGACGGCAACCGATCGAGACCGATGGCCAGTCTTAGAGACGTCGCAGATCGGGCCGGAGTTAGCGTCGCCACGGCATCTCGCGTGGCAACGGGCTCGGCCACGGTCCGCCCCGAGACACGCGACCGCGTCGAGCACGCGATGCGGGACCTGCTCTACGTGCCGCCCGGCCGTTCCGAGGCGAGCGCGATCGGCCTCTTCGTCCCCGAGTTCTCGAACCCGGTGTTCGCCGCGCTGGCAGAGGCGATGGAGATGCATGCGGCGCGCAGCGGCCTCGCAACGATCCTCTGCAACACCCACGGCTCGGCGACGCGCGAGCGCGACTACGTCCGCATGCTCCTCGAGCGAGGTGTCGAGGGGATGCTCTTCATCTCCGCCGAGGTCACGGACGTCCGGGGACGGCATTCCCACTACGCCAAGCTGCTCGACCGCGGCGCGCGGCTCGTCTTCGTGAACGGCGGCTCGGAGGATCTCGACGTCACGTCGGTCGGCGTCGACGAGCGCGCAGCGGGCCGGATCGCAACCGAGTACCTCGTCGAGCTCGGCCACGAGCGCATCGGCTTCGTCGCCGGTGAGCCGTACGCGCTGCCGACGCGCGAGAAGACGGCGGGTCACCTCGACGCCCTCGAGTCGGCGGGACTCCAGGACGGCCTGATCGCGCACTCCGAGTTCACGCTCGACGGCGGGCGGACGGCCGTTCGCGATCTCCTCGCGAGACCGGCACGCAAGCGCCCGACCGGGGTCATCTGCTCGAGCGACCTCATGGCCATCGGCGCCATGCAGGAGGCGCTCGCGCAGGGTCTGACGATCCCGCACGACCTCTCGATCGTCGGCTTCGACGGAATTGCTGCCGCGTCCTGGACGAACCCGCCGCTGACGACCGTCGAGCAGCCGATCGACGAGATAGCCCGCACGGCGGTGGACGCGCTCCGCGACCAGGTGGCGCGGCCGGCCGAGCGGCAGCCGAGCTACGTCTTCCGGCCGACGCTGCGCCCGGGCGGAACGACCTCGGCGCCGGCAAGCGCGCGCTCGACGTCGTAGAAGTCCTCGAACGGCTCGAACGGGACGCCCTCGCGCGCGAGGTACCCGGCGAGCCCGTCCCGGGCGAAGACGCGGGCCGCAGCCTTCGCGACGCAGCGATCGGAGTAGCCGTCGCCCACGTAGACGAACGGATCGAGCTCCGCGAGGTCGGCGCGTTTGCAGTGCTCGCCGCAGACGTCGCAGAGCGGCTGCTCGCGGAAGATCGTGCGCCAGCCCGCGGGCTGCGGATCCAGCCTGTTCGCGATCACGTCGAGCTCGATCCCCTCGCGCTCGAGAACCGGCGAGATGAGCTCGTGGAAGCCGCTCGACACGACGAGCGGGCGGCGGAGGCGAGCGAGCTCGCCGAAACCGGCCCGTACCGTGACGTTCTCGCGGACCCAGGCCACGACGTCCACGAGTTGCGCGTGCACGGTCTCGAACTCGAGCGCGATGACGTCACGAAGGCCGAGCGTGCGCCCGAGCGCCGCCTCGGACCGGTCGAACACCGTGAGGTCGCCGAACCGCTCGAGCACGAGATGGAGCCCGTCGACCTCGGTCACGGTGCCGTCCCAGTCGATCACCAGGGGCGCACGCATCGGCGACTCTTAGCAGGCATCCACCCGGGGCCGCGCGATGCAGAATGCGAGTCGTGTCCCGTCGACTGCTCATCGGGCTCGCCACGGCGTTCGTGGCGGCCGCTCTCGGTGTCGTCGGCGTGGTGCACGCTCTGGACGGGCCGGACGGGCCGAGTGGAGACCCCGCCGACTTCATGACGACGATCGTCGGCTACATCGTCGCCGACGACTACGCCTCCGCCTGGGACTCGCTGTATCCGGCCCACAAGCTCGTCGCTCTGCAGAAGGAGTACGTCGACTGCGAGCTGCAGCGGCCCGTAGCCTCGAAGCTCGGGTCGATCGACGTCCTCCGGGTGCGCGACCGCAAGCTCCACGTCCCCGGTGACACGGGGCGTGTGGACGCGAAGGCGGTGACGCTCAGGGTCGATCTCCTGAACTCCATCGGGGCGAAGGAGACGTTCAGGCACACGTTCAACGTCGTCCCGGTGGGGGCTCACTGGACGTGGGTCCTCACGCCGAGCCGATACGCGCTCTACCGCGCGGACAGCTGCGGCACCTGACCTCTCCGGCTGTGCAGTCGGCCCGCGGCTACTCGCCGACGCCGGGCGCAGGCGCGGAAGCGACGCGCTGCGTCAGGACGCCGATGCCCACGACCTCGATGTCGACGACCGCGCCGGGCGGGATGTCGCCGATGACGTCGTGCGCCGGACCGGCCAGGATGTCGCCCGGATACAGGCGGGTCCCGTCCGCGGCGAGCGCGAGCGCCGACCCCCAATCCAGCTCCGGAGCGGGCATCCGAGTGCGCTCCTCGCCATCGACCCGCACGACGTTCGCGCCTGCAGCAGCATCGAACGCGTCCGCCGTCACCGCGACGGGCCCGAGGCCGAGCGCGAAATCACGGTCCTTCGGCGCCGGCCGCCGCGCGTCGCGCCAGTCCGCAACGACGGTATAGGCGCCGATGGAGCCGTCCGCGCCGACGATCGCGCCGACTCGGGCGGCCACCGAGAGCGTCCCGCCCGGATCGGGCGACCTCACGACGGCATCGGGACCGACCACCGATGCGGGGTTGCCGAAGGCGAACGAAGCCTGGTCCTCGAACACCCGCACCGACGGCGGATGGAGCACCGGCGCGAGGAAGCGCACCTCCGCGAGCCGATACTCGGCGTGCTCGCGTGCCGTGCCGCCACCCGTGAAGAACGCCTGCAGGGTCTGCGCGGCGAGCTGCACGACGCGGTCCCCCTCGACCCGCCCGACCCAGCCACGCTCGAGCGGATGCCCGAGGGGATGGAACATGCAGAGCCTCACGGCTCGGTGTGTACCACGACGTCGGCGACGGCCGGCACGCTGGCGCGCACGCGCTCTTCGATCGCGCTGGCGCGGCCATGCGCGTCGGCGAGGGACTCGCCTCCGTCGAGCGCAAGCGTGAGGAAGACGACGATCCCATCGTCGGTTCGGACGAAGCGCAGCTCGCGAGGCTCGACGCCGACCTCGTCGCGCACCGCTGCCTCGACGAGAGCCGGATCGACGGCGATCTCCTCGCCGGCCGCCGTCTCGGAGATCGGCTCGAGGTGCGTTCGCACGGACTGCACCTCGGGGACCTCCTCGAGGATCGACCGCTCGACCTGCTCGGCGATCTCGTGCGCGCGCTCGAGTGACAGGTCGCCGGGGAGCTTCAGGTGGAGCGAGACCTCGAGGCTTCCGTCCACGTCGATCACGGTCAGGTTGTGGATCTCACGCACGTGCGAGACCGTGAGCGCAGCCGCGAGCACACGTTCGCGCAACGCCCCCGATCCCTCGCGCGGCTCGACGTGCACGACGACGTCGATCCCCGGGAGGGCGCCGTGCAACGCCTGCTCGACGCGGTCGGCAGCGGCGTGGCCCTGCCCGATCGCGGCGCCGGGCGCGACCCCGATCACGACGTCGGCGAAGTGCTCTCCTCCAGCTCGTCGAAGCCGCAATCGCCGCAGCTCGACAGGGGGGTCGAGACGCGCGATCGCGCTCCTGGCACGCCGCGTATCGGCTTCCGGCGAGCGGTCCATGAGGACGTCGACGTTGCGCTGACCGAGCCTGATCGCCGCCGAGACGACGAGCGCCGACACGAAGAGCGCGGCGATCGAGTCGCCTGCGGGGAACCCGAGAGCGGCCATCACGAGCCCGGCGAGCACGGCCAGCGTGCCGGCGAAGTCGCTCCCGAAGTGGAGCGCGTTCGCCAGCAGCGCGTCGCTCTCGTAGCGGCGCGCACCGCGCAGGGAGACGGTCGTTCGCGTGGCGTCGATGAGGAGCACGAGGGCGATCGCCGCGAACGTCCACCACGTGGGCTCGACGTCGAACTCGACGACGCCGGCGAGCCGCAGGATCGCGACGAGGGCGATGAGGAAGCTGACGGCGATGAGAAAGGCGGACTCGGCGAGCGCTGCGAGGTTCTGCGCCTTGCCATGACCGTACGGGTGGCCCCGGTCTGCGGGACGCACGGCGACGGACACGGCGAAGAAGGTCAGGAGCGCGGCAGCGAGGTCCGTTCCCGAGTGCGCGGCCTCGGCGAGGAGCCCGAGGCTCGAACTGCCGAGCCCGGCGACCAGCTTGATCGCGACGAGGAGACAGGCGGCCCCGACCGAGACGAGCGCGGTGCGCCGCTGCGGCGACATGCGCAGAAGGCTACGGCG
>DASUFC010000031.1:0-2324 GCA_036274755.1 Gaiellaceae bacterium
CCGCCCGTGGCAGACCTCGAGCTGCAGCCGGCCACGGGTCTTTCGGACGAGGAGCTGGCGACGCTCTTCACCTCGTCCTACGAGGGCTACCTCGTGCCGTTCGCGGTCGACGCGTCCGCCATGCGCTTCCTGACGGAGACGTTCGATCTCGACCGTGCCGCGTCCGTGGTCGCGGTTCGCGGCGGCGAGCGCGTGGGGCTCGCGAACCTCGGGCTTCGAGGAGCGGAGGCTTGGGTGGGCGGCGTCGGCGTCGTTCCCGCGGAACGGCGGCGCGGGACCGGTCGCAGGCTCATGCACGCGCTGCACGAGAACGCGCGCTCGCGCGGCGTCGAACGGATCTGGCTCGAGGTGATCGTGGGCAACACGAGCGCGATCGCGCTGTACGAGCAGCTCGGTTACGCCCGCGTGCGCGACCTCGAGGTCTGGTCGCTTCCCGGCACGGCGAGCGAGGCGAACGTGAACGAGGTCGACGCCGAAGAGGCCCACGCCTGGATCCGCGAGCACAGCGTCGAGCGAGAGCCGTGGCAGCGCGACGACGCGTCACTCGCGAAAGCCACCGACCTGGGTGGCCTCGTGGTCGACGGCGCGGCCGCAGTCGTCCGGCCGGGCGGCGGCCGCGTCTCCGTCGTCCAGATCGCCGGTGACGAGGAGCCGCTTCGGGAGCTGTTGCGAGGCGTGCGCTCGCTGGGCGCCGTCAGCGTCCTCAATCTGCCCGCCGGTCACCCGGCGTCGCTCGCGCTCGCCGCACTCGGCGGCACCGCGGACGTCCGGCAGCACGAGATGCTGCTGCGGCTCTAGGCCCAGGGAAGCCGGTCCCAGTACGCCGGCCGGCCGCGCGTCGGCCGCTCGAACGGCGCATACGCCTGTCGGGCGTCGCTCGTCTCCTCCTCCACGCTCGCGCCGTAGCGCGCCGCGAGCCCCGAGACGGGGTACAGGAGCTGCTCGTCCTTCGACCGAGCGCCGACCATGAGGATCGTGCACGGCCCGTCGCCCGATCCGACGAAGACGTGCTCGACGCCCGCGGGACAGTGGACGAAGTCCCACGGCGCGAGCGGCCGCTCCTCCCCGTCGACGAGCAGCTTGCACTCGCCCGAGAGCACGAGGAACGCCTCCTGTTGCGACTCCGAGTGGTAGAGGCAGTTCGACTCGCCGGGCTCGACCACGCTGACGTTGATGCCGACCTGCGGAAACTCCTGCTCGCGCGTCTCGAAGCCGCAGCCCGAGCCGAACGTCGTCGACGTCCACCACTCTGCATCCCGCACGTTCACGACGAACCAGCCGTCGGACGCGGGCGCGAGACCTGAGCCGTTGTCCTCGAGACGGGCCTCGGGCACGACTCGACCCTACACGCCCGGTCGATCGGGCTCGACGCGCGGAGCCACGTCGTCGGCGACGAAGCCGATGCGCCGATGCGTCGCGTCACAGAACGGCTTCGTCGACGAGTGGCCGCAGCGGCAGAGGACGATCGCGTCACCCGGCGGGACCTCGAGCTCGCGGCCCTCCGGGTCGACGATCCGCACCGGCCCGACGATCTTGTAGGGGCCGTTCGTCCGCACCGTGATGGTCACGTCGCTCACGCCGCGAGGGTACCCGCCCCTACAATCGAGGCCCGTGCCGCTTCGGATCTGCCTCGTGACGCCTTACGCGTGGTCGGTGCCGCACGACACGAACGAGCACGTCGCCGGCGTCGCCGAGGCGCTGCGCGCCCGGGGCCACACCGTCGTCGTGCTCGTTCCCTCGTCCCGTTCTGCCGATCTCCTCGCGGGTCGGCGCGCCCTCCAGACCGGCGAGCTGGAAGGAGTCGTCGCGGTCTCGCGCGCCGTTCCCGTCTCGCCGCGCGCTGCCGTCGGGATTCCCGTGGGCGTCCGCGCGAACGTCGCCACCGCGCTGAGGCGCGGGGACTTCGACGTCGTCCACGGGTTCGACCCGGCCGTGCCGGGGCTCGCCTACGTGGCCCTGCTCGAGGCCCGGACGACGACCGTTGCCACCTTCGTCGACCCGGAGCGACTCGGCTTCCCGCCCCGCAAGAACCAGCGCGACCGCCTGCTTGCGCGGATCGACAGGTTGGTGGCGACCGGCGAGGACGTCGCCGAGCGTGCTGCCACGCGTTTTCCCGGCGCGTACACCGTCGTCCCGGCCGGCGTCGACCTCGAGCGGTTCGCGCCCGCTGCGACGAAGGACAACCTGATCGTCGTCGAGACCGCGGCCGGGAGCCTGCCCGTGGTCAGGGCGGCGCTCCGCGCGCTGCGTGACCTCGATGGGTGGGAGGCGATCCTCCTACGTACCGCGCCGCTCGCGGCGCGTCCCTCGATCCCGCTCGGCCT
>DASUFC010000032.1:0-31084 GCA_036274755.1 Gaiellaceae bacterium
CGTCGACGCCGGATACCCCGCGTCGATCTCCGGGACGTCCGTCTTCCCGCTCAGATCGACGTCCGAGATGTTCGGGAGCCCGGCCGCCGCGTCGTCCTGCAGGTTGGCAATCGTCGCCTGATGCTGCGCGTCTCCTCGCCCGGTGATCCAGAAGATCGAGTATCCGAGCGTCGTCGCTTCCTTGACAAGATCCACCATGCAGGGTGTTGCCGGGAACAGGTTCCCTGTGAACGTTGAGCCGGTGAGACCGACGAAGCTCGCGTTCGTGCTCGGGTTGAAGTCCCAGTTGCTGTACAGCTCGTAGTTCCACGTCGTCAGTGTCGTGTCGTCGACATCGAGCACGATCGCCCGGTTGGCCACCTTCGAACGCGCCTTCAACCAGCTCTGCCCCTCCTTCGCGACCGAGCAGGCCTCCTTGGCGTAGTTGCTCGCGGGGTTCAGTGGCGTGTTCCATGTGCTCGTCGCACCCGTGCCAGCCACCGCCGTCGGTGCGCCGTAGTAGTTCTTCGCGTAGGCGCGAGCGACGTCGATGTTCGTCATTTGCGCCTCGGAGTTGGGCGTGTACGACAGATCCGCCGGCTGAAGCCCGGCGATGGCGACCGCGGCCGCGCCCACCGTCAATGCCGCGAGCACGAGCGCGGTCGCGAACCGCGACGAACGCCGCAATACGCGTCCCCTCATAGGAAAACCTCCTTGAATCGACTCCTACTCCCCTGCCACGGGCAGTATCCCACCACGGCGGTGGTCATGGGGCAGGTGCGCCCGGGGCGCGGGGCTACGCGTCGGAGGCGGACGCCGCCTCGGGCACGGTGATCGAGCCGACATCCGAGCCATTGCGTCTCGGAGCGGCGACGATGGTGTTGAGCCGGCCGACGAGCTCGAGGGTCTCGCCCGCGTCGACGAAGTGGGCGAGGTCGTCGAGCTCCGCCTCGAGCCAGACCGGATCGATCGGCGGTCGCGTGACGAGCATGATCGCGTCGTGCGATGAGGGCGAGACGGTCTCGGTCTCGGACCACAGCTCCTCGTGCAGCTTCTCTCCGGGCCTCGGACCGACGAACTCGATGGCGACGTCTCGCCCCGGCTCCTTTCCCGAGAGGCGAATCATCGTCTCCGCGAGATCGGTGATCTTCACCGGCTCGCCCATGTCGAGCACGTAGACCTGGCCGCGGCCGCCGATCGCGCCCGCCTGGATGATCAGCTGCACTGCCTCCGGGATGGTCATGAAGAAGCGCGTCATCTCGGCGTGCGTGACCGTGACCGGCCCGCCGCGGGCGATCTGCTTGCGGAAGATCGGGATGACGCTGCCGGACGAGCCGAGGACGTTCCCGAAACGGACGCCGCAGAACTTCGTCCCCGTACCCTCGCGGTGCCCCCAGGACTCGATGATCCACTCACAGAGGGCCTTCGACTGCCCCATCACCGTCTTCGCGTTGACTGCCTTGTCGGTGGAGACGAGGACGAACCGCTTCGCTCCGAACTCGACCGCGATATCGGCGACGGTGCGGGTCACGAGTGTGTTGTTGCGGACGGCCTCGAGCGGGTTCGCCTCCATGAGCGGGACGTGCTTGTACGCCGCCGCATGGAAGACGACTGCCGGGCGGTACTTCTCGAAGACCTGGCGCATCTTCGTCGCGTTCCCCGCGTCGGCGAGGACGGCAGCCGTCGCGTGGAACTCGCGCTCGTCGACGAGCTCGCGCTCGATCTCGAAGAGGCCGGGCTCGCCGTTGTCGACGAGGACGAGCCGCGTCGGAGCCATGCGCGCGATCTGACGACAGAGCTCCGACCCGATCGAGCCTCCGGCACCGGTCACGAGAACGACCTCGTTGGCCAGGTAGCCCGCGATCGACGGCAGGTCGACCTCGACCGGCTCGCGACCGAGCAAGTCCTCCACCTCGACGGGGCGAATCTGCCCGGCAAGGTTGAAGTCGCCTGCGATGAGCTCGTGCAGCGCCGGGAGGGTCTTCACCGGGATGCCCTCCGCGCGCGCGCTCGCCACGATCCGCTCGCGGACCTCACCGGACGTGGAGGGGATCGCGATGAGCACCTCGTCCGGGCGGCGCTCGCGGAGGAGATCCGGCAGGTCGTGCGTCGTCCCGAGGACCCGGACGCCGTGGAGGCGGAGGTTCTTCTTGCGCGGGTCGTCGTCCACGAGCCCGATCGGCGTGTAGCCGATCGACGGGTTGCGCAGCATCTCGCGGAGGATCAGCTGCGCCGCGTCGCCCGCGCCGACGACGAGCACCTCACGCCCGCGCGCGACGAGCGTGCCCGCGGACGGCCGCTCGATCAGCGTCCTCGCGAGCAGGCGCACGCCCATGACGAACGCGAGCAGCAGCAGCAGGTCGATCACCCAGATTCCGCGCGGGACCTTGGCGGGATGGAAGTCGAGGAGGGTGAAGACGAGGAAGCCCGCGACGACCGCGACTGCGACGCCGCGTAGGACGCCCCACATGTCCTGGGTCGAGACGTAGCGCCACCAGCGGTTGTAGAAGCCGAAGAGGATGAAGACCGGGAGGGTCACGCCGACGACGAGCGCGACGACGTCCCACTCGAGGTACCGGTCGTAGTAGCGAGGCCAGTCGCCGTCGAAGCGGACGTACCAGGACAGGATCCACGCCGCGGCGATCAGCGCCGCGTCGACGGCGACCTGCCACAGCCGATGCCGGTTCACCGGGGAGCGCATCGCTACGCAGGCACGCCGGCGACCGAGCGGACGGCGTCGACGACGCGCTCCTGCTGCTCCCGGTCGATGCCGCCCCACATGGGAAGGGCGAGGTTCTCGGCTGCTGCGCGCTCCGTCTCGGGCAGCGATCCCGCGGGAACGCCGAGATACGCGAGCGCCGGCTGGAGATGGAGCGGCTTCACGTAGTACGAGGCACACGCGATCTCCGCGCGCTTCAGCGCCTCGGCGATCTCGGCCCGTCGCGCCGAGCGGACGACGTAGAGGTGGTAGACGTGCCCCGGCTCGTCGAGCGGGAGCTCCACATGCTCGCCGAGCCCAAGCTCCTCGTAGCGCGCCGCAGCCTCTCGCCGGGCTGCGTTCCAGCTTTCGAGCCGCGGGAGGAAGACGCGGAGCATGGCCGCCTGAACGGCGTCGAGTCGCGAGTTCGTCCCGACGAGCTCGAACGTCGTCTTGTCCCGTGATCCGTGGAAGCGCAGCATCCGCACGCGGGCGGCGACGTCGTCGTCGAGGCACGAGACGAGCCCACCGTCTCCGAGTGCGAACAGGTTCTTCGTCGGGAAGAAGCTGAACGTCGAGCAGATCCCCGTTCGGGCGATGCCCTGCGCGCCGAATGCCTGCGCTGCGTCCTCGACGAGCGGTACGCCGAGCTCGGCCAGCTCGGCCAGCGGCGCCGGGCGGCCGAAGAGGTGCACGGGCACGATGGCCTTCGTCCGCGGCGTGATCCGGGCGGCGACGTCCTCGGGATCGAGGTTCAGCGAGACGGGCTCGATGTCCGCGAACACCGGCGTCGCGCCGGTGCGCGCGATCGCCTCAGCCGTCGCGTAGAAGGTGAAGGACGGGCAGATGACCTCGTCGCCCGGCCCTATCCCGAGTGCCTCGAGCGACAGCACGAGCGCGTCGGTCCCGTTGGCGACGCCGATCGCGTGCGGCACCCCGAGGAACGCCGCCGCCTCCTGCTCGAACGCCTCGACCTCGGGCCCGAAGATGAAGCGTCCCGATTGGAGAACGGCGCTGAACCGCTCCTCGAGCTCGGGGATGAGCGGCGCATACTGCGCCTTGACGTCGATCAGGGGAATCGGCCGGTTCACGCGGGCGAGTGTAGCGTCGAGTCCGTCTATTTCAGGTTCAGCGCGCTGCGCTCGAGTCCTCGGCGATGCGCGCCCGGCGCTTTCGCACGAACCGCCATGCGAGCCAGCCGGCGCCCGCCAGAACCGCTGCCGCGACGAGGTAGTCGACGTATCGGAACGCGTGCTGGAAGTCCTCCCAGCTCGCGCCGAGCGCGAAGCCGACGCCCGCGAAGCCGAAGCACCAGATCGCCGATCCGAAGAGCGTGAGCACCGTGTACCGGACGAACGGCACCTCCATGACGCCCGCAGGAATCGACACGAACGAGCGGATCACCGGCGTCAGACGGCCGAGGAAGACGGCCCAGTCCTCCCAGCGCTCGAACCAGCGCTCGGCGCGGTCGAGCTTCTCCGCGTCGAGATGCAACCACCTGCCGTGGCGTTCGAGGTACGGGCGCCCTCCGTAGATGCCGATCGCCCAGCCGATGACCGCGCCGATCGTGTAGCCGATCGTCCCGGCGATGGCGATCGCGATGTAGGCCGGCCAGCCGTCGTCGATCGTCTGCCCGAAGAGGACGACGTCCTGGTTCGCAAAGGCGCCCGCCGCCAGCGCTCCGGCATAGACCATCACGAGCTCGCTCGCCGCCGGGAAGACCGCGTCGACGAGCATCAGCAGGAAGACGGCGTAAAGGCCGTAGTCCCCGACGACACCGGTGACGGCGTCTGTGAGGCCGCTCAGGACGGAGGCGACGACCACGTCGCGGGACTGTACTGGCGAGATTGGCTGGGCACCTTTTCGGGGGGATGCGAAGCGGCTGCCGCAGCGACTGAAATCGCGAAGATCCCTGCAAACGGCGACAGTGTGGCTACCCGGCTCCGTGCCGACTCGAGCTTATCCCGTCCCACGACGTACGGTGATGGCCTGCGTCAGCGAGATGGATCCGAGCCCGTTCAGCGCCGTGACGCGCACGAGGTAGCGGCCCGCCGGCACCGGCTTGCGGGCGCGGGCGCGACCGTCCCAGATCATCGTCTGCTGACCGGCCGGGAGCAGGGCCGCTCCGAGCGCCCGAGCCACGGTGCCGCCGCGCCTCTCCAGCGTGACCCTTACTCGCGCCCGACGGGTCTGCGCCCAGCGGATGACGACGCGCCCGCCAGACCTTCGGGCGACGACGAGACGCGGCGTGACACGAAGTGACCCGATCGTCGTGTTCACGACGAAGCGTCGTACCGTCGTGGACGTAAGGCCCTGGTCGTCGGTCGTGGTGACCGTGAGCGTCCAGCGTCCCTCGGCGACGGCGGCTGGCTCCATCGCGCTCTCGCCCTCCGCGACCGGACGCGCGGGGGGCGGGAATGCGACGTCGTACGTCCCCGCCTCCCGGAGGCCAGAGTCCTCCCAGGCGATGACCCCATCGGGGGCCCTCAGGGTCGCGGTTGCGGTCGCAAGCCGAACGAGCTTGTAGCGCAGCCTCTGCGCATCCGCGACGCCGTCGCCATTCGGCGAGAGGACCGGTTCGAGCGGAGGCGATGCATAGACGCCGTAGTACTGGAGCATGAGCGCGGTGGAGATCGGCCGCTCGTTCCCGTCCGACGGCGAGTTGAGCACCGTCCCGTCGAACGCCACGGTCGACGAGCCTCCACCGTCGAGCTGCATCGCGCGAACGGCGCCGAGACGCAGCAGCGTCAGCGCGAGCTCGAAGGACGTCATTCCCGTGGAGTAGCCGGGCTGTCTGCCGTCCACGACCACCATCAGGAGCCGCCCGTTGGCGGTCTGGCCGATGGCCGTTCTCGGCTGCCGCGGAACGATCTGGGACGATGTGAACGCCTCGCCCGCGTTGGCGACGGGCCTCCCGTCGCGTACGAGCACGGGCCCGCCGCCGATCGCATCGGCGACGATGCCCCAGTCGGTGGACAGGCCCACGCGGAGCGTCAGCTCCGTGCCGACGGTCGCCTCCGAGCGAAGCGACTGGGCCGCACGCCCGCGGGCGACGAGCACCGCGGTGCCCGGGGCGAGCGGAAGCGCTGCGCCCTGCGCGGTCGCGACGACGGGTGCGACGAGGTCGACGTCGGGCACCGACGCCGGAAACGGGGCGAGCACGACGGAGAAGGAGCCAGCGAACCGCGGAGTGGCACGGCCCCAGTCGGACGTGAAGAGCGCGATCTGGTCCCGCGCGGGCTGCTTGTTGAGGAGCTGCAGCGTGCGCACGGCACCGGTTCCGCGCCACGTGCCTCGGAACCCGACCCGTCGTACGTCGAGCAGACCGTCCAGCGTGATGCCCACGCTCGAGCGTTCACTCTGCGGAGGTGTCACCAGGACGCCGTCGCGCATCAGCATCCCGCTCGGAACCCCGTCCGCGAAGCGGGAGTAGTCGCCGTTGACGCCTACCATCGTCGCCTGGCCCGCGAGGCGACGCTCCATCGAGGAGACGGTCTCACGACCGAGCACGGACTCGTTCGAGAGCACCGTACGAAGGCGATAGAGACCCACGGGTCGAGGTCCTCGGACCACGCTGATCGCGACAGGGCCGTGCGCCGTGAACTCGACCACACGGTCGTACGTCACACCCGGGAAGAGCTGAGCCGTCTGCGCTGCGGCGGTCTCCGCGAATGCGCCGAGACCGACGAGCACGGCGACGCAGGCGAGGAGGCGCGGCACGACGCGGACGAGGGTAGCGGAGCCGGAAATCGCCGTTTGCAGGCTCTTACACGTTCCGTACAGCGCTTCGGGTCAGCGGAACGCCGCGACGATCGTCGACCGCCGAGCTGCGGGAAGAGCCGACTCCACCGCTCGGAGAGACCGGGCGGCGCCGGGGATGCGCGCACCGTAGCGATGGATCGTCCCGACCAGCTCGACGGTGACGGCCTCGAAACCCGCGCCGACAGCCACGGCGCGCAGGCTTTCCGGGGTGTTCACGAGATAGCGGGTCGGGTAGACGTCACGCTCGTCCGCGCCGGCGCCCCGCCGCTTGATCGTCAGTCGTGCCCCCTGCGGCAGCCGATCGGCCAGCGCGAGGAACGGGCTCGCGCGATTGGTCGTCACCAGCACGAGGCTCCCGCCGGGACGGAGGACACGCCGCCACTCGCCGAACGTCGCCGCCGGCTGCGCGAGGTGCTCGACGACGAAGTTCGCATAGACGAGGTCGAACGCGTCGTCACCGAACGGCAGCGGCTCGTCGAGGTTCGCGGGCACGAACTCGTCGAGGCTCGGGTTCTCGCTGCCGGCCGGGACGTCGGCGTCCACCCCGACGAGTCGCTCGATCCGGTCCCGGTAGAACCGCAGCCGCGTCTTGCGACCGCAGCCCGCGTCGAGCGCAACACACCCGGGAGCGAGCGCCGCGTCCAGGAGACGGCGCTCGGCAGCGGTGTGATCGGTCTCCACGGCGGCCGAGTCTACGACCGGCCGGCGACGCTACTGGAAGACCCTGACCTCGCGGTACAGCGTGTCGCGCTGGACCGGGGTCTTCCCCATCGCACGGATGAGGTGGACGAGCTCGTCCGTCGTCGTGCGGTAGGTCGTCCCGGCGGCGGAGACGACGTTCTCCTCGATCATCACGGAGCCCATGTCGTCGGCGCCGAAGCCGAGTGCGACCTGGCCGACCTTCATGCCCTGCGTCACCCACGACGACTGGATGTGCGGGACGTTGTCGAGGTAGATGCGCGAGACGGCCTGCGTGAGGAGGTAGTCGAACGAGGTCGGCATGTCCTCGTCGGAGACGACGTCGTCGAGGCGGTTGCCGTCGCGCTGGAACGTCCACGAGATGAACGCCCGGAACCCGTGCATCTCGTCCTGGAGATCGCGGATCTTCCGCATGTGCTCGACGCGCTCCTCGAGCGTCTCGACGTGCCCGTACATCATGGTCGCCGTCGTCGACATGCCGAGGCGGTGCGCCTGACGCATGACGTCGAGCCACTCCTCGGACTTCGTCTTCTTGGGAGCGATGATCCGGCGGACGCGGTCGACGAGAACCTCGGCGCCGCCGCCCGGGACGGAGTCGAGCCCGGCGTCGCGGAGGCGCGCGAGCGTCTCCGGCACGGTGAGCTTCGAGCGCCGAGAGATGTGCTGGATCTCCGGCGGCGAGAGCGCGTGCAGGTGGATCTTGTAGCGGGCCTTGATCGAGCGGAAGAGATCCTCGTAGAAGTCGATCCCGAGGTCGGGGTGGTGGCCGCCCTGCATGAGGAGGCCGGTGCCGCCGATCGCAAGCGTCTCTTCGATCTTCTTGTAGATCACGGGCTTCGGGAGGAGATAGCCCTCGCGCGTATCGCCGGGGCGTCGGTAGAAGGCGCAGAAGTCGCAGTCCGTGACACAGACGTTCGTGTAGTTGAGGTTCCGGTCGATGATGAAGGTCACCTTCGAGGGGTCGTTCATCCGGCGCCTGATCTCGTTGGCCGCACGGCCGACCGCAACGAGGTCGCGCGAGCGGAGGAGAGCGATCGCGTCGTCGTCCGAGATGCGCTCGCCGTCGAGCGCCTTCTCGAGGACCTCCTCCACCGCGGGGGTCGGCTCGAGCGTGACCGTCACGCGGTCACCTCCTCGCGGACGAAGCGCAGCTCGGGAACGTGGTCGAGCTGGCCGACGTCGCGTGCCATCTCGAAGAAGGTGTAGAGGCCGGCGCGCTCACGCGGCCCGAAGCTGTAGCGCAGCTTCTCGAAGTAGCGCGCGAGGAAACCGGCCGGATAGCCGTAGGTCTCGCTGGCCCGGCGCGCGAGAAGCTCCGGCTCCGAGCGCGCGAGGCGGACGGACGACACGAGCGCATGCTCGAGCTCGATGAGGCCTTCGACGATCGGCTCACGCGCAGCCCAGACCGCGAACACCATAGGCAGGCCCGTCTTCTCGAGCCAGAGCCGTCCGAGGTCGAAGTGCGGCGTCGGGTCCTCGTACGCGCTGTGCAGCGCCGCGTCGCCGATGAGGAGCTTCGCGTCCGCCTCGAATCCGAGCGGAAGGATCTCGGCCTTCGGCAGGAGGATCCGAGTGAGGACCACCGAGGTCGCGCTCTCGGGCGTGACCGCCACGCTGCGCACCTGGTTGAACTGCAGCCGCGTGACGAGCTGGATCGAGTCGACGGCGCCCTCCGAGGAGACGCACACGCGCGGCAGGATCCGGAGCTTGTCCGCATTGCGCGCGTACTCGATCGACGAGATCGGGGCGATGTCGAGCTCGCCGTCGAGGAGCATCCGATTGAGCTCGGTGGGCACGCCCGTGACCTCCTCCACCTCGGCCTCGACCTTGTAGAAGACCGGCGCCATGTTGGCGTAGGAGATGCGTCCCAGCCTCATCGGCGACCCCTCCTGCGCACGACCCAGGTCACGACGGCCGCCACAATCAACGCACCCCAGAGGACGACGGCAGGCGTCGAGACGTCGGCGCCGACGGGAACGTCGTTCGAGAGCACGAACGCCCCGAGCGTGAAGAGCCCGGAGAATGCGAACACGGCCGCACCCAGCCCGCCGAGGACGTACACGAGCCAGACCCAGATCGGCGTCCCGGCCGCACGCTCGGGCTTCTCCCTCTTGTCCTGCTGGCTCGGTGCGCCCTCACGGCTCACTCACCACCGCCGCAGCTCGCGATAGAGCGTGTCGCGCTGCACGGGGATGCGCCCGGCCTCGGACACGAAGCGAACGAGCTCGTCGATCTTCTGCTCGGTCTCGGTGCGCGCGCCGGCGGCGTGGAAGATCTGCTCGCGCACGACCGTCCCCTGCACATCGTTCGCGCCGAAGTGGAGCGCAATGGCCGCGAGCGGCATGCCCATCATGATCCAGTAGGCCTTGATGTTCGGGACGTTGTCGAGCATCAGCCGCGAGAACGCGAGCATCTTGAGATCGTCGGCGCCGGTCGTGTGACGCCACCCGCGCCGCTCGAACACGGTGTTCTCGGGATGGAACGCGAGCGGGATGAACGCGAGGAAGCCCCCGGAGCGGTCCTGCTGGTCACGGAGCCTGAGGATGTGGTCGACCCGCTCCTCGTACGTCTCGACGTGGCCGTAGAGCATGGTGCAGTGGGTCGGGATCCCGAGCCGATGCGCCGTGTCGTGGACGTGGAACCAGATCTCCGGCGACTCCTTCCCCGGAGCCACGAGCCGTCGTACGCGATCCGCGAAGATCTCTGCGCCACCGCCGGGGAGTGACCCGAGCCCGGCCGCCTGGAGCTCCCGCAGCACGTCCTCGTGCGTGAGCCCTGAGAGCGTCGTCATGTGATGGATCTCGGACGCGGTGTAGCACTTGAGGTGCACGTCCGGCACTGCGTCGTGGAGCGACGCGATGGTGTCGCGGTAGAAGGCGAAGTCGACGTGCGGGTTCTCGCCGTTGACCATGTGGATCTCGGTGAACCCGGTCGCCTCCCGCTGCTGGAGGACGTCCTCCACGAGCTCGTCCGAGGTGAACGTGTAGGCGTGCTCCTGCTTCCGCGTCGCCGCGAATGCGCAGAACTTGCACTTCACGCGGCAGACGTTCGTCTGGTTCAGGTACAGGTTCTGGACGAAGTAGACCTCGTCGGTGCCGCCACGCTGCCTGCGCGCGAGATCGGCGAGCTCGCCGAGCTCGAGGAGGTCGTCGGACTCGAGGATCGCGACGCCGTCGTCGAAGTCGAGGCGGTCGCCGGCCTCGATCTTCTCCCGGATCGGCTCCAGGGTTTGCAGCTGCGAAACGGCGATCAGCTTCTCCTCTCGACGACGGCCCAGGTGAGTGCCTCGAGCTCCTCGCGCCGAGGCGCTCCGTCCAGGCACGAACGGGCTTGCGAAGCGTAGTGGAGCGCCAGCTCGCGGGACCGATCGAGCGCACCGGTTGCCGCGACGCGGACGAGCACGCCCTCGATCGGACCGCCCGCGAGCGCATCTCGCACCACGTCGTCCTCCTGCGCCGCAAGGAGGAGCGGGAGCGTCGGAGTGCCGTCGCGCAGGTCCGTCCCGGGAATCTTCCCGGTCTCGATGGTCTCGCCCGAGCAGTCGAGCACGTCGTCGGCGATCTGGAACGCGGTTCCCAGCAGCCGTCCGTACTCGCCGATCCCGCCGCCGAGTGTGCAGGCGGCCTCGAACAGCTTCCCGGTCTTCAGCGAGCAGCGCTCGAGGTAGTCGTCGACCGTCGTTGCCGGATCGTGTCGCTGGCGCCGCTGCATCGCTTCGCCCCGCGCGAGCGCGAGGGAGGCCTCGGCGAGCACGAGGACCGCGTCCGGATCCCGCGTCTCCGTGAGGACGGCGAACGCACGTGAGAACAGGTAGTCGCCGGCGGCCTTCGCGGCCTCCTCGCCGTGCTCCCGCCACGCGGCCATGCGCCCGCGGCGGACGGCTGCGCCGTCGATGAGGTCGTCGTGCACGAGCGTGGCCATGTGGACGAGCTCGACCGCGACGCCCGCGGCGAGCGGTGGTGGCTCGTCCGGAGCGGACGAGAGGAACGCAAGAGCAGGGCGGAGCCGCTTGCCGCCGGCCGCGAGCGCGGTGCGCCCGACCTCGGCGACGAGGCCCGGATAGCGCTCGACCACACGGGCGAGCTCCTCCTCGACGTCGGCGAGGTAGCCGTCGAGGCCGGGAGCGGCGCGCACGACCTCGAGCGCCGTCACGCCTTGACCCCTACGTGCAGCGCCACGCTCCCACCGCCGAGGAGGCGATAGGTGACGTCCGAGAACCCTGCCTTCTCGAGCAGGGCCGTCAGGTCTTCAGGGCCGGGAAAGCGCCGCACGCTCGCCGGCAGGTACGTGTAGGCCTTCCCGCCGGGGAGGATGCGGCCCGCGAGCGGGACGAGCACGTCGAACCAGAGGCGAAAGAAGGGCTTGAGAAGACCGCGAGGCCGCGTGATCTCGAGAACCGCGAGCTTGCCCCCGGGACGGAGCACGCGTCCGAGCTCGCGCAGGCCCGCCTCGAGGTCGGCGAGGTTGCGGACGCCGAAGCCCACCGTGGCGGCGTCGAACTCTCCGTCTCCGAACGGCAGCGCGAGCGCGTCGCCCTGAACCCATTCGATCGCGCCGGACTTCGGGCGAGCGCGCTCGAGCATCTTCTCCGAGAAGTCGAGCGCGACCACGCGCCCGCCGCGCCGCTCGGCCTCGACCGCGAGATCGCCGGTCCCGCAGCACGCGTCGAGCACCCGGTCTCCCGGCCAGACGACCTCCCGGGCCGCCAGCTTCCGCCAGCGCCGGTCGAGCCCCGCGGTCATCACGTGGTTCATCACGTCGTAGACGGGCGCGATGCGGTCGAACATGCCGCGCACGGACTCGGGCTCCAGCCTTCCGGACTCGTACGTCACGCCGGCCCCTCCCCCCAGCGCGCGACGAGTGCGTTGTCGATCCCGATCTGGTCGAGGCAGCGCGCGACGACGAAGTCGACGAGGTCGTCGATCGACTCGGCTCCGTGGTAGAAGCCCGGCGCGGCGAAGAGAACGACGGCGCCTGCTTCGTTCAGCGTCGCGAGACCGCGGAGATGGATCGAGGAGAGAGGCGTCTCGCGCGGTACGAGCACGAGCTTGCGCCGCTCCTTGAGCGCGACCGAGGCGGCGCGATGGATCAGGTTCTGCATCGCGCCGGACGCCAGCGTCCCGACCGTGGCCATCGAGCAGGGGCAGATCACGTACGCGTCGACGCGCGCCGAGCCGCTCGCGTACGGGCTACGGAAGTCGTTCTCGCCGTAGATCGTCACCTGGTCCGCCGCCCTACCGACGAACCGTTCGAGCACCTCCTCGCGCGCGAGCGACGGATCGCGGTACAGCTCGGTCGCCAGCACCTCGATCCCCGACCGCGACGCGCACAGCCCGACCTCGCAGTCGACGGCGGCGAGCGCGCGGAGCAGCCGCTCCGCATAGGGAGCGCCCGACGCACCCGTCACGCCGAGGAAGACCCTCACGGCGCGGAGGCTACTTGGCTGCGGGCGCACGCCGGCCCGAGAGGGGCCGCGCGCGTCAGTCGTTGTTCCCCGGCCCCTTGGAGGCGGCCAGGAAGGCCCCGAGCGACGCGAGGTTCTCGGCGCCGAGGTACGAGTACGAGCCCATGACGGTGTTGCCGAACGCCGCGGGGTTCGTCAGGTACTGGACGAAGAACTCGGCGTCGTTCGTCGCGCCTATCGACGACAGGTCGGGCGCGCCGAGATTCCCTCCTCCCTGACCGAGGTACGTGTGGCAGTTGAGGCAGCCCGACTGCGCGAACAGCTTCGCGCCCGCGGTGGCCTGCTCGTCACCGACGAATCCCTGCTCCTGGGCCCACGACGGCACGAGGAGGACGAGCTCGGAGCCGAGCGCCTCCTTCGCCGTCGCGCCCTTCCACGTCAGGACGCCCATGGAGATGATCGTGAGCACGGCCGCGACCATCGCGACCGGCCGGTGCAGCGGGCGGCGCTCACGTCGGCGGTCGTAGAACGGCAGGCCGATGAGGAGGATCAGGCAGATCGTCGGGATGCCGACCGTCGCGATGAAGACCGTCTCCGGCCACTTGAAGATCCGGAGGAGGTAGAAGAGGAAGTAGAAGTACCAGTCGGGCCGCGGGATGAAGTCCGTCGTCCCCGGGTCCGCCGGCTCCGTGTACCACGGGCCGAGGAGCCCCGACTTCACGCCGTCCGCGGTGTAGTACCAGATGGCCGCGAGTCCCACGATCACGCCCACGACGACGAGCGACATGACCGTGTCGTGCAGGATCGCGCGCGGGAAGAACCCCTTGCCTTCCTTCTTGACGTCGTCCTTGTAGCGGGCGAAGTCCTCGCGGTTGAGCTCGCCGAGATCGCGGGCCATCAGTCGCCGCTCCCGCTTCCGCGAACGAGCCCTGCGCGCGCGCCCGTCGGCTGGACGGGAGCCCGCTCACGCCCGGCAGCCTCGCTCGACCACGGCGGCGAGGAGACGCCGAGCCGGGTGACGAGGTAGATGTGGATCCCGATCAGCGGGATCAGGAGCCCGGGTATCAGCAGCATGTGCATGGCGTAGAACTTCGGCAGCGTCTCCGTCCCGATCTCCGGCCCTCCGGCGAGGAACTGCGCGAGCCACGGGCCCGCGAACGGCGCCGTCCCGTTCAGGTTGATGCCGACCGCCGACGCCCAGTACGCGGTCTGGTCCCACGGGAGCAGGTAGCCCGTGAAGCCCATGAGCATCCCCGTCGCCAGGATGAGCACGCCGGTGATCCACGTGAGCTCGCGCGGGTACTTGTACGCGCCGAACAGGAAGACGCGGCCCATGTGCAGGAAGAGCAGGATGATGAAGACGCTCGCGCCCCAGCGGTGCATCCCGCGCACGAGCCAGCCGAGCGTGAGCTCGCTCGTGATCGACTCGATCGTCGAGTACGCGACCGGCTTGCCCGTGACCGGGTTGATCGACGCCGAAGGCTCGTAGTACATCGCGAGGATCCCGCCCGTCAGCGCCTGCACGATGAACGCCGTGAGTGCCGCGGAGCCGAGCGTCTGCATCCAGCTGACGTCGCGCGGCACGTTGCGGAAGAGGAACCACTTGGTGCCGCGGACCGCGCCCGTGCGCTCGTCGACCCAGTCGAGCGGCGCGAGCACCGCCATGTCGACCATCTGCTGGCGCTTCGACTTCGTGGCCAAGCTAGCCCGTCACCTGGCTCGGGACGATGGGGTAGAGCCACGCCTCCACCCCGTCGACGTGCGTACCCGGCGTCGCCCAGGGATAGCGCGAGATCTGCGCGCTCGCGCCCGTGCCCGAGACGTTCCCGACGGCATACAGCTCGTCCAGGACGAGCCGGCCGTTCTTGATCGAGTACGTGTAGCGGTCGAGGGAGCGGACGGGCGGCCCGGCGCGCCGGTTCCCCTCGGCGTCGTACAGGCCGCCATGGCACGGGCACCCGAACGACTGCGCGAGCACGGGCCGAAGCTCGACGCCTCCGACCTTCTTCGTGGCCGACTCGTCGATCGGCCCGTTGGGCTGCACCGGGCAGCCGAGGTGGACGCAGCGGCTGTAGAGGATCGTGAAGCTCGGCTCATCGGCATCGGTCAGCCCGTTGTTGCGCACGAACGCAGTGCGCCGCGAGACCTCGCCGGCCTTGGGGTTCGCGAGATACGTGGCGATGACGTACTCACCCTCGGGGAAGTTGTCGATCGGCCCGAGGTCCGCCTCGCTCGACTCGACGTCCATGAAGGACGGCAGGACCGTGAACCCGAGGACCGGGATCGTGACGACGGCACCGATCGCGGCGCCGAGTCCGATCGTCGTCGCCTCGAGGAAGCGCGAGCGCGTGTACGCCGGCAGCGGCTCCTGCGTTGCCGGAGCGACGGGAGCCGCGCTCGGCTCGTCCGCGACCGCGCGGGTCTCCGGCTCGATCTCGGGCACCTCGGGACGGACCTCGCGCGTGACGTCGCGTGCCCAGAGGATCCCGAACGCGACTGCGATGACCGCGCCGATCGCCGCCACGATCCAGCTGATGACGAGCCCGACGAGCAGGCACGCCACACCGATCGCGAAGCCGATCGGCCACAGGCTCGGCCCGGGGGTATGCGGGGTGTCGTGGTTCGTGTCGCTCAACTCACGCCTTGCGTGGATTCAATCGACCTGCGGTCCCGCGTGTCAACGACGTGCCGTCTGTCGCGACGCGCTGATTCTGCACATTGCGGAGGACGCGTGCGCCACAAGCGGCGTCGGGCTCCACGCGGCGTTGCCGTGCACGAAATTCGGGGCTACCCGGATTCCGTGCTCGAGCGAAATCCGTACTCCGCCCAGCGGCGGGTGACGAGCTCGACCACCTCGTCGGACATGACGATCTCCTCCGGCCACGGCCGAGCGTCCTCCTCGGGGACCTTGTGCGTCGCGTCGATCCCGAGCTTGCCGCCGTAGAACTGGCGGCCGGGCGCATGGTCGAGGTGGTCGAGCGGCCCCTCGGTGATCAGCACGTCGCGTTTCGGGTCGACGTTCGCCGTCACGCGGAAGAAGACGTCCGCGTAGTCGTGGACGTCCACGTGCTCGTCGACGACGACGATCGACTTCGAGAGCGACAGCATCCCGAGGCCCCACAGCGCGTGCATGACCTTCTGGGCGTGGCCGGGGAAGGCCTTGCGGATCGAGACGATGACGCAGTTGTGGAACGCGCCGGCGACGGGCAGGTCGTAGTCGACGATCTCGGGCAGCGTCATCCGGACGGCCGGCAGGAAGAGCCGCTCGGTCGCCTTGCCGAGCCACGCGTCCTCCGCCGGAGGCTTACCGACGACGATCGACGAGTAGATCGCGCCGCGCCGCATGGTCATCGCAGAGAGCCGGAAGATCGGAAACGGCTCGGCGTGCGAGTAGTAGCCAGTGTGGTCGCCGAACGGGCCTTCGATCCCCACGTCGTCCTTCGCCACCCACCCCTCGAGGACGATCTCCGCGTTCGCGGGCACCTCGAGCGGCACCGTCTTGCACGGGACGAGCTCGACCGGCTCGCCGCGCAGGAAGCCCGCGAGCATGAGCTCGTCCATGTGCTTGGGGAGCGGCGCGCTCGCCGAGTACGCAGTGACGGGGTCGAGCCCGATCGCGACCGCGACGGGAATGCGCCCATCGTCGGCCGCGAGAAGATCGGCGCGGCCGTCCTTGTGCAGCTGCCAGTGCATGAACGTCGACGCGCGATCGATCACCTGCATCCGGTACATGCCGACGTTGCGTCCCTCGGTGTGCGGGTCCTTCGTGATGACCGCCGGAAGCGTGACGAACGGCGCCGGGTCGCCCGGCCAGCAGCGCTGGACGGGCAGCAGGCCGAGGTCGACGTCGTCGCCTTCGAGCACGACTTCCTGACACGCGCCCTTGGAGACGACCTTGGGCCGCGAGTCCGCGACGGACTTCAGCTTCAGCAGGCCTCGCACCTTCTCGCGGATTCCCTCCGGCGGCTGCAGGTCGAGGATGTCGCCGAGCTTCGTCGCCGCCTCGTCGAGCGTCTCGACGCCGAGTGCGAGGCACATCCGCCGCTCGGTGCCGAACTGGTTGATGAGGAGCGGATGCTGCGAGCCCTTCGGGCTCTCGAAGAGGAGCGCCGGGCCGCCTCCGTCCTTCTGGAGACGATCGACGATCTCGGTGATCTCGAGGTCGGGGTCGGCCTCGGCCGAGATGCGAACGAGCTCGCCCTCCCGCTCGAGGAGCGCGATCCACTCGCGGAGGTCTCGCGGGGGGGTCGGCACGGCCCGGGTCAGTCTAGGGACGCCAGGGCGAGACGCACTGCCTCGTCGGGCGCCAACGTGCGCCCGCGCTCGATCGTCTCCACGTAGGTCGAGCCGAGCACTGAGCTCAGAACGCCGGTGGCTTCGTCGACGAGCACGGTCTCGGCGTCGCCGCCGATCCGTTCGAACCCATTCCGAGCCACGACCTCCAGTGCAGCTCCGAAGAGGAGTGCACCCGCTTCCGCGTCACCTGCCCGAGCAGCTCTCACCGCCTGAAGCGCGAAGAAGTCGACGAGCACCCGCAGGTCGCCGAGCCGATGTGCGACGTCCAGACCTTCGCGTATCGCAGCGCCGGACTCGAGATGCCTGCCCGTGCGATACGTGGCGAACGCCAGGTTGAAGAGGTCCATCGCGATCTCCGATTCGTCGTGGGCCGCCCGCGCGAGGGCGAGGGCCTCGCCGGCCAGCGCTGCCGCCGACTCGAAATCGGCTCGCTGGAGCGCGATGTTCGCGACGTTGCTCTTGGCCGCTGCCGCCCTGCTCGGGAACCCGGCGACGTCCGCCTCGAGAGCCGCCTCCTCGAGCGCCCGCATCGCGGCGTCGTAGTCCTGGCGGTGGGTGTGGATCCCGCCGAGGTTGATGAGGACAGCCGAGAGCTGCTCGTGGTTCTCGAGCTCACGAAAGACGGACTCGCTCTCGAGCATGTAGCCCAGTGCGGCCTCGGAGTCACCCATCGTGATCGCGAAGAGGCCGGCGAGCTTCAGCGTCCTCCCGCGCCCCTCGGTCGAACGCTCTCGGCCGATGGCAAGTGCGTCCCTGCAGATGCGCAGTCCCTCGCTGCGCTCCCCCCTTAGCCACCAGAGCTGCAGGACGTAGCCGAGCAGGTCGAGGAGACGCGTGTCGTCACCCATCGCCGCGAGGCGCCTGAACACCGCACGCAAGTTGTTCTGGTCGCGCTCCAGCCGGTCGAGCCACTCCGGAGAAGGCGCCGGTCCCTCGTCCCGAGCACGCCCCACCAACCCGACGAAGTACTCGCTGTGACGATCCTCCACGAGACCGCCAGCGCCGTCCATGTGGAGTCGCTCGTCTGCGAACTCCCGGATCGTCTCGAGCATCCAGTAGCGCTCTTCGGTGAAGCGGAGAAGGCTCTTCTCGACGAGCGACTGCATCGTGTCGAGGTCGGCGTCACAGATCTCCTCGGCGGCCTCGAGAGTGCAGCCGCCGGCGAAGACCGAGAGACGAGCGAAGAGCTCACGTTCCTCGGAAGAGAGGAGCTCGTACGACCACGCGATCGTCGCTCGCAGCGTCTGCTGCCGCGGGTCGGCGTCGCGGCCGCCCTTCAAGAGATCGAGGCGACCGGAGAGGCGCTCCAGGATCTGGGCGACGGTGAGCGCCTTGGTGCGCGCGGCGGCGAGCTCGACCGCGAGCGGGAGCGAGTCGAGGCGCGCACAGAGCTCGGCCGCCTCCTCGGTGGGCTCGAGCTGTGCGCGCGCGCAGAAGAGCTCGACCGCATCGGCCGTGGCAAGGGGTGGGACCGCGTACTCGACCTCACCGGAGATCCGAAGCAGCTCCCTGCTCGTGACGAGGAGGCGGAGGTTGTGGCACGCGCCGAGGACCGCTCCCAGTTCAGGCGCCGCCTCGATCACGTGCTCGAAGTTGTCGAGCAGAAGGAGCATCTCGCGGTCGGCGATGTGCGAGGCGAGCGAGCCCGCTGCGCCGAGGGTCTGAGCGATCGTCTCCGGGACGAGCGCCGGCTCGCGAAGCGTCGCGAGCCCGACCCAGAAGACACCTGCCTTGTAGTCGGAAACGAGGGCGGAGGCGGCTTCGAGCGCGAGACGCGTCTTGCCCGCGCCACCCGGCCCAGTGAGGGTGATCAGGCGTGCGCCGGCCTCGATCCTGGAGAGCACCTCCGCGAGCTCTGCCTCGCGACCGAGGAAGGAGCTCGCAGGACGGGGGAGATTCGTGTTGGAGATCGTCTTGAGCGGCGGGAAGCTCCCATCGCCGAGCTGATAGAGCGGGATGGGCTCGGCCAGGTCCTTGAGACGATGCTCGCCCAGCTCTGCCAGCTCGAGATCGACGAGCGCGGCGGTCGTCGGCGAGACGACGACCTGTCCCCCGTGGCCCGAGGACATGATCCGCGCCGCCGTGTGCACGTCCATTCCCACGTATTTGGGAGGATCGGGCTCGGGTGAACCTGTGTGGATGCCGACCCGGATCGAGATCGGTCCGTCCCTCAGTCCCTCCATTGCTTCCGAGACGGCGGAGACGGCATCTCTTGGCGAGGAGAAGGCATAGAAGAAGGCGTCGCCCTCGTAGTCGACCTCGTAGCCCGAGTAGCGGGCGAAGGCGTCCCTCACGACGCGGCGATGCTCGGCGAGCGCCTCACGGTATCCGGCAGTGCCGAGCGTCTTCAGCAGCTTCGTCGAGCCCTCGATGTCCGAGAAGACGAGGGTTATCTCACCTGCCGGCTGAGAGCCGCCACTCATACGGTGATGTCACCTTCCGCAAACACGGCGTAGTCCACTGTCTCCTGGAGTGTCATCGAGCGGCCACTCGCGACGGCCTCGGATGCGGAGCCGATGGACGCTTCCAGCTGCTCTCTGTACCGCTCGCGCACCTGGCGGCTCTCCTCCCCGACCTCGAGGTGATGCGTCTCGAACAAGGTTTCAGTCGCTCCCCAGAGCGTTGCTGCGCGGCGCGTGTCCTCTCTCGCTGCGGCGACGACGGCGAGGTACTCGATCCAGTGCGGAAGATCCTGCTGCGGCACCTCGTCCCGCCCCTCGAGCAAGCTGCGGAGGAGAAGGGTCTCGGCCTCATCGACATCTCCATCGAGCAGCGCACCAAGTGCGCGGTAGCGCTCGGCCACGGGAACCCACATCGTTCTCCCGAGTTTCTCGAGCAGGTCGACACTCTGGTCGAGCTCCCTCGCGGCGCGGGCGGAGTCCCCGGCCAGGGTCGCCGTGTACGCGAGGTGGAGCACGCTCAGTGCATGGAGCAGCTTCATGCCTTCGACCCGGGCGATTCCCGCCGCCTCCTCGAGCATCGCGCGGGCGCGGTCGAAGTCGCGTTGATCGATGGGGGCGAAAGCAGCGTTGTAGAGCGCTCGCGCGAGGCTCTTGGGGTCGCCCGTAGCGCGCGCCAGCTCGACTCCCTCGTTCAGCGCCAGTGCCGCTCCGTCGGCATCGCCTGTGAACAGGCGAGCGTGACCGATGAATCCCAGACAGCGACCGATGCCTTCCACGTCGCCCAGCTCGCGACAGAGCTCGACCGCCTCCTCCAGTATCGAGACCGCAGCCGGCCAGTCGAACTGCCAGGCGGTGGCGCGTCCCGCCGCCACCAATGCCTTCGCACGTACGTGCGGGGGAGCATCCCGACCGACCGCCAGCGCGGCCGTGAGCCAACCGCGAGCCTCCTTGTGCTGCGCACGAAGCTCCCAGAACGGATAGAGGGAGCCCGCAAGTTTGACGGAGGCCTCGCCCGCTTCACGCTCGATCGAACCGCCGAGCGCGGCGCGGAAGTTGGCCACCTCGGGGTCGAGTCGAGGAAGCCACTCGTCAGTGTGCTGCGCCCACAGGGCGGGCTCGGCCGTCTCTGCGAGCCCGAGGAAGTAGTCGAAGTGGCGCTTCCGAAGCGCCTCGAGCTCGCCTCTTCGGACCAGCCGATCGCCCGCGTACTCCCGGATTGTCTCGAGCATCCAGTAGCGACCGTCGCTGAAGCGGACGAGGCTCTTCTCGACGAGCGACTGAAGCGTGTCGAGGTCGGCGTCACAGACTTCCTCCGCGGCGTCGAGCGTGCAGCCGCCGGCGAAGACGGAGAGACGGGCGAAGAGCTGCTGCTCTTCTGGGGGGAGCAGGTCGTAGCTCCACTCGATGGTGGCTCTCAGGGTCTGCTGGCGCGGATCGGCGTCGCGGCCGCCCTTGAGCAGGTCGAGTCGCTGGGAGATCCGCTCCAGGATCTGCGCCGGAGAGAGCGCCTTCGTCCGCGCAGCCGCGAGTTCGACCGCGAGCGGGAGGTTGTCGAGGCGCCCGCAGAGTTCGGCGACGTCAGCGCTTGGCTCGACCCGTGCGCGCTCGCAGAAGAGGCCCACGGCCTCGGGAGAGGCGAGGGGAGGCACCGGGTACTCGATCTCCCCCTGCACGCGCAGGAGCTCGCGACTCGTGACGAGCAGGGTGAGGTTGGGACAGGCCTCGAGAAGCTGCGAGAGCGCGGGCGCCGAGTCGATCACCTGCTCGAGGTTGTCGAGCAGGAGCAGGAGTTCGCGCTCGCCGATGTGCTCGGCGAGACCGTCCTTCGCCCCGAGGGTCTGGGCGACCGACTCCGTGACGAGCGCCGCGTCGCGCAGCGGAGCGAGCCCGATCCAGAAGACGCCCGCCTTGTATTCGGAAACGAGCGACGAGGCGGCCTCGATGGCGAGCCGAGTCTTGCCCGACCCGCCGGGGCCCGTGAGCGTGACGAGGCGCGCTCCGGCCTCGATGCGTCCGACGATTTCGCCGAGCTCCGCCTCGCGACCCAGGAAGGAACTCGCCGGACGCGGCAGGTTCGTGTTCGAGATGGTCTTGAGCGGAGGGAAGCTCTCGTCCCCCAGCTGAAAGATCGCCACGGCGTCGGCTATGTCCTTGAGGCGATGCTCGCCGAGGCTCGTCAACGAACCGTCGACCAACTCCGCGGTGGCGGCCGAGAGGATCACCTGGCCACCGTGGCCGGTGGACGCGACCCGCGCCGCGAAGTGCAAGTCGTCTCCGATGTATCCCTCGTCGCCGACGAAGGGCGTCCCCGTGTGCAGGCCGGCGCGGACCCGTATCTGGCCCGGGGCGAGGGCCTCGGTGAACGCAGCTGCGGCTGCGAGCGCTCCCGGTGCCGTGGGGAAGGCGAAGAAGAAGGCGTCACCCTGCGTATCGACTTCGACGCCGCCCTCCGCGGCGCAGGATTCACGGATCACCCGACGGTGCTCGGCGAGCGCTTCGGCGTAGGACTCGGCTCCGAGCTCCTGCAGCAACCGCGTCGAGCCCTCCACGTCGGTGAAGAGGAACGTGACGGTTCCGGTCGGCAAATCGGGCCGCATCGCGGCCAATCATGAGGTCGCGGCCGGGCCGGGTCTAGTGCTTCTTGAAGACCTTCGCCAGGAGGTCGCCGCCGACGGCGACGACGACGAAGATCAGGCCGACGATCAGCATCGCGAGGATGACGTCGCGGCCTTCCTCGGCGGCCGACTTCTCCGCAGCGAGGAGCTGGATGAACGCAGCGAGCATCGCGGCGACTCTATCCCACGAACCGGGCGTGCGCGGCGAGCGCGGAGTCGACCGCATCGTCGCCCGCAGCGAGTCGGGCGAGCCGCTCGGCATCTCCGGCATCGCCACGGTCGCGAAGCGCGGCGCGCGCATCATCGAGGCCGCCGGCGCCGAGGCGGGCTGCCGTCGCCGCCCACGCCACCGCGTCGCCGTCACGCTCGTCGGCACGCGCCTGCGAGCAGAGCGAGATGAGCTCGGCCAGATCGGAGACGGCATCCAGATCGCCGGTTGCGGCGACGTGCACGAGGCCCTGCGCGTAGAGGTAGTCACCCAGCAGGAGCGCCGTGTCCCGGTCGTCGGGCGCGAACATCCGCGAGCGTCCGAAGTGGACGAGGTATCCCTCGTAGATCGTCTCCAGCCCGACCGCGTGCTCGTCGGGCGCGAGCGGGGAGAAGACGGGCTCGCGCTCCTGCTCTCGGTCCGGCCGCAGCGCCTCGGCCCAGAGCGGGCTCTCGGACGATGCGGCTCCGGCGATCGCGTCCCACACGAGGTGGGACGCTAGCGGGATCCGCTCGCCGCCTTCGGCGGTTGGAGCTCCACCTCCACGGGAACCTCCGACGCCCCGTCTTCCCAGCTCTCGAGGCGGACCCGCTCCCGGAAGAACTCCCAGATCGCGCGGCCGCCCGCCATCGTCGGAAGCGCGACGAGGACTCCGGCGATCCCGTACAGCTCGCCCCCGGCGAGCAGCCCGAAGATCACGAGCAGCGGATGCAGGCGCAACGCGTTCGCCATGACGTTCGGAACGACGATGTGCCCCTCGACCTGGTAGATGAAGAGGAAGAGGATCCCGACCCAGACGATCCCCCAGGGCGGGTCGGCGAAGAGGGCGAAGATCGCCGGCGGCACGGCCGAGAGCCACGGCCCGATGTACGGGATGACCTCCACGAAGGCCGTCCACAGGCCGAAGAGCAGCGCGTACTCCTGCGCTCCCTCGACGAGGCCGGTCACGCCGAGGACGTACATGCCGACGCCCGCGCTCGTGCCTATGACGGTCGACAGGATCGCCTGCCCCTTGAGGTAGCCCCAGAGCGCGCTCTCGATCCGCTGCGTGAGCGGCGTGCCGCCGTACGGCGGGAAGCGTGCGTCGATCGTCCGCTCGAGTCGCTGCATGTCGAGGAGCATGTAGATCGAGATGACGACGATCAGGATGACCGAGAAGAGCAGGAGGACGACCGAGAACGCTGCACCCTGCGCGAACGAGATCGCGTCCTGCGCGTAGCCGGAGACCTCCCCGGCGCTGAGCCCGCTCAGCCAGTCGTTCACCTGCTCGCGGATCTGGATTCGCTCGAGCCCGTGGCCGTCCATCCATGCCTGGAGGCGGTCGATGTCGAGCTCCGCTCCGGTCTGCTGCCCCGCGCCCGACTCCTCCGTGACGTAGGCGTCGATCTTGTCGGCGGCGCTCCGCGCCTGGTCGACGGCGACCGCCCCGACCGCGATCAGGAGCGCGATGACGACGGAGATGAAGACCGCGTAGACGATGAGGACCGACGGGCCGCGCGGGATCTTGAGGCGCGTGAGGTCGCGGACGAGCGGGTTGAGCGTGAACGCGATCACGCTCGCCGTGAGAAAGAGGAAGAGAACGTGCCCGAGCGTCTTCGCGAGGAGGAACGCGAGGACGAGGACGACCGGGAGGACGACCAGCTGAATCCACCGCGGGATCTGGATCGTCGGGCCGGGGCCGGCCATGCGCGGGATCGTACCGAGGGCCCTGGAGAGCACCGGCGGACGCCTTGCTACGGTCCGGGCATGGCCACTCCGCGCTCTCGTCACGCAGCGCGGCTGCGGGCCGACCGCAGGCGCGCACAGGCACGCGCGCGACGCTTCGCGCTCATCGCCGTGATCGGCGTCCTCGCCGCCGTCACGCTCGCGCTGACGGCGTTCGACAACCAGGGCGGAGGCTCGGCGGTCGTCAGCAAGCCGGCTCCGCTTCCCGTCACGTCCGCTCCCCCGGATCCGCACGTGTTGACGACGGTCGGAAACCTCCGGATCCAGTCGCCGGTCGCGCAGGGCGGCATCACGGCGATCGGCTTCCACGGCACCGAAGACGATGCGCTCGTCCTGAAGCCCGTCGGCCCGCAGGTCAACGAGGGCCTCGTCGCGCGGCTGTGGAGGCGAATCACGGGCGCGACGCGGAGCGGCCTCGCGTGGTACCAGCTGTCGGGCGGCCCGCTGCGAACGATGGACGTCGGCGCCGTCGCCGGAACCGACGTGTACGCGCCCGTCGACGGGACCGTCGTCGCGATTCGTGACCAGATCGTCTCCGGCCGGCGCATCGGAGCCGAGATCGAGCTCCGGCCGTCCTCCGCACCGTCGCTCGTCGTGTCGATCGCGAACGTCGAACCGGACCCCGCGCTCTCGGTCGGAGCCAACGTCGCCGCAGGGTCGTCGAAGCTCGGCACGGTGGCCGACATCAGCCGCTACGAGCGCCAGGCGCTCGACCGCTACGGAGCGGACGCCGGGAACAACGTCGCCGTCCAGGTGTTCCCCTCGGCGAGCCTCGGCGTGCCGTAGGCGCCTCTCTCCGGGTCGGCCGGAGACGCAGGCTAAGCTCCCGCACCTTGCGCATCCTCTTCATCGCGGACGTCGTCGGCGCCCCCGGCCGACGAGCGCTCGAGTCACGGCTCTCCGAGCTTCGCTCGGAGCTCGACGTCGACGCGTGCGTCGTGAACGGCGAGAACGCGGCCGACGGGATCGGCATCACGCCGCGCCTCGCCGACCAGATCCTCGGCTTCGGCGTCGACGCGATCACGCTGGGCAACCATGCCTTCCGCCGCTCCGAGATCGGCCCGTACCTCGAGACGTCGGCCCGCGTCGTGCGACCGGCGAACACGTCGCAGCACACGCCCGGACGCGGCGTGACGGTCGTCGAGGTCGCCGAGGGGGTGCGGCTCGGCGTCATCAACGTCCTCGGCTCACTGTTCCTGCACCCGTCGATCTCGATGTTCGAGGTGATCGACGGGCTCGTCGAAGAGGTGCGCCGCGAGACGCCCGTCGTCCTCGTCGACGTCCACGCCGAGGCGACGAGCGAGAAGGTCGCGCTCGCACGCTGGCTCGACGGCCGCGTCACGGCCGTCGTCGGCACGCACACGCACGTGCAGACGTCCGACGCCACGGTGTTCCCCAAGGGGACGGCCTACATCACGGACGGCGGCATGACCGGGCCGCACGACTCGGTCATCGGCGTCGAGGCCGAGCTCGCCATCCGGCGCATGCGCACCGGGCTGCCCGTCCGCTTCGAGACGGCTCAGGGCGGCGTGAGGATCGAGGGCGCGCTCGTCGAGTGCGACGCCTCGACCGGGAAGGCCTCCTCGATCGAGGCCGTCCGGGTCTCCGTGCCCTGATCCGGCTCCGGCAGGAGCAGCCAGAGGAAGACGAACGGCACGACCCACGGGAGGTAGAGGTAGAACCAGTGGGTCAGTGTGAGCTGGAAGGCGACGAGGACGGCTGCGGTGAGCGCCGCGAGCTGCACAGGGCCCTTCCTACGCGGGACGAAGGCGACCACGATCGCGAGAACGACCGCGAAGACCTCGACGACCGGCTGCAAGAACCCGAGGTCGGGGATGCCCTTCGCGTGGTACTGGCCCCACCCCCAGATCGAGAACGGTGAGTCGCGGTTCGCCTGGTAGCCGATCGTGCGATCCCAGAAGGTGCGTGCGGCATCGAGGAGCGACGGTTCGAGGAGCAGGATCGAGAAGGCCAGCACGCTCGCGACCGCGAACGCCGCGGCGAAGCGCAGGACGCGCCGGAGCTCATACGTCGGGTACGTCGCCCAGAGCGGCGCGGCGAGCAGCGATCCGAACTTCGTCCATCCGCTGAGCGCGACCCCGGCGCCGCGGGCCCAGTCCGACGTGACGAGCCAGAAACCGAGCAGCAGGAAGGCGGGCATGATCGCGTCGTTCGTGTTCGCGTTCAGCGTGTAGGCCGTGAACGGATACGCAGCCCAGGCGAAGGCGAGAAGCGCGGCGAGGCGCGTGCCGCCGAACCGCAGCCCGATCAGGACGAGAGCGAGGACGGCGACGAGGTCGAAGGCGATCGACGTCGCGTGCGCTGCGTACAGCGAGTCCCACTTCCCGCTCCACGGGAACACGAGCACACCAGGGACGTACGCGAGGTAGGAGACGGGACCGTACGTGTCTCCCTGCTCGATCGCGGCCTCGCAGCGGCCGTTCGTCTGGATGCGCTCGCGGACGTTCCCCTCGGCGTCCTTCGGGCCGCACGGCTTCAGGTCGCCGCGTTGCGGCATGTTCCCGTACGGCGCCTCGCCATCGGTGATTCGTGTCGCGCCGACCACTCCGGCGAGCCCCACGTCGATCACCCCCCGCGGCGCCTGGACGTTCAAGCCGATGCGAAAGCCGACGAGGAACACCGCGAGCGCGAGGAGCAGCCAGGTCGGCCAGACCGAGCCGAGGGACCCGCGTCGGCGCCCGGCGCCGACCCAGAGGCCGCGGACGAGCAGGTACGCGAGCACCGGGTACACGAGTGGGACGCTGCGGAAGATCTCGCCGCGGTCGAAGAAGACGAGCGATGCGGTGAACCCGAGGAGTGCGAGGAGGTCCAGGTTCCGCATCGAGAGCGGCCGGCGGAGATCGCCGAGCCCGAGCAGGAACACGAGGCACAGCCCGAACCAGACGTACGGCTTCAGCAGAGTCTTCCCACCGAACGAGCCCTCGCCCCCGCGCGCCATCTTCCACGCCACCTGCGGCCCGGTCCACGCCTCCGTCACCTGCCCGGTCAGGTCCTCGACCTCGGCCTCCGCGATCTCCCCCGCCCGTCCCGACCAGACCTTGACCGTCCAGGTGCTCGTCTCCTCCCGGAACTCCGCGTCCGTCGTGGGGTCGGCCGGATAGCGGGCGAGCCAGCTCGCGACCTTCGGATCATCGAGAGCACGCTCGATCGCCTGCTTCTCGGTGAGGAGCGCGAGGTCGGCCGACGGATTCGCCTGCGCGGCGGCGGTCTGCGGCGCGAAAAGGAGAACGGCCGCGACGGCGGCCAGGAGGGTCAGCTTCGAGTTCCGAACGACCAGAGCTTATTGCCGACGAAGTTCACCGGCGTCACGAGGACGATGGCGATCGCCTGCGCGAGGACCGGGCGATCGGTGAGTGAGACGAGGAGCTCGAGGATCACGAGGTTCGCGACGAGCGCGAGCGTCGAGACGATGAAGAAGCGCGCGCCCTGCGCGCCGACGCCCCCGCGCTGGTGCCGGAAGGTCCAGAGCCGGTTCCAGAGGTAGTTGTTCGTCACCGCGACGAGGAACGACGCCATCGCGGCCGGGATGTAGTGGAACCCGGCGGCCTGTACGAGCGTCGCGAACACGGCGAGGTTGACGGCGTAGCCCGTGGCACCGACGACGCAGAACTTCGCGAGCTGCTCCCAGTTCTTGCGCTTGCGGAGCCCGGCCTGCACACGCGCGCGCGAGATGCCGGTCTCGATCGAGGCCTGCGAGGACTCCACGGTCACCGCAGGGTAGTCGGGCGGGGCGCCATCTCCACCCCCCTTACGATCAGTCATCGCCAAACCCTTCGTCGCCGACGAGCGGAACGAAGCGACAGGCGATGGAGCGGCGCTCCACGGGACCGTTCGGAGTGCGGACGACCAGCACCAGGTCCTGCCCGTGCCGCGTGCCGCGCGGAAGCACGAGCCTGCCTCCGTCGACGAGCTGCTCGTAGAGAGCCGGCGGCACGGACGGCGCCGCGGCAGCGACGGCAATGCCGTCGAAGGGAGCCCTGTCAGGGACTCCGAGTGACCCGTCGCCGGCCCGGACCTCGACGTTCTCGTACCCCATACTGCGAAGAAGACGGCGTGCACTCTCCGCGAGCTCCGGGATCCGCTCGATCGTGACGACCTCGGCCGCGAGCTCCGCAAGCACGGCCGCCTGGTATCCCGAGCCCGTTCCGACGTCGAGCACGCGCTCGGTACCGGTCAGAGAGAGCAGCGAGCAGATGGTCGCGACGACGAAGGGCTGCGAGATCGTCTGGTGCTGCCCGATCGGAAGGGCGCCGTCGTCGTACGCGTGAGCGGCCAGGCTCTCGGGGACGAAGAGCTCACGTGGCACCCGGGACATCGCCGCGAGCACGCGCTCGTCTCGGATGCCCCGCTGGCGCAGCTGCCGCTCGACCATCGCGGCGCGCGCAGCGGACGCCTCGAGATTCACTTCGCGAGCGTGCGCAGCCCTGCGAACCGTGCGGCCTGACGACCGCGCATCCGTGCAGCGAGAAGAGGCAGCGCGACCGCGAGCGCGTATCCCACGATCGGAATCAGCGCCAGCAGGCAGATGACGACGCCGAGGGCTCCCACGTACGCGCCGACGCCGAACCTCGTCGCTCCGCGCCGGAGAGCACCGACGACGACAGCCGCCGCCGCCAAGGCGCCGAGCACGCCACCAACGATCCCGGCGATCGTCTCCGGGGTCTCCCCGATCGCGATCCCGATCGCAGCCCCGGCCGCGGCCCCGATGATCGCGGCGGCTCCGATCCCCACGATGTTCGAGCCCAGGATCCCGGTGATCGCCACGGAGACGCCGAATGCCAGCCCGAGGCAGAGCCCGATCGTGTACCAGCTCCCCACGCCGGCAAGTGTAGAGACGCCAATCCGATCTGCCCCCGCGCGGCGTAGTGGCACGCAAACGACAGGAGGGGGTTCATGACGAAGCTCACAGCGCTCGCGCTCGCCACCGGCGTGCTCGCGGTGCTCGCGATTGCGTCGTTCGCGACCGCCGACAGCGGGAAGAAGACGGTGAAGTCCGATCCGTTGAGCGGGTACCTCGAGACCGCCACGCCGGGGCCGGTCTCGAGCATGGCGTCGGGATCGTTCACTGCCACGATCGACGACGACCCGCCGGCGATCCACTACACGGTCACGTACGAGGGGCTCGAGGGGAACGTCACGCAATCGCACATCCACTTCGGCCAGCGCAGCGTCGGCGGTGGCATCTCGGCGTGGCTGTGTGGGACAGCGGCGCTGCCGGGCCCGGCGGGCACGCCCTCGTGCCTGCAGCCCGGGCCGCACTCGGCCAGCATCTCGGGGACGATCGTGCCCGCGAGTGTCGTCGGCCCGACGTCCCAGGGAATTGCTCCCGGAGAGTTCTCGGAGCTCGTCTCCGCCATCCGCGCCGGCCGCGCCTACGCGAACGTCCACTCGGACAAGTTCCCGGCCGGCGAGATCCGCGGTCAGATCAACGACGACAACCAGCGGGACGACTAGATAGGGGAGGCGTAGGTCGCCCGGGCGGTCAGGTGCCGTCCGGGCGACCTTCGAGCCGGGCGATGACCGCCAGCCCGAACGCCGCGGCACGCGCGCCGTCGACGACGCGATGGTCGAACGTGATCGCGAGCGTCCCTATGCGCCGGACGACCACCTCGCCGTCCCGCACGACCGCCCGCGGGGCGACGCGGCCGATGCTGAGGATCGCGACCTCGGGGTGATTGACGATCGGCGTCTGGAAGAGGCCCGCGAGCTTGCCCGCGCTCGTGACGGTGAACGTGGAGCCTCGCAGCTCGTCGGGTGCGAGCTCGCCGGCGCGCGCGCGCTCCGCGAGGTCGGCGATCTCCGTGGCGAGCTCTTCGACCGACTTCGCGTTCGCGCCTCGTACGACCGGGACCACGAGACCGTCCTCCGTCTGCACCGCGACCCCGACGTCGTACCGGTCGAGATAGACGATCGCATCGCCATCGAAGCGCGCGTTGAGCTCGGGAAACTCGACGAGGGACTCGGCGGTCGCCCGCACGACGCTCGCCAGCAGGAGCTCGAGTGGCACGGCCTCGAGGTCGCACTCCTCGACCCAGGTGACGGGCGGCACCTCACGATGCGCCCGCGTCATGTGCTCGGCGATCACGCGCCGAACGCCACGGAGGGGCTCGCGCCTGCCCTCGCCGCCTGCCGACGCTGCCGACCTGACGTCCTCCTCCGTGATGCGCCCGCCCGGCCCGCTTCCCGCCACCGAGGCGAGATCGACCCCCAGCTCCTGAGCGATCCGCCGCACGACCGGCGTCGCCTGCACGCGCCCCGTGGCCGCGGACGACACTTGTGACAACTTGTAACTTGCGCCGGCCGCCCCAGCGCCGCTGGAAACCTGAGCTTGTGACAAGTTGTCACGTGCTCCTTCGGCACCAGGACGCTCGCCCGGGTCACCGATGAGGACGAGCTCCGTCCCGACGGGGACGACTTCGCCTTCCGCGACGAGGATCGCGAGAACGGTGCCCGCGTAGGGCGAGGGGATGTCGACCGTCGCCTTGTCCGTCTGGATCTCGACCAGTCCGTCGTCCTCGGAGATCTCCTGCCCCTCGGCGACGAGCCAGCGCGCGACCTCACCCTCCGTGAGCCCCTCGCCGAGGTCGGGAAGCCTGAACGCGTTCGCCACTAGCCCCGATTCTCGTGCAGCGCGGCGCGGCGTGCGCGCCAACGTGTCCCGCGCGACACGAGCATCGCGAGAGCGGCGAGCGAGATGAGGAGCGGCGAGGCGATGAACGCGACTGCCGAGACGTAGTGCACGGCGCCGCAGTCGTCACCGCAGGTCGCAAAGTCGTTCGCGCCGTGGAACTCGGTGACGATCGCCGCGAAGGCACCGATCCACGCGACGAGGCCGACGGCGAGCAGCGCGAGCGAGGCGATCCCCAGACGACCTCGCATCCAGGCGATAGCGAGCAAGCCGCACGTCGCCGCGAACAGCGCGACGATCAGCACCTGGACGATCCCCGTCGACATCCTCGGATTGTGGTCTAGCGAACGGCGTCGTGCGCGATTCGCGCGTGAATGCCACGCGCGCCGTTCACGAGCTGGGTGACGCGGAGATCGACGACCACGCTTGCGAGCGCGAGCGCCTCGCGTCGTTCGAGCCCGAGCTCACGCCCCATCAGCCCGAGCATGTTGTCGATCGCGATAGCCGCAGCCTCGTCGAGATCCTCGTCGAATCCGAACGCGAGCCACGCGTCCGGCGTCCAGGCGATCGGCCACTCCAGGCGAATGTCGTCCCGCACGACGAGCGTGAGCTGCGCCCGCTCGACGGGCGCCTCGATAGCGAGCTGC
>DASUFC010000033.1:0-2780 GCA_036274755.1 Gaiellaceae bacterium
GGCACCCTCGTCGTGGTCGACGCGGGCTGCTCGGTCGACGGATACGCCTCCGACTGCACGCGCACGTTCTTCACGGGCCAGCCCGACGGGCGCCTGCGCGAGATCTACGATCTCTGCCTGCAGGCGCAGCTCGACGGGCTCGCCGCGATCCACCCGGGCGCGATCGGACGGGACGTCGACGCGGCCTCTCGCGTGGCGATCGAGGCGGCTGGGATGGGTGACCGCTACGGGCACGGTCTCGGCCACGGTGTCGGGCTCGACGTCCACGAGGAGCCCAATCTGCGTCCCGAGTCGAGCTCCGTCCTCGAGGTCGGGAACGTGGTGACGGTGGAGCCGGGGATCTACCTGCCCGGCGACGTCGGCGTGCGGATCGAGGACATGGTCGTCGTCACCGAGGACGGCTGCGAGCGCCTCACGGCGGTGACGAAGGACCCCGTCGTGGTCGGCTAACCTGGGCGCCCGTCATGGCGGACATCGTCAACACGAACCAGTTCCGGAACGGGATGCACATCGAGCACCGAGGCTCTGTGTGGCGCATCGTGGAGTTTCAGCACGTGAAGCCCGGCAAGGGCGGCGCGTTCGTCCGGACGAAGCTCAAGAACCTCGAGAGCGGGGCAGTCGTCGAGGACACCTTCCGCGCCGGCGAGAAGTTCCCGCGCGTCCACACCGAGGTGAAGAGCGTCCAGTTCCTCTACGACGACGGGAGCGAGGCGCACTTCATGGACCAGGAGACGTACGAGCAGTTTGCGCTGCCACGGACCGAGGTTGCGGACGAGCTCGCGTACATGCTCCCGTCGTCGACGGTGCAGATCCTGCAGGTGAACGGCAAGCCGTCCGGTCTTCAGCTTCCCGCCTCGGTCGAGCTCGCCGTCGCGGAGACCGAGCCGGGTGTGCGCGGCGACACGGTCTCGAACGTGACGAAGCCGGCGACGCTCGAGACCGGCGCGGTCGTCCAGGTGCCGCTCTTCGTCGACGTCGGCGAGCGGATCAAGGTCGACCCCCGCGAGGCGCGCTACATCTCGCGAGCCTGACGGCCGACGGGCCGAGGGGCCGACCGGCGGCCGGCGTGGGGAGGGAGTGCTCGTTGCCGGTGTGCCCGGCGGTCGGGCCTCTTTGGCGGCGATACGCCTCTTCTGGTCCCATCCCGAACCCCCACCCACCCACGGGGCACCGAGGGTAGTCGCCGAGCTGTCACGAAACCGTGCCGCGGGCGCACCGGGTCCGTGCCAATCGCTCCACACCGGCCACGGTCAGCGGCGGAGGAACCGGCGCGGAGCACGCGGTAAGGTCCCGGCCGCGTGCCGCAGCTCTACGACACCACGATCCGGCTCCTGTCGCAGGAGCCGCTCGCCGGGCGCGTCCCGACGGGCGACGTGCTGCGCGTCGCGGAGATCCTGGACGGCGCCGGGTTCGCTTGCCTCGAGGTCTCGGGAGGCGGCGTCTTCGACGCGGCGGTGCGGAGGGGCGTCGAGAGCCCCTGGGAGCGGATCCGGGCGATCGACGCGCGGACGACGACGCCGCTCGGGCTCGCGCTGCGCGGCAGGTTCCTCGTCGGGTCGAAGCCCGTCTCGCCCGACATCGTGCGCCGGTTCGTGGCATGCGCGGCGGAGAACGGGATCGACGTCTTCCGGCTCCACGACCCGCTGAACGACGTCTCGAACCTCGTCGAGGCCGGTGAGGCGATCGTCGCCGCCGGCCGGCAGCTGCACGTCGGTCTCGTGTACAGTCCGGGGAGCGACGGCGAGATCGATGCGCTCGTTGCGCAGGCGCGGAAGGTCGCCGACCTGGGCGCGTCGCGCGTCCTGCTGAACGACCCCACCGGCGGCCTCCTTCCGCACGTGACGCAGGAGCTCGTCGAGCGCCTGGGCGAGGCTAGCGGCCTGCCCGTCGGCCTCTACATCCAGGCAGCGGGCGGCACCGCGCTCGCCAACGCGCTCGTCGCGACGCGCGTGGGCGCCGACGTTGTGGCCACGGCGGTCTATCCGCTCGCGCTGACGCTGCACCGGATCGCAGGGGAGTCGCTTGTCGAGGTTCTGGAGGGGCTCGACCGACCCACCGGCGTCGACGTCGCCCGTCTCTGGGACGCATCGGACGTCGTCCACGAGCATCTCGGCGACGAGCCGCTCGCGCCGCTCTCGCCGCGGATCGCCGTCCGCGCGGCGGAGTACGACCTGCCCGCAGGGCTCGTGGCGGCGCTCGACGTCCACCTCCGCGCGCACTCGGCGGGCGATCGCCTGCTCGACACGCTCACCGAAGTGGCGCGGATCCGCGATGAGGCCGGCCGGCCGCCGCTCGCGGCGCCGATCGGCCTGATCCTCGGATCGCAGGCGCTGCTGAACGTGTTGTCGGCGCGCCGCTACGGCACGGTGCTCGACGAGTTCCGCCAGCTCGTCACGGGCGGGTACGGGACGCCTCCGGGTGAGATCGACGCCGGCGTGCGGCGTGCGGTCGAGCTGCTCGCGGGCCAGGCACCACTCGAGGACGACCCGCCGAGCGTGGAGGATGTTCGCGAGGCGGCGGAGGGACTTGCGTCGTCCGAGGAGGATCTCGTGCTGCTCGCGATGTTCGGCGAGGAGGCCGAGACGTTGTTGCAGACGATCCGCCAGCGTCACTCGCGCGAGGCGTCGCTCCTCGGTGGCGACGTCGACGCGCAGCGCGGGGAGCGTATCCGCGAGCTCGTCAAGATCGTCCAGGAGTCCGGCGTCGGGGAGATCGAGATCGAGGACGAGGGCATGCGCGTCTCGGTCCGTCGCGCAGACGAGCCGGGCACAGGCGCACTG
>DASUFC010000034.1:0-10238 GCA_036274755.1 Gaiellaceae bacterium
GAAGGAGCGCCGGTACCCCACGCCGCCCGACGGCGTGCAGACGGACGCCGGGGCGCCGATCCGCGCCTCGAGCCTCTGGCGCGACGCCTGGTACCGCTACATCCGCAACCGTGCGGCCGTCATCGCCGGGGTGGCGTTCCTGCTGCTCCTCGCCTACTGCCTGATCTGGCCGCTCGTCTCACCGTACGATCCGTACGCGGTGGACTTCTCGCAGGCGAGCGAGAGCCCCTCGCTCGCCCACCCGTTCGGCACGGACCAGTTCGGGCGCGACCTGTTTACGCGCACCGCGCTCGGGGGCCGGGTCTCGATCGGGATCGGCTTCGCCGCGACGTTCGTGATCCTTTCGATCGGCGTCACGTACGGCGCCATCGCAGGCTTCCTCGGCGGGTTCGTCGACAACGGGCTGATGCGCGTCCTGGACGCGCTCTACGGGCTGCCATACCTGCCGTTCGCGATCATCGTCCTCGCGATCTTCGGCGGGGGCAACTTCTGGACGATGGTCGTCGCGCTCTCGATCGCCTCCTGGTTCACGACCGCCCGGATCGTGCGCGGCCAGGTGATCACCCTCAAGGAGAACGACTACGTGCGGGCGGCGCACGCCGTCGGAGCGCGCTGGCCGCGCGTGCTGCTGCGCCACCTTCTCCCGAACACGCTCGGCGTGCTCGTGATCGCCGTCTTCCTCGAGCTTCCCGGCGTCATCCTCGGCGAGGCATTCCTCTCGTTCATCGGGCTCGGCATTAGCCCGCCCGACGCGTCGTGGGGCTCGATGGCGCAGGACGGCTACCGCGCCTACCGCACGGCGCCGCACATCATCATCGTCCCGTCCATCGCGATCGCCTATCTCATCCTCTGCGCGAACTTCATCGCGGACGGTCTGCGCGACGCGCTCGACCCGAGGACGAGAGAGACATGAGCGAGCCCCTGCTCGAGGTGCGCGACCTGCGCACGCACTTCTTCACCCGCGAGGGCGTCGTCCGCGCGGTCGACGGCGTCAGCCTGTCCGTCGACCGCGGTCGCACCCTGGGGCTGGTAGGCGAGTCGGGCTGCGGGAAGTCCGTGACCGCCCTCTCGATCCTCGGGCTCATCCCGAAGCCTCCGGCACGGATCGTCGGCGGCGAGGTCCTGTTCCGCGGCCGCGACCTGACGACGCTCTCGGAGCGCGAGCTCGAGGACGTTCGCGGCAAGCAGATCGCGATGGTGTTCCAGGATCCGATGACGTCGCTCAACCCGACGCTCACGATCGAGACGCAGCTCGTCGAGACGATCCGCCGCCACACGGACGTCTCGCGACGGGAGGCGAGCCGGCGCGCGGTCGAGCTGCTCGACGAGGTTGGCATCCCCAAGCCCGAGACGCGGCTCGGCGACTACCCCCATCGCCTCTCCGGCGGCATGCGGCAGCGCGTGATGATCGCGATCGCCCTTTCGTGCGAGCCTGACCTTCTCATCGCCGACGAGCCGACGACGGCTCTCGACGTGACGGTCCAGGCGCAGGTGCTCGACCTGCTCGACAGGCTCCGCCGCGAGCACGACATGGCGATGATCGTGATCACGCACGACATGGGCGTGATCGCAGAGGTGGCCGACGAGGTGGCGGTGATGTACGCGGGCCAGATCGTCGAGCAGGCGAGCGCTGCGGCGTTGTTCGCCCGTCCCGAGCACCCGTACACGGAAGCGCTCCTCGGGGCGTTGCCGCAGCTCGAGGACCACGCGTCGCGCGTGGGGCGGCTGACGGCGATCCCGGGGCGGCCGCCGTCGCTGATCGAGCCACCGGCCGGCTGCCGCTTCGCCGCCCGCTGTCCCTACGCGGGTGAGCCCGACGGGTGCGCCGAGCACCCGCCCGAGCTCCGCGAGCTCCGACGCGGGCACCTCGTGCGCTCCGAGCATCCGGCGAGCGAGCGTGCGCGGACGCGCGAAGGGGTGTCGGCGTGAGCGCGCTCTTGGAGGTCCGCGACCTGGTCAAGCGGTTCCCCGTGAAGCGAGGCCTGTTCTTCGAGCGGACGGTCGACTGGGTCGAGGCCGTCGCCGGCGTCAGCTTCGACATCGGCGCGGGCGAGACGCTCGGACTCGTCGGCGAGTCGGGCTCAGGCAAGTCGACGACGGGCTTCTGCGTCCTCCAGCTGATGCGGCCGACGAGCGGCTCGGTGCGCTTCGAGGGACGTGAGCTGACCGAGCTCTCCGGCGAGGAGCTGCGGCGCGTGCGCCGCAACGCGCAGATCGTCTTCCAGGACCCGTACTCGTCGCTCGACCCCCGCATGACGGTCGGCAACATCGTCGCCGAGCCTCTCGTCGTCCACAGCGTGGGCACGCGTCGGGACCGCCGTACGCGCGTGCGGGAGCTGCTGGACGTCGTCGGCTTCGACCCGACGTACGTCAACCGCTATCCGCACGAGTTCTCGGGCGGCCAGCGGCAGCGCATCGGCATCGCTCGCGCGCTCGCGCTGTCGCCGCGGCTGATCGTCTGCGACGAGCCGGTCTCCGCGCTCGACGTCTCGATCCAGGCGCAGATCATCAACCTGCTCAAGGACCTGCAGGCCGAGTTCGGGCTCGCGTACCTCTTCATCGCGCACGACCTCGCCGTGGTGCGCTCGGTCAGCGACCGGATCGCCGTCATGCACCGCGGCCGGATCGTCGAGACCGGCCCCGCGAAGGACGTCTACGAGCACCCGAAGGACGAGTACACGAAGGCGCTCCTCGCGTCGGTGCCGGTTCCCGACCCCGCCCGGATGCAGGAGCGCAAGGCGGACCGGCGCAAGCTGCAGGGCGCCGTCGCGATGTGAGACCGATCGCCGTCGCGCTCGCCGTCCTCTGTGCGGGCGCGTTCATCGGGGCACTCGCCTCGGCGGGAGGAGCGTCCACACCCGCAGCCGGCTGGGAGCGCGCCGCGTCGCTCTCGCAGCGGCGCAGCTACGCCGCCGCTGCGACGATCGGCGGCCGGATCTACGTCGCGGGCGGGATGGTGGGGGAGACGGGGCGACCGCTTGCCACTGTCTCGCGCTACGACCCGCGACGCGATGCCTGGACGACCCTGGCGCCGCTGCCGACGCCGACGCGGTCGGCGGCCGGCACGGCGTTCGACGGCCGGTTCGTCGTCGCGGGCGGCACGACGGCGGCGGGCAACGTCGCCACCGTCGTCGCGCTCGACCCGCGCGGCGGTGGCTGGCGCCGGCTCGCATCTCTCCCGGCACCGCGCTTCAACCACCGGCTCGTCGCGCTCGGCGGGCGCCTCTACGCGCTCGGCGGCTACGACGCGGGACGAGAGCGACGGGACGTCTACGTCTACGAGCCGGCGGCGAACAGCTGGCTGCGCGGCACGCCGCTGCCGCGGCCCGTCCACGCGTTCGGGGCCGTGGCGTTCCACGGGGAGCTGTGGATCGTGGGCGGCCGCCGGGGCGAGCAGGTGCTGCGCGAGGTCTGGATCCTCGACCCTCGCACCGGCCGCTGGCGCGCCGGGCCGGCGCTGCCGAAGCCGATGGAGCTCCTCGGACTGGCGGTCGACGGCGATCGGCTCCACGCGGTCGAGGAATCGACCTACCAGGTGTACGACGCGTCGAACGGGCGCTGGCGGAGCGGCCCGTCGCCTCGTGTGCCGCGACACGCGCTCGAGGCGTTCGCGGTCGCTGGGTCGCTCTACGCGGTCGGCGGCTGCACGACGGCGCTGCGGGACAGCCCTGTCGTGGAGCGGCTCCGGCTCGCGTGAGCGCCCGGTGTCGGACTTCAGTCCCACACCTCGGGCTTCGGAGCGCGGCGGAAGGGATGTCGGTGTCCGACGAAGTCGGACACCTGCTCGCGAAGGTGGCTGGGGCTCTGGGGCCCCGCACGCGGGGCCTCAGAGCCCCAGATGCTTCGCAATCACCAGCCGCTGGACCTCGTTCGTGCCCTCGCCGATCTCGAGGATCTTCTGGTCGCGATAAAGCCGCGAGATCGGGAACTCGTCCATGAAGCCGTAGCCGCCGTGGATCTGGAGCGCATCGTTGACGACTCGGTGCGAGAGCTCGCCGGTGTAGAGCTTCGCCATCGCCGCCTCGAGCGCGAACGGGCGACCTCGGTCCTTGAGCCACGCCGCCTTGAGGACGAGCTGCCGTCCCGCCTCGATCTCGACCACCATGTCGGCGAGCTTGAACGCGACGGCCTGGAACGCGCCGATCGGCCGCCCGAACTGCTGCCGCTCCTGTGCGTAGGCGTAGGCGAGGTCGTACGCGCCCTGCGCGAGCCCGACGCCCATCGCCGCCACGGAGATGCGCCCACCGTCGAGGATCTCGAGGAACTGTTGGAAGCCCTTCCCGCGCGGCCCGAGCAGGTTCCCCGCCGGGACGGCGCAATCGGAGAACGTGAGCTCGCGCGTGTCGGAGGCCTTCCAGCCGAGCTTGTGGAGAGGCTCGGAGATCGTGTAGCCGGGTGTGCCGTTCTCCACGACGAGGTTCGAGATCTCGTCCTCGCCCGTACGAGCGGTGATCGTCACGCCCCACGTCAGCTCGGTCCCGGCGTTGGTGATGAACATCTTCGAGCCGTTGACCACCCAGGTGCCGTCCCGCAGCTCGGCCGTCGTGCGGGCGGCGCCTGCATCCGAGCCGGCATCCGGCTCGGTGAGCCCGAACGCGGCCAGCCGGCGACCGGAGGCGAGGTCCGGGAGCCACCGTTCCTTCTGCTCCTCGGAGCCGAAGAGGTAGATCGGCATCGTCCCGAGCGAGGTGTGCGCAGCGACGGTGATCGCGACGGACGAGTCGATCCGCGTCAGCTCCTCGATCGCGATCGCGTAGGAGACGGTGTCACCGCCCGCTCCGCCGTAGCGCTCGTCGATCGGGATGCCCATCAGGCCGAGCCCGGCCATCTCGCGAACGAGCTCGACGGGAAAGCGCGCCTCCCGATCGAGCTCCTCGGCGACGGGTGCGACCCGCTCGCGCGCGAACGAGCGGACGGTGTCGCGGATCAGCTCCTGCTCGGTGGTGAGGTCGAAATCCACGCCGGGCGGGATCGTAGATGCCCGCGCCGGATCAGCGGTCGATCGCCCGGTACCGGCGGATGCCGAGCGGGACGAACACGAGCAGGATTGCCACGATCCACAGGATCGAGAGCAGGTACGGGTGCTCGCTCGGGAAGGAGCCGGACGGGTAGGGGCTCGGGTTCCCGAACAGCTGGCGCGTCGCCTGCGTGAGAGCGCTGATCGGGTTCCACTCCGCGATCGGCTGCAGGACGGCGGGCAGCGTTGCGGTGGGCACGAACGCGTTCGAGAGGAAGGTCAGCGGGAAGATGATCAGGAACCCGAGCTGCTGCACCGTCTCGACGGTCGGCGCGACCAGGCCGAGGAAGACGCCGACCCAGGCCATCGCGTAGGTGAAGAAGACCATCAGCCCGACTGCGAGCAGGAAGTCACCGACGCTCGAATGGACGCGCCACCCCACGACGAGGCCGCTCAGCATCAGCACGACGAGGATCCCGAACGTGTAGACGACGTCGGCCAGCGTCCTCCCGCTCAGCACCGCGGAGCGTGCCATCGGGAGCGACCGGAACCGGTCGATGATCCCCTTCGTCATGTCGTCGGCGAACGCGATCGCGGTCGTGATCGACGCGAACGCGAGCGTCTGGATGAAGATCCCGGGCATCAGGTACTCGCGGTAGCTGCCCCCGCCGGGGAGCGGGATCGCGCCGCCGAAGACGTACGCGAACAGCACCACGAACATGATCGACTGGAGGATCGCGAAGATCGCGAGCTCCGGGATACGAGGCACCCGCTTGAGCGTGCGCCACGCGATCACCAGGCCGTCGGCGGCGGGCGCAGGGAGGTCGTTCACGCGTCGTCCTCGAACGGCAGCTCCTCGGCCGAGTGGCCGGTGAGCGTCAGGAACACGTCGTCGAGGGTGGGCCGGCGGAAGGCGATGTCGTCGATCCTGATTCCAGCCTCCCCCAGCGCGCGCACGACGTCGACGAGCTGCTGCGCGCCCCCGTCGGCGGCGATGGTGAGACGCTTCGTTCGCTCGTCGAGCGCCGCCGAGCCGTCCGGGGCGAGCACCCCGGCCGCCTCCGGGAGACGTGCGCGCTCGTGCACGACCACCTCGATGCGCTCCCCGCCGACCTGAGACTTGAGCTCGTCCGCGGTCCCGCGAGCGATGATCCGGCCGTGGTCGACGACCGCGATCTCGTCTGCGAGCTCGTCGGCCTCCTCGAGGTACTGCGTCGTCAGGAGCAGCGTGTTCCCCTCCCGCACCTGGTCGCGGATCACGTCCCAGAGGCCAAGACGGCTCCGCGGATCGAGGCCGGTCGTCGGTTCGTCGAGGAACAGCAGCCTCGGCCTCCCGACGAGCGCGCCCGCGAGGTCGAGCCGCCGGCGCATGCCGCCCGAGTAGGTCTTCGCGACCCGGTCACCGGCGCCCTCGAGGCCGAACTGCTCGAGCAGCTCGTCCGCGCGGCGCCGCGCCTCGGCGCTCGGGAGCTGGTAGAGGCGTCCGAACATCCAGAGGTTCTCGCGGCCGGTGAGGTTCTCGTCCACCGCGGCGTACTGACCCGAGAGCCCGATCAGCCGCCGTACCTCGTTCGACTGCGTGCGAACGTCGAGCCCGCCGACGCGCGCCGTCCCGGCGTCGGCGTGGAGGAGCGTCGCCAGGATCCGCACCGTCGTCGTCTTGCCCGCCCCGTTCGGGCCGAGCAGCCCGAGGACGGTTCCGTCGCGCACCTCGAGGTCGACGCCGTCGAGCGCACGCACCTCGGTCTTGCGCGACCGATAGACCTTGACGAGCCCCTCTGCCTCGACCGCTGCCAAGTTGGGAAACCTACCCCGCCCTCCGCGGCCCAAAGGGTGCGGCAGACCGTACGTCTGCCGCGCGGAGCTCTCGGGGACGAGTAGCCTCGCGTCATGACCGGCGAGCTCGACCGGAGGGCGATGGTCACGCTCTCGGGCGGGCACCTGTCCGTCGACTTCGCCTCCGGAGCGGTGCCGGCGCTCCTGCCCTTCCTCTCCGACGAGTTCGACCTGTCGTACACGGCAACCGCGGCCCTGATCCTCGCGGTGCTGGTCTCCTCGTCGCTCCTCCAGCCACTGTTCGGCCTGTGGTCGGATCGACGCGGCGCGATGTGGCTCTTGCCGGGCGGCGTCGCGCTCGCCGGTACCGGCTCGGGGCTCGCCGCGGTCGCTCCGTCGTATGCGCTCGTCGTGGTGTTGTTCTTCGCGGCCGGTGTGGGAATCGCTGCCTACCACCCGGAGGGCGCGAAGCTCGCGGCGTACGCGAGCGGCCGGAGGCGCGCGAGCGGGATGTCCTACTTCAACATCGGCGGGAACTCGGGGTATGCGCTCGCACCGATCCTGATTACCCCACTCGTGATCTGGCTCGGCCTCGGCGGAGGCCTTCTCGCCATGGTTCCCGTCGTCGTGTTCTCGCTCTTCCTGCTGCGCGTGCTGCCGTCCCTGCGGCGGCTCGCCCCCTCGGTGTCCGGGCGCCGCGCGGCCGTCGGCGAGGACGACACCCGGGCGATGTTCCTCCTCTCGCTCGTCATCGGGCTGCGGAGCGTCGCGTGGTTCGCACTGCTCGCCTTCGTCCCACTCTGGGTCGTCGCGAACGGCGGGACGGAGGGCGAGGGCGGCCGCGAGCTCGCGCTGATGCTGGTGTCGGGCGCCGTGGGCACGCTCGTGCTCGGCCCGGTCGCCGACCGCATCGGGCTGCGGCGCACGCTCCTCATGACCCAGGCCGCGCTTCCCGGGCTGATCGTCGTCTTCGTGGCCGTCGGCGGCCTGGTCGGAACGCTCGCGCTGATGCTCGTCGGGCTCTCCGTGGTCGGGACCTTCGGTGTGACGATGGTGCTGGGCCAGCTCTACCTGCCGCGGCGCGTCGGCATGGCCAGCGGGCTCACCATTGGTCTCGCGATGGGGATCGGCGGCATTGCCGCCGTCGTCCTCGGTGCCCTGGCGGACGCGATCGACCTCGAGACGGCGCTCTATGTCGCCGCTGCGGGGCCTGCGATCGGCGCAGTCGTCTGCCTCTTCCTGCCGGCGCCCATCGTCCGCCTCCCGCAGGCGGTCGAGCCGGCGCCGGCGGCCATCGTCTAACCTTTCCCCCCGATTGAACGGTCAGTCAACGAGGAGGCGACCATGACGGTGCAGGAGTTCTTCGAGCAGCTTCCGGGACGCGCCGACCCGGCGAAGACGGCGGGGATGAACAACACGTACGTCTTCGACGTCGAGGGGGTCGGCCAGTGGACGGTCGCCGTCGACGACGGCAAGGTGAGCGTCAGCGAGGGCGCGGGCGAGGCGGACTGCACGCTCTCAGCGAGCGAGGACACGCTGATCAAGATCGCGAAGGGCGAGGCGAACGCGACGACCGCCTACATGACCGGGAAGCTCAAGATCAAGGGCGACATGGGGGCCGCGCTGAAGCTGCAGAAACTCTTCTGAGCTTGTTCGCGAGCAGCCGCCGAGCGGCTTCCTGCCGCTCGGATCCCCCGCCTTGCGGCGGGGCACATCCCTGAAGGCGCCGGCTTCGCCGTCGCAACGACGCTTCGTCCCGGTGTCGGACTTCAGTCCGACACCTTCCCGGAGCTGCTGGGCGTAGGTGTCCGACTGAAGTCGGACACCGGGCGGACACCGGGGCACCGGGCGCACCGTCGGCGATAGGCTCTCGCCCGTGAAGTGGCTCGTCCCGGCACTTGTCCAGTGGGGCATCAACGTGCTCGGGCTGATCGTGGCCGACTGGGTCTTCTCTGGCTTCTCGATCGGGCGATGGGGGCCGCTGCTCTTCGCAGGTGCGGTGCTCGGGCTCGCGAACGTGTTCCTGAAGCCGCTCCTCACGTTCATCGCTCTGCCGCTGATCCTCCTGACCTTCGGCATCGCGTACTTCTTCGTCAACGTCGTCATGCTGCTGTTCACCGAGTGGGTCGTCCCCGACTTCTCGATCGACGGGTTCTGGACGTACGTCGGCGCGACGATCGTGATCTGGCTCGTCAACTGGCTCGTCTCGCAGCTCGTCTGGTCGGTGTCCGACAACCGTCCGTAAGGATGATCTGAAGAGGGTGGGATTCGGCTCCGCGGCTCGGTAGGGTCGCCGCACGTGGGTCGTGTCCTCGCTCTCGCCGCTGCGGCCCTCGCCGTCGCGGCCCTCGTCGCCGGGTCGGCACAGGCGGCTCCGGGCCTCCGGGTCGGGGTGACGGACGACGCGTGGCTCGAGTTCGGCCCGGGGACGCTCGAGGAGCGGGTCGCCGAGCTCCAGGAGATGGGCGTCCAGGTCGTCCGCGTGACCCTCGACTGGTACCAGATCGAGACCGAGCAGGGCACGTACGACTGGGCGCGCGACGGCCAGCTGCTCGACGCGCTTCGCACGGCCGGGATCGAGCCGGTCGTCGCGATCTGGGGAACCCCGTCGTGGGCCAACGGCGGTGGCAAGCCGAACGTGCCCCCGAAGGCGTCCGCGTCGTTCGCCTCCTTCGCGCGCGCCGCGGCAGAGCGGTTCCCGTGGGTGCGCCGCTGGATCGTCTGGAACGAGCCGAACCAGCGCCGCTGGCTCCTTCCACCGTCGCCGACCGCGTACGTGACGAAGCTCCTGAATCCGGGCGGCGCCGCAATCAAGGACGTCATCCCGAAGGCCTCGATCGGCGGCGGTGCGACAGCTCCCCGCGGTGCGAGCGGCGGGATGTCGCCGATCGACTTCATGCGCGGCATGGGCCACGCCGGCGCCCGGCTCGACGCCTTCGCGCACCACCCGCATCCGCTCTCACCGGCCGAGACGCCCTTCACGGGCGGCTGCTCCTGGTGCCGGACGGTCAGCATGGCCACTCTCGACAGGCTCGTCGACGAGACCCGGGCCGTGTTCGGGTCGCGCACGCGCATCTGGCTGACCGAGCTCGGGTACCAGACGAACCCGCCGGACAAGATCCTGGGCGTGACCTGGGCGAAGCAGGCGCGGTTCGTCGCCGAGGCGCAGCTGCGGGCATACGAGGCGAGCCGGGTCGACCTGCTCGTCCAGTACCTCGTGCGCGACGAGCCAAAGCTTGGCGCGTGGCAAAGCGGCCTCGAGACGGTGGGAGGCAAGGTGAAGCCGGCGATGGCCTCGTTCACGCTGCCGCTCGCGCAGGTCTCCCGCACCGGCCTCGCGACGACCCTCTGGGGCCAGATCCGCACGGGGACGGGCGTTCGGCCGTACGTCCTCCAGCGCCGGACGAGCGGTCGCTGGGTCCGCGTCGGCGTCGGCGCGGAGACGAACACGCGCGGGTACTTCGAGCGAACCGTGCGGGCAGGTCCGGGAGCTCAGCTGCGGCTC
>DASUFC010000035.1:0-23718 GCA_036274755.1 Gaiellaceae bacterium
CGCGGTGAAGCGTGGGCGCGAGCGACTCCACGAGCGCTCGCAGGAGACGGTCGTCGCGGGCATCGGGCCGGAGCCCCTCGAAGAGCCCGAAGAGTTCGAGCGGTTCAGCTGAGTTTCCCGCAGGCCGAAACTCGCTAGTGCGAGTTTCGGCCGCGAGAGTCAAGGACGCTCGTAGAGCGCTTTCGACGCCTCGACAGTCCTAGTGGATGCGTTCGGGTCTACGCGGCCGGGTTCCGCAGGTCGTAACTCGCGAGCGCGAGTTCCGGCCGCGAGAGTCAAGGACGCTCGTTGCGGACCTGCGGGTTGGCTGCCGCAGTCCTAGTGCTGCAACACGGTCGCTGCTCTATGCGGCCGCGGGCTCGAGCGTCAGCTCGCGGCAGACGCGGACAGCGGACTCGACGAACGCCTCCGCCGCAGGGCTGCGGTGGCGGTCGTGGTGCCACACGAGGCCGATCACGCGTGGCTCGATCCGGCCGTGCAGGTCGAGGATCTCGATGCTCGGGTCGTCCTCGTCCACCGTCAGCCTGGGCGACACGCTGATACCGACGCCCGCCCCGACGAGGCCCTGGACCGTGCCGTTGTTGTCGGAGCGAAACACGTAGTTCGGCGAGCGCCCCGCCGACGTCAGCTGGAGATCGACATGCGCCATCGCGCTGCACTGGTTGAACCCGATGAGCGGCTGCAGGGCGATCTCCTTGAGGGTCGGCGGGCGCTTGAGCTGGGAGAGGGGCGAGCCGACGGGGACGACGAGCACGTACGGGTCGCGGAGCAGCTCGACCGCGTCGTACGGGCCCCCGATCACGGGGAGCGTCCAGAACGTCAGATCGAGCTCACCGCGCTCGATCATCGCCAGGAGGTCGTTCTCGTTCGGCGTCTCCCGCAGGACGACTTCGACGTGCGGATGGCTCTCGGAGAACTCGCGCAGCAGGCGCGGGATGATGCGGGCGCCGACGCTCTGGAAGGTGCCGACCCGCAGACGCCCAGCGTCTCCGGCCTCGAGCGCGGCCATGTCGGCCTTCGCCGCGAGCAGCCGTGCCTGGATCGCGTCGGCGTGCCGGAGGAGCACCTGGCCCGCCTCGGTGAGCGAGATCGGGCGCGGGCCGCCGGGCCGCTCGATCAGGCGGAGGCCGACGATGCGCTCGAGCGCCGCGATCTGCTGGGAGATCGCCGATTGCGTGTAGCCGAGCCGCTCGGCGGCTCGACCGAACGAGCCCTCGTCCGCGATCGCCTTCAGCGCGACGAGGTGGCGCAGGTCGAGGCCGAGCCAGCGATCAGCTTCCATGATCCAAAGGTAGCAGAGCAACAGAACGGCTTATGCATGGAAGTCGGCTCCCGGGCGCTACGCTCATCTCGTGACAACCCTCGATCTGAGAGCGCTGCGGCTCCGGCCCGGCGAGGTCCGCAAGGAGACGCTCGACGTCGATCTCGAGCCGTTCGTGCTCGGCGGCCAGCGCTACGACTTCGCGCCTGCGACGATTCCGGTCGAGCTCGTGCTCTCGCAGGCGTCCGGAGCCACGGTGTTCGACGTGAGCCTCCGACTGCACCTGTGCGGTGCGTGCATGCGCTGCCTCGGTTTCGCCGAGCTCGAGCGCGACGTCACGGCGCGGGAGTTCTACGATCCCGACGCGCCGGCCGGTGACGAGCTCCACTCCGACTACGTCGTCCGGGACCATCTCCAGGTCAGCACCTGGGCGCGTGACGCGATCGCCCTCGAGCTGCCCGACCAGATCCTCTGTCGCTCCGACTGCGCCGGCCTCTGCCCGGTCTGTGGCAAGGACCTGAACGCGGAGCCGCACGAGCACCTCGACCGCGAGCCCGATCCGCGCTGGGCTGCGCTCGAGGGTCTCCGCGAGGAGCTGTAGGCGCCGGGGCCAGACCCGGCGCCTACATCGCTCTCAACCCGCGAGCGGGACCTGGACGAGCCGGTACGCGGCAACGCCCGCGAGGGCAGGATCGCCGGAGCGGTACGCCTTGACGAAGAACTGCACGTTGTAGCCCGAGCGGGGCTGCGGGAAGTTCCCGTTCGGCGCGAGCTGGTAGGTGACCCAGCCGTCGGTCGTCGCGGCCTGACGATCGCCGCCCGACGTCACTCGCGGTGTCGAGCGAACGAACACGAGCGCGTCGCGGACGACGTACCCGCGCGTGTCCTTGACCCGGACGCGCACGGTGATCGGCTCCTTCGCGCTCCGCACGACGCCCGGCGAGAACTGCACCTGCGAGACCACGAGCCGCTGGTTCGAGGGCACGCTCGACGCCGGGATCGAGACCTCCCCGCTCGGGAGCTTGATCGCGCCGCTCGGAAGCGGCTCGCCCACGACGGGCGATTCGCCGGACGTCACGGTCGTGGAACCGATCGAGTTGCGGGCGGTCACGGTGAAGCGGATCTTGTGACCGACGTCCGACGACGTCAGGCGGTAGGTGCTCGAGGTGGCCCCGCTGATCGAGGCGCAAGCGCCGCCCGCGGAGTTGCAGCGCAGCCAGCGGTACGAGTACGAGATGGGCTGCTTCCCGCTCCAGGCGCCCGGGTTCGCCGTGAGGAGCGAGCCGTTGAGCATCGTTCCCTGAACGCTCGGGAGCGTCGTGTTCACGGGCACACCCACGACGACCGCCGTCGGATTCGAGGCGACCGTCTTCGCGCCGTCGGCATTCGTCGCTGTGACGCGCACTCGCATCCGGAACCCGACGTCGGAGCGTCCGAGGTCGTACCGGCGATTCGTGGCCCGTGAGACGATCGCACAGTTCCCGCCGTCGGACTGCCCGCCGTCCGTTCCGCACCTGACCCACTGATAGGCGAGTGACATCGGTTGCGAGCCGGTCCACGTTCCGGCCGACGCCGTCAGGCGCGCGCCCTGCTCGGCCCGGCCGCTGATCGACGGCTCGTTCGTGTTGGACGGTGGTGTTGCCTGTGCCGCAATGCCCTGGCTCGAGGGAAGGACGAGCGCGCCGAGCACGAGCGACGTTGCAGCTACTCCTCTCACAGACATCGGACCTCCTTGGTCGTCACCCGTTATGACGGCTCGCGGGGCCCGATGCCGCGAACTCTTTCGGACCGCTTACAGGGTCTTACACGCCGCTTACGTCGTCGATTACCATGGCCGAGGCGCCCAGGCGCCCTGCCATGACGGACTGACCGGAACATCTCCCGTACGTTGCGCACCCCTCGGTGCGCGCCACCCACGGTCTCCGGAGGTCCCTCGATGCGAGTACAGCTCGCACACGTCACGAAGAGTCATGGCGCCCAGGTCGTCCTCGACGACGTGACGCTGACGATCGGCCCGAGCGCGAGGCTCGGGCTCGTCGGGCCGAACGGTGTCGGCAAATCGACGCTCCTGCGAATCGTCGCCGGGGTCGAACGGCCGGATGCCGGCACCGTCACGCGCGCCCCCGCGTCGCTCACGGTCGGCTACCTCGAGCAGAATCGGCGGGTCGATCTGGGCGAGTCGATCGTCGACCACCTGCGGCGCCACACGGGACTCCTCGACGCCGAGCGCGCGCTCGAGGACTCCGCTGCGTCCCTCGCGAGGAATGAGGACGGCGCCGCGGCGGAGCGCTACTCGGACGCGCTCGACCGCTTCCTGCTCCTCGGTGGCGGCGACTTCGACGCACGCGCGGGAAGCGTCTGCGCGGACCTCGGGCTGACGCTCGACGTTCGGCGCGAGCGCGGCGGGCTCTCGGGTGGGGAGGCGGCGCGCGTCGGGCTCGCGGCGATCCTCCTCTCGCGCTTCGACGTCCTCCTCCTCGACGAGCCCACGAACGACCTCGACTTCGACGGGCTCGAGCGGCTCGAGTCGTTCCTCGGCTCGTACGCCGGGGCGCTCGTGCTCGTGTCGCACGATCGCGAGCTCCTCGACCGGACCGTGCGGCGGATCGTGGCGATCGACCCGAGGACGCACCGCGCGCGCGAGTGGGTGGGCGGCTGGACCGAGTACGAGGCCGCACGCGCCGCCGAGCGCGACGCGGCGATCGCTCAGTTCGAGCACGCCCGGCTCCGGCGCCGGCGCTTGACGGAGCTCCTGAGCACGCGCAGGTCGGAGGCTCGTGGCAAGGGCGACGCGCTCGGCAACAAGACCGGCGGCTCGGACCGGCGCGCGACGCATGCGCTGGAGACCAAGGTGCGCCAGGCAGAGCGCCTCCTCGAGCGCAACGAGCTGCCGGAGAAGCCCTTCGAGCCATGGGAGCTGAGACTCACGCTACGTGCGGGCGCGCGCCTCTCCGGCCAGGTGTTGAGCCTCGACCGTGCAGTCGCAGAGCGCGGGAGCTTCCGGCTCGGACCGGTCGACCTGGATCTCGTGCCGGGGGAGCGCCTGTCCGTCGTCGGGCGAAACGGCGTCGGCAAGACGACGCTGCTCGGGGTGCTGCTCGGTGAGATCCCGCTCGTGGACGGGCAGCGTGTGGTCGGAAGGAGCACCGTTCTCGGTGCCATCGGGCAGCAGCGCGTGGCCTACGACGGCGAGAGCTCCGTGATCGACGAGCTCGTCGCGCGCACCGGGCTTCGTCCCGTCGACGCGCGCACTCTGCTCGCGAAGTTCGCTATCGGCGCCGACCACGTCGGCCGCCCGTGTGCCTCGCTCTCGCCGGGCGAGCGCACGCGCGCGCACCTTGCCGAGCTGCAGGCTCGCGGAGTGAACGTCCTGATCCTCGACGAGCCGACGAACCACCTCGACCTCGAGGCCGTCGAGCAGCTGGAGCAGGCGCTCGCCGCGTTCGACGGCACGCTCGTCGTCGTCTCGCACGACCGCCGCTTCCTCGAGCGAATCGCGCCGACACGCGAGCTCGTGCTCGGGGCGTGAGGCGGTGAGCAGCCTGCGGGCTCGGCGCTGAGGGTTCACGTTCTCCAGCGGTCGTGGGCCGTCCGCTTGCGGCGCCGCTGGGCCGCGGCGGGTGTGTGGCTATACTCCGCAGCCGCTCATGGCCGTCCCGAAGCGAAAGACATCCAGGTCGCGGCGCGACAAGCGTCGCGCGCAGCACGGGATCTCCGTCCCGCGCCTGCAGGTCTGCCCGAACTGCCGGCAGCCGAAGCAGACGCACCGCGTGTGCCCGAACTGCAAGACGTACAAGGGCCGGGACGTCGAGCCGCTCCGCATCGAAGCCCCGTAGAGCGAATACTCCGCGGATGATCCGGGTCGCGGTCGACGCTCTCGGAGGCGACCGGGCTCCGGATGAGGTCGTGGCAGGCGCCGTCTCCGCCGCGTCCGAGGCGATCCAACCGATCCTCTTCGGTCCGTCGGGCCTCGAGACCCACGGCCTGCCGCTCGTGGAGACCTCCGAGGTCATCGCGATGGACGACCATCCGGTCGAGTCGGCGAGGTCGAAGCCGGACTCCTCTCTCGTGCGCGCCGTTCGCGCGGTCGCCGACGGTGAGGCGGACGTCGTCGTTTCCGCCGGGAACACGGGTGCGATGCTCGCGGCATCGCTGCTGCACATTCGGCGGCTCCCCGGCGTGCACCGACCGGGCATCGCGGCGGTCATCCCGACGAAGCGCGGCCCGAGTGTCCTCATCGACGCGGGTGCCAATGCGGATGCGCGGCCGGAGCACCTCCTCCAGTTCGCGCACATGGGCTCGGTGTTCGCGCACGAGATCCTCGAGGTGGAGCGGCCCGAGGTCCGCCTCATGTCGATCGGCGAAGAGGACGAGAAGGGCAACCAGCTGACCGTCGACGCGCACGAGCTGCTGCGTGCGGCCGATCTGCGCTTCGGTGGCAATACGGAGGGCAGGGCATTGCTCGAAGGCGGCGCCGACGTCGTCGTCGCGGATGGCTTCACCGGCAACGTCGCGCTGAAGACGCTGGAGGGATCCGTGGCGAGTCTCCTCGCCGCGCTGAGATCCGAGCTCGAGTCGTCGCTCCGCGGAAAGCTCGCCGGTGCGCTCATGCGCCCCTCTGCGAGGCGGGTTCGGGAGCGTCTCGACCCCGAGACGTACGGCGGCGGCTACCTGCTCGGCCTCAACGGTCTCGTCGTGATCGCACACGGCTCGAGCTCCCGCGTTGCGATCGGAAACGCGATCCGGCTGGGCGCGCGTGGAGTCGAGCATCGTGTGGTCGAACGCCTGCAAGAGCGGCTGTCTCCCGGCGTGTTAGCATCGGCGCGCTCTACGACCCCGACGCAAGAAAGGTGAGACTTCGAGTATGGCGACATCCCGTGAGGAGATCCTCGAGCAGGTCAAAGGCGCGCTGAGCGAGAAGCTCGGTATCGACGAGAGCGAGATCACCGAAGACGCGTCGTTCGAGGAGGATCTCGGCGCCGACTCCCTCGATCTGGTGGAGGTCGTCATGGACCTCGAGGACCAGTTCGGGCTCAAGATCCCCGACGAGGACGCCCGCGGGCTCACGACCGTCGGCAAGGCGATCGACTACGTCATCGCGCATCAGGGCTGAGGTCGAGGCCCACGCCGGGCCGACCGAGCTCGGCCGGCTGATCACCGAGCTACCCGCGGCCAGGCTCGAGCAGGTCTTCACGCACGCCTCCTGGGCGGAAGATCGCACCGACTCGTACGAGCGCCTCGAGTTCCTCGGAGACAGCGTCCTCGAGCTCGCGATCGCGCGGGCGGTCTTCGATCGATTCCCGCAGGCGTCAGAAGGTCGGCTCGCAAAGATCCGGGCGCATGTCGTCTCACGGCAGAGCTGCGCGGCTGTCGCGAAGGAGCTCGGCCTCGGCGACCGCCTGCTCGACAACGCGGGCGTCGCACCGAAGGACGAGCTCCAGCGCATCGCGCGGAGTCGCAACGTGCTGGCTGCCGTGCTCGAGGCGGCGATCGCGGCCGTCTACCTCGAGCACGGCTTCGAGCGGATCGAGCCCGCGATCGTGGATGCCTTCGGCGATCGTATCGAGTACGCCCGCTCGAGCCACGTGGACTACAAGACGGAGCTCCAAGAGGCGCTGGCGCGCTCGGGCAATCAGGTGCACTACACCGTTCTCGAGGTCGAGGGCCCTCCGCACGACCGCCGCTTCGTCTGCGCGGCCCACGTCGCGGGCGACCAGTTGGGCGTGGGGAAGGGCTCGACGAAGAAGGCCGCCGAGCAGGAAGCCGCCCGCCAGGCGCTCGAGGCGCTCGGCGTCGTGCCCGAGCGGATCTGAGCCGACCACGGAGCTGGGCTTCGCGTCGCAAGTCGGCGCCGAGACCATCTCGCAACGGCGAGTCGAGGCTCGGGTTCGCGCACCTGTGAGCTCGCTCCCGGGCAGGCCATGCCTGATCGCTCTGGAATGCGCGGTGGCAGTGTGTTAGAGGGGTCCGGTGCAGCCGGACGTCGTCGGACGGGAGCGCGAGCTCGCCCTGGTGGACGCCTTCTTCGAGAAAGGGCTGCCGGCGGCGCTCGTCGTCGAGGGCGAGGCCGGCATCGGCAAGACGGCGCTCTGGCGCGCCGGCGTCGACGCTGCCTCGGAGCGCGGGTTTCGCCTCCTGCGCTGCGCACCCACGGGTGAGGAGGCGCAGCTCGCGTTCGCGGGGCTCTCGGATGTGCTCGCTCCCGTCCAGGACTTGTTCACGGCCCTGCCCGAGCCTCAGCGGCGCGCACTCGAGATCGCACTCCTTCTTCGCGAGAGCGACGGTCCGCCTCCGGAGGAGCGTGCGATCGGGGCGGCGACGGCTGCCGCATTGCGAACGGCCGCGCGCGAGGGGCCGATCCTCGTGGCCTGCGACGACGTGCAGTGGCTCGACGCAGCCTCGCGTGCGGCACTGCGCTTCGCGCTGCGACGACTCGATGCGCCCGTAGCGCTCCTCGCGGCGCGGCGGACGACCCGGGACTCCTCGCGATCGCCGACTCTCGAGTCCGCCATCGACGAGGCGAGCCTCGTGCGGATCGAGGTCGGCCCGTTGACGCTCGGAGCGCTCTCGCGGATCCTCCGCTCGCGCTCGTCGATTCCGCTGTCACGCCCGTTGCTCTCCCGAATCCAGGAGGCGTCCGCAGGAAACCCGTTCTACGCGCTCGAGCTGCTGACGGTGCTCGAGCGCCGGCAGGAGTCGCTCTCGCCGGGCGACCCGCTTCCGGTGCCGACGTCCGTGAATGCCCTCGTGTCGGAGCGAATCGCAGCGCTTCCGAGCGGGGCGCTCCGCGTCGTCGAGCTGGCGGCCCTCCTGGCCGAGCCCACCGCGCCCACCGTGGAGCTCGCGGGTGGGTCGGCAGAATCCTTCAGGTCCGCGCAGTCTGCCGGCGTCATCGAGCTCGTGGGCGACCGGATCGAGTTCACGCACCCACTGTTGAAGGCGGCGACGACGGCGAGCATGACGCCGGGTTGCAGGCGCGCACTGCACGGCCGCCTGGCCGAGGTGCTCCCGCCCGGCGAGGAGCACGCCCGACAGCTTGCGGCCGCCACGGAGGAGCCCGACGAGCTGGTTGCGCGTGCCCTTGTGCAGGCCGCGGACGAGCTTGCCGCCCGTGGCGCTCGCTGGGCCTCTGCGGAGTTGTACGACGAGGCCGTTCGGCTGACCCCCGATGACCTTGCGGGCGTCCTGCCGCAGCGGCTGCTCGCCGCCGCGCAGGCCTGGTTCGCGGCCCTCGACTGGCCGCGCGCGACCGCGCGGGCCGAGGAGGCGTTGGCGCACGAGCCCGGGCCGGACGTCAGGGTCGATGCGGTGCTCCTCGTCGCCTCCTGCCTCGAGGATCCCGATCGCGTCGTCGAGCTCGCCGAGTCCGAGTCCGAGGGCGATGGCGACGACGCTCTGCGCGCACGGCTGTGGACGATCGTCGCGGACGGCAAGCTGAATGTCGACTCGCGGGGCGCCCTTGCGGCGGGCAGAGAGGCGCTGCGCTACGCCGAACGGGCCGAAGACGAGACGCTGCTCCCGCCGATCCTCACGTTGATCGGCGTCCTCGAGACGATGCGCTGCGAGGGCGCCGCCCGCGAGACGCTCGAACGCGGAGTCGAGGTCGAGAGTCGCGTCGGCGAGGTCGACCTGTCGCTGTCGCCGAGCTACGCGCTCGGCATCCACGCCTTCCTGCACGACGAGCTCGACGAAGCTCGCACGCTCTTCGCGCGACACCTGGAGCGCGCCAGGGCGACCGGTGACGACGTCTCGCAGGCGCACACGCTCTGGCAGCTCGCATACGTCGAGTTCAAGGCGGGCGACTGGAACCTCGCCCGCGAGTACGCCGACTCGAGCTACGACCTGTACGAAGGGTCGGGGAACGTCGGGGACACGACGACCGCGCTCTTCGCGGGAGCCGTCGTCGACGCGTGCCGCGGACGACGGGAGGCGGTCGAGGAGCGATGTCGGCTCGCGGTCGAGCTCGGCGGCGAGAGGCCGCGCATCCTCGAGCAGGTCGGCCTCGCGGTCGGGATGCTCGAGCTCGGCCTCGAGCGCTACTCCGAGGCTGCGGACGCGTTCCTCCCGAGCACGACGGGGTGGATCGACCCGGGACACCGGCTGATCACCCCCAACCAGATCGAGGCCCTCGTCGGTGCCGGCCGACTCCATGAGGCCGAGCAGCTGCTCGAAGACTGGGAGGCACTGGGCCGCCGGCTCGATCGACCTCGCGCGCTCGCCACGGCAGCACGCGCGCGAGGCTTGCTCGACGCGGCGAGGGGAGACCACGAAGCGGCTGCCGCTGCGCTCGACGAGGCGGTGGCGCAGCACGACCGCTTCGAGTGCCCGTTCGAGCGCGCGCGCACGCTGCTGGCCCTCGGCGCCCAGCTCCGGCGCGCGGGCAAGCGCTCGGCAGCGCGAGGCGTGCTGGACGAGGCCGCGGTCACGTTCGCCGAGCTGGAGGCGACGCCGTGGCACGCGCGGGCGACGCGTGAGGCCGCCCGTATCTCCGGTCGCCGCCGGACCGCGTATGACGAGCTGACGGACGCGGAGAGGCGTGTGGCCGAGCTCGTCGCCGAGGGACGCTCCAACAAGGATGTCGCGAGTGCTCTGTTCATCAGCGTGAAGACCGTCGAGGTCACGCTGACGCGCGTCTATCGCAAGCTCGGCGTGCGGTCCCGGGTCGAGCTTGCACGGCGCTTCGCGGACGAGGACAAAGACTAGGGATACCTCTGTTTCGGGCGACGCGGCCTGCCCGTACGGTCGCCGCATGGCTTGCTTCCTCGTCGAGACGTACGTCTCGCGGACCAACGCCGAGGGCTTCGCGCGAACCGTGTCGGACATTCGCGAGGCCGCGGACGAGCTGCGTGCGACGGGCGTGCGCATTCGCCACGTGCGGTCCTACGCGGTGGCGGAGGACGAGACGTGGTTCCACGTCTTCGAAGCCGACTCCACGGAGACGGTCCTGCGCGCAACGACCGCCGCCGGAATCGACGCGGACAGGGTCGTCGAAGCGGTCGGCGTGCGGAGCGAGCCGTAAGACAGCGGTGGCAACCCAAGGGAGGAAATCGACATGAAGCACGCACGCGTAGCCGTCGTCGCGCTGGCCGTTGCGGGCCTGCTCGTGGTGACCACGGCGGCGGCGAGCACGTCCGCGCCGAGCGGAGGCTCGTACAAGGTCGCCGGCACGTTCGGCAAGGTCGGGACGGGGAACGGTCAGTTCTCGAGTAACACGAACGGTCTGGCCGTCGACAAGGCAGGCAACGTCTTCGTCGCGGACACCGACAACAACCGGGTTCAGGTCTTCTCCGCAAAGGGCGCGTTCCTGCGCAAGTGGGGGACGATCGGCGGCGGAAACGGTCAGTTTCAGGTCGCAGAGGACATCGACGTCGCGTCGGACGGGACGGTGGCCGTCGCCGACCAGCAGAACGAGCGGATCCAGCTCTTCTCGAGCGGAGGCTCCTACCAGGGGTCGTTCAGCACTCCGTCGGAGCTGCCGAGAGGCGTAGCGATCGGTGACGACGGCACGATCTACGCCGCCGTCGAGGGAAGTGCTCGCGGTGGCATTCGCAAGGCCACGAGAGACGGCACGGCAGTGGGTGGCCTCCTCGGAGCAGGCGATTTCCGGCCGGACGATGTCGAGCTGTCCCCGGATGGGACGCTGTTCTACCTGGCCAACGCGACCCAGGGCCCTGCGCGCATCGTGCGCCACATCACGGCCGACGGGGCCAACCTCGGCTCGTTCCCGGGCCTAGGATCGACGGCTCTGGCGGTCGACGCGGACTGCAACGTCTGGATCGCGAACCGGAACGAGCGGCGCATCGACAAGCGCTCGCCGTCTGGCCGGTTGCTGGCCACGGCGGCCTCGCCGGATCTGCTCGCGAACGACATCGCGGTCGGTCCGAAGGGCGACGTGTACGCGATCCAGCAGAACGGGCCGGTCGTCCGCTTCGCCCTCGACAAGTCGAAGCCGTCGACGGCGAACATCCCGGGGAAGCTGAAGGTCGCCGGTGGTGTGGTCTCGGTGCGGTACACCGCATCTGGCTTCGCCTGCCCCGCGCAGGTTGCCGCCACGGCGAGCCTGTCCGGCAAGGGTGTCTCCGGCAAGGCCTCGGTCCAGGTGGCCGCGGGAAAGACGGCCCTCATCCGCATCCCGGTCAAGGCGCCCGCGGGAGCGACGAAGGCGACGTTCACGATCGTGCTGAAGACGAACGGGCGCTCGACGACGGAGGTCAAGCAGGTCACGGTCACCAGGTAGCCGGTGGTACTGCCGTGACCCACTTCGACGAGAGAGAGAGGTGCTTCATGACCTGGACTGACACACGCGCGCGGGTCGGCCTGCTTGCGACGAGCCTGATCTTCGGCGCGCTCGTGACGGCGCTCGCAGCGGGCGCACAGCCCGAAGCGGCAAGGAACCTGATCGTGAACGGGAACGCCGAGCAGGGTGAGGCGTCTCCCAACGGCTACGACGTCGTGGCGGACGTTCCCGGCTGGACTCGCAAGGGAGGCTTCACCGTGGTCGAGTACGGCGCGGCGGACTTCCCGAGCGTCCAGACGGCGTCCGCGATCGGCGGCGGGGGCAAGTTCTTCGCCGGGGGGCCGGGGAACGCGGGCTCCGGCGTCACGCAGACCGTCGACGTCAGCTCGAAGCGGGCGTTGATCGACTCGGGCAAGGGCAAGGCGACGCTGTCGGGCTACCTGGGCGGCTACGGCGGCCAGAACGACTCGCTCAGCGCGGTCGCGACCTTCCTCGGTCAGACCGGCAAGCGGCTCGGAGCGATCAAGATCGGCCCGGTCACTGCCGCCGAGCGAAAGCTCGCCACGGGGCTCCTGAAGAAGTCGAAGGTCGGTCCGGTGCCGAAGAAGACGCGGACCGTCCGTGTCACGCTCGGAGCCAACCGGACGGCTGGGAGCTACAACGACGGGTACGCCGACAACCTCTCGTTGACGATCGGTCGCTGAGAAAGGCAGTCAGCCGCGGAGGTGCGTGCCCTCCCGCCCTCCGCGGCTTGGCGGCCGTGTCGGCCCGAGGCGCCCGCATCTCCGGGCATGAGATGCCGGCGCTCGAGACCCCGCGCGGGCCGTCCGGAGCGGACGCGAGAATCCGCTCCGGTGCACCTGCGCACGCTTCGCATCCGCGGCTTCAAGTCGTTCCCCGACCCCGTCGAGATCTCCCTCGAGCCAGGCGTCGCCGTCATCGTCGGCCCGAACGGCTCGGGGAAGTCCAACATCGCCGACGCGATCGTCTGGGCCGCAGGCTCGCTGACGCCATCGGAGCTTCGGGCCGAGAAGCCCGACGACGTCCTCTTCGCCGGCGGCTCGGAGCGAAAGCCCGTCGAGCACTGCGAGGTCGAGCTCGTGTTCGACAACGAGGACGGCACGTGGCCCGACCTCGACTTCTCCGAGGTCTCGATCGCCCGCCGCCTCGTCCGTGGGGCAGAAGGGCAGTACCTCGTCAACCGCACGCCGGTGCGACGGACGGATCTCGTCGAGATCCTGTCCGACGTCGGTCTCGGAGCGGCCATGCACTCGATCGTCGGTCAGGGGAAGGTCGAGCAGGTGCTCGCGTCCAAGCCGGAGGACAGGCGCGCCTTCGTCGAGGAGGCGGCAGGGCTCGGGAAGTTCAAGAGGCGCCGACACCGCGCTGAGCTGAAGCTCGCGCGAGTCGCGCTGCAAGTCGAGCGCGCGCGAGACGTCGAGGAGGAGGTGCGCAAGCGACTGCGGCCGCTCGCGCTCCAGGCAACGGCGGCCGAACGAGCGGCGAAGCTCGCCGTGGAGATCTCCGCCATCCAGGCACGGATCGCGCAGCTCGATCTCGCCGACTCGGGTGCCCGGCGCGCCGAAGCGGAGGAGCGGCGCGATGCGGCGGCATTCGCGAGGAAGGGCGCGCAGGGAAGGTTGGAGGGCCTTCTCTCGGATCGTGCGCGCGCCGAGGAGGAGCTGTCGGACGCGGCAGGCCGCCGCGAGGGGGCTGTCGCAGCTCGGTACCGGCTCCAGGGAGGCATCGAGCGGCTCGAGCTGCGGGCGGAGTCGATCGGGGCGCTGCTCGAGCGGTTCCGGGCCGAGCGTCCGGCGAGTGCCCAGCCCGAATCGCCCAGCGACGTCGCGTCCCTCGAGCGCGAGGCGGTCGAGGCCGCCGAGGCGTCGCGCGCTGCCGAGCGTGAGCGAGCCACGCTCGAGGAGCGAGCCGCGCTCGTCCGCGAGCGCATGCGCGCGCTCGAGCAGGCGCTCGCCGAGCAGGAGGGGCTTCCTCCAGCTGCTCGTGCTCTTGCCGAAAGTGGCGCACGTCTCGCGCTCCAGTCGCTCGACGTCGAGCCGGGCGAGGAGCGAGCGGTCGCGGCGGCCCTTCGCGCTCGTGCGGCCGCGGTGATCGCCGACGATCCGGCAGTCGGGCTCGCCCTCCTCCAGCGGGCACGCGCGGCGGGGCTCGGAAGCCTGACCGTCCTGACGGGCCGCTCCGCGCAGGAGATCGTCAGCGCGTTCCCGGTCGTCCCGCTCGACGCGCTGCTCGACGTCGAGGTCGCGTCGGTGACCGCCGAGGGCTTCGGCTACGACCCCGAGACGGGCGAGCTGTGGTTCGCGGGCGAGACCGCCGAGGCCGTGCTACTCGAGCTCCACGGGCGGCGAAGCGCGCTGCAGGCCGAGGGCGCCCAGCTCGAGAGCCGACTGGCAGAGGCGACGAGGATGGCGGAGCAGGCGGCCGCGCGCGCTGCGACTGCTCAGGCCGCCTACGGGCGGACGCCCACGCTTCGGGCGGCGGCGCTCGACCCACGGATCCACGGCGCACTGGTCGATCTCGCCTCGCGGCTCCACGAGGCGATCGGGGCCTCGCGGGCGACCGCGGCGCGATTCGAGGCGCCGCTTCGTGCACGCGTCGACGCCGGAGCCGCGCGAGCGGGCGAGCTCGGCGAGGAGTTGCGCACGCTCGGCGCGACCGAGGTGAATCTGCGCCACCAGCTCGACGAGGCGAGCGCTGCTCTCACGGCTGCCGAGGTCGAGATCGCACGTATCGACGCGGACACGAGCGACGCGACGCGGCGGCTCGGAGTCGCCGGCGACGTGGAGCCGGCGGAGGGCGACGACCGTGACGAGCTGGAGACGCGCATGACGAAGCTCGAGGCGCGCCGCCTGACGCTCGGCCAGGTGAACCCGCTCGCCCGCGAGGAGTACGAGGCCGAGAAGGAACGGCTCGACGACCTGAGGACGCAGCGCGAGGATCTCGAGCGCAGCCTCGAGGAGCTCGACGCGCTGTGTGCGGAGCTCACGGCAACGGTCGAGCGCCGTTTTGCCGAGACCTTCCGCGCTGTGGCCGAGCACTTCGAAGAGGTCGCCTCGACGCTGTTCCCGGGAGGTGAGGGCCGGCTGCGGCTCGTCGAGCCAGAAGAGGTGGACGGTGAGCTCGGCGTCGAGGTCGAGCTTCGCCCGGCCGGGAAGCGCGTGACGCGGCTCTCGCTCCTCTCGGGCGGTGAGAAGGCCCTCGGCGCCATCTCGTTCCTCTTCGCGCTCTTCCTCGCGCGGCCGTGCGCGTTCTACCTCCTCGACGAGGTCGAGGCGGCGCTCGACGACGCCAACATCGCGCGGTTCGTCGAGCTCCTCCGCCGCTACGCGGACCGAGCCCAGTTCGTGGTCGTCACGCACCAGAAGAGGACGATGGAGGCCGCGGATATCCTGTACGGCGTGACGATGGGGCCGAACGGCGTCTCACAGGTCGTGTCCAGGCGCCTGCCTCAGCACCAGCAGCCCCTCGCTGCCACGGCGTGAGCTACACCTGGGCCGAGCTTCTCGGCGATGAGCCCACCGAGGCGGATGAGACCGAGCGCACGGGCTTCTTCTCGCGGATGCGCGACTCGCTCGCGAAGAGCCGGCGCGCGCTGACGGCGGAGATCGCGGCTGCGGCCTTCGACGCCTCGGACGACGAGGCCTGGGAGCGCCTCGAGGAGGCGCTGATCGGCAGCGACGTCGGCGTTCCGGCAACAGCCGAGCTCGTCCGTCGCCTGGAGGCGCGGGGCGTCGCCGGCGATCTGCAGGAGCCGCTCGTCGAGGAGGTCGAGGCACTTTTCGGCGCGCCTCCGACCCTGGCTGTCGCCGAGAAGCCGAGCGTCCTCCTCGTGGTCGGCGTCAACGGAACGGGGAAGACGACGACGATCGGGAAGCTCGCGCGCAAGCTCTCCGAGCACGGTCGCAGCGTGCTCGTCGGTGCTGCGGACACGTTCCGTGCAGCAGCCGAGGAGCAGCTCGAGATCTGGGCGGGTCGCGCTGATGCCGACTTCGTCGGAGCTGCCAGGGGCGCCGACCCGGCTTCCGTCGCGTACGACGCCGTCGAGGCCGGTCGCGCGCGCGGCCGGGACGTCGTCATCGTCGACACGGCAGGGCGTCTCCACACGCAGTCGAACCTCATGGCCGAGCTCGAGAAGGTCCGGCGTGTGATCGAGGGGCGCATCGACGGCGCCCCGCACGAGACCCTCCTCGTGGTCGACGCGACGACGGGGCAGAACGGGCTCCAGCAGGCGCGGCTGTTCGGCGACGCCGTCGGCATCACCGGGGTCGCACTCACCAAGCTCGACGGGAGCGCGCGCGGCGGCGTCGCGATCGCGATCGCCGTCGAGCTCGGCCTCCCGGTGAAGCTCGTCGGGGTCGGGGAGGGTGTCGACGACCTGCGGCCGTTCGACGCGGCCGATTACGCCCGCGCGCTCATCGCCGGCTGAGAATCACTCGAACGAGGGCTGTAGCGCGTTGCACGCGTGTGTGCGCCCGCGTACGCTGTGAGCGACCCCCTGAACGCGACGCAGGGAAGGAGGACTGGGAATGGCAGTCGCGATGTACATGCACTGGCCGGGCCTCACATCCGACCAGTACGACGCCATCATGGCGAGGCTCGGCCTCGATGCGAACCCGCCTGCCGGTGGCGTGCTGCATATGGCGACCGTGACCGAGGAGGGCGTCGAGGTCTGCGACATCTGGCAGACGGAGCAGGCCTTCAACGGCTTCCTCCAGCAGCGTCTGCTCCCTGTCGTGAGCGAGCTCGGGATCAGCGGAGAGCCGGATGTCCGGATCGTCCCGCTCCACAATCTCTACGCCGCCGACGCCGACATGATCGACCGCATCGGAGCCGTATCGCTTCCGGCAGCGGTCGCCAGCTGGTCAGGCTGATTGCCTCACGAGCCGAGATCCGCGACCGCGGATCTCGGCTCGAGCGAGCGCGGTGGCGGCTGAGCTAGCCGCCCGGAACGATGATCACCTTGTACTCGCGGATCGGGTTCTCGACGAAGACGAACACGGCCGCGACGTTCCACCAGCCCGGATCCTTCGCGCCGGCCGTCTCGTGGAACGCGTTGGCGACGGCCTCGTCCATCGTCCGGCCGTAGCCGGCGAAGCCTCCGTCGATGTCGTTGCCCAGCTCCGTGGGTCGCTCGCTAGCCACAGGATCCTCCTTGCGTCGGTGACAGAGCGAACATAACGCCCGCTTGTGGTGAAAGCCACTAGTTGCCCGGCGCGTGGTCGGTGGAGGCCTGGACGGCGAAGCGATCCAGGACTGCCCGCTCGGGGGCCTCCGGGGAGGCACCGTCGCGAAGCACGAGTGCCTCGGCGAAGAGCCTTGCTGCTTCGTCGGGCCGGCCGCGAAGCGCCGCGACGCCTCCGAGCGCGGTCAGGCTCGCTGCCCGGTCGCGCTCGGACCCGATGGCGATGCAGATCTCGAGGCTCTCGCGAATCCGCGCTTCGGCTCCGTCCGCGTCGCCCTCGAAGAGGTCGAGCTCGCCGAGCATGCGAAGCGCCTCGGCCGTGTGGAGTGCGTCGCCCAGTTCCCGTGCGCCGGCGAGCGACTCGTCGAACGCCGTTCGGGCGCTCGCATGGTCGCCTGCGATGAACGCGACCCAGCCGAGGTTGTGCACGGCATCCGTGACGAGCAGCAGGTCGCCGAGCTCGCGGCGCAGCGCGACGGCCTCCTGGTCGTGCTCGATCGCCCGCCCGTGCTCACCCTGCGCGGATCTGATCTCGGCAAGCGTGACGAGCGCAGCCGACGTCGCACGGGAGTCGCCGAGCTCGCGTGCGACGAGAAGCCCTTCCTCAGCGAGCTTTGCGCCACTCTCGAGATCCTCGCGGCGGATGGCGAGGAAGGCGAGCTCCGAGAGCGTGAACGCGACCTCTTGCATCCGCGCCCCGTCCCGGAAGAGTGGGAGTGCCTCCTCGAGCTGAGCTTCTGCCGTCGACCAGTCGCTCTGCGCGGCGGCCTGCCGGGCGAGCGCCCAGAGCGCGTCCGCTCGCGCGGCCGGTGCCATGTCTCCGGCGAGGACGAGCCCACGTTCGAGCAGCCGGCGGGCCTCGGTCATGTGCCCGTGCGCGCGCCAGAAGCGGGACAGCGCGGCGGTTGCGGCCAGCGCGTCCTCGACGCGCCCGCTCTCCATGAGCCATTCCACGGCGCTTCGCAGGTTGTCGAGCTCGAGCTCCAGCGAGGCGAGCCAGCGCGTCTGGTCCGGGCCGGACAGTGCAGCCTCTGCTTCGCGCGCGAGCGCCGCGAAGCGCTCGGCGTGTCGCGTGCGAAGAGCGTCGAGCTCGCCCTGCTCGTCCAGGCGCTCGAGGGCGTGCTCGCGAACCGTCTCGAGCATCGAGAGGCGCACCTCGCCGTCGGAGACCTCGCTGCGGACGAGGCTCCACCCGACGAGCGCCTCGAGATCGGAGAGGAAGTCGGCCTCCGGCTTCGCGAGAGCGCGAGCGTCGGCGAGCGCGGCGCTGTCCGAGAACACGGCGAGGCACCCGTGGAGAGCCCGTTGCGCGTCCGTGAGCCGGTGGTAGCTCCAGTCGATCGCCGCCCGCAGCGTGCGCTGCCGCTGCGGCAGGTCGACCGGACCTTCCATTCGCAGCGCGAGGCCCTCGCCGAGCGCGCGGACGATCTCGGCAGGAGGAAGGACGACGAGTCGTGCGGCGACGAGTTCGATTGCGAGGGGGAGGCCGTCGAGACGTCGGCAGATCTCGTGCACGGACGAGAGCGCATCTGCCTGGAGCACGACTCCGCGAGCCGCCGCGAGCTCGAGGAAGAGGGTCGTCGCGTCATCGAGCGTCAGCGGCTCGAGAGGGAGGACGTGCTCGGTGGAGAGGTGGAGCGGCATCCGGCTCGTGGCCAGGATCTGCAGATCGGGTGCGAGGTCGAGCAGTCGCGCGACGTGGGCAGACGCGGGCGCGAGATGCTCGAGGTTGTCGAGGTACAGCAGGGCTCCCGTGCCGTCGAGCCGGTCGCCGACCGCGTCGAGGAGCGTCTGGCTGCCAGACTCGCGAACGCCGAGCGCACGTGCGATCGCGCTCGGGACGAGGTCCGGGTCGGTGACCGGCGCGAGGCCGACGAGGTGCACGGGCCGCTCGACGGCGGCACCGGCCGATGCCTCGAGAGCGAGCCTGCTCTTCCCCGCGCCCCCAGGGCCCGTGATGGTGACGAGCCGCGCTCCCTCGCCGAGCAGCTCGTCGACCCGCGCGAGGGCGTCGTCGCGTCCGACGAGGCGGTGGTGGAGGGTCGGGAGATTCGTCGCAGTGAGGGTCTTCAGCGGGGGGAAGTCGTCGCGGAGGCCGGGCGCGACGAGCTGGAAGAGCTGAATCGCTTCGGGGACATCCTTCAGCCGGTGCCGTCCGAGTGGCCGGTACGAGCCGCCCTCGACCGGCGCGTCGCCCGTGACGTGCCGCGTCGCCTGTGAGACGACGGTCTGCTCGCCGTGCGACGCGCCGCAGATGCGTGCAGCGATCACGACGTCGATGCCGACATAGCCCTCGTCTCCGAGCTCGGGCTCACCCGTATGCAGGCCGATCCGCAGGCGGTGAGCCTCGTCGTCGGGCCACGGCTCCGACGCGAGCGAGCGGTGAATGTGCGCGGCAGCCGCTACCCCGTCGCTGGCGCGCGCGAAGGCGAGAAACACACCGTCTCCCGCCCAGTCGACCTCGGCTCCGCCGTGCTCGCGCGCCGCCGCGCGGACGAGCTCGCGCATCCGCGCGCGCGCCTGACCGAATCGCTTGCCGAGCAGGTTCAGGAGGCGGGTCGAGCCCTCGACGTCGGCGAACAGCAACGTGACGGTTCCGGCTGGAAGGGCGATTCCTGAGCCGTCCGGGGCGTCCACGGGCCGAGTCTAGGAGGGAGAGGGTGGGACGTACACTGTCGGGCCGTGTTCGACACCCTTTCCGACAAGCTGCAGTCGACGCTCTCCGGCCTCGGGCGCAGCGGCCGCCTCGACGAGGAGGCGATCGCCAAGGCGATGCGCGAGATCCGCCTCGCGCTTCTCGAGGCGGACGTCAACCTCCAGGTGGCGCGCGACTTCACGGCGACGGTCAAGGAGCGTGCGCTCGGCCAGGACGTCCTGAAGAGCCTGACGCCCGGCCAGCAGGTCGTGAAGATCGTGCACGAGGAGCTGACCGCGCTCATGGGCTCCGGCGATTCGCGGCTTGCGTTCGGGCGGCCGCCGACGGTGATCCTCCTCGCAGGTCTGCAGGGATCGGGCAAGACGTCCACGGCGGCGAAGCTCGGGCTGATGCTGCGTCGGGAGGGCAAGCACCCGGCGCTCGTCGCCTGCGATCTCCAGCGCCCCGCCGCCGTCGACCAGCTCGAACAGCTGGGCAAGCAGATCCAGCTTCCCGTCTACGCGCTCGACCGGAAGGACCCGGTCGCCGCTGCGCGCCTGGGGGTCGAGGAAACGCGCAAGGCGGGCCTCGACGTCGTGATCCTCGACACCGCGGGCCGGCTCCACGTCGACGAGGAGCTCATGGCCGAGCTCGAGCGCGTTGCTGCGGAGACGAAGCCGACGAACGTGCTGCTCGTCCTCGATGCGATGACGGGCCAGGAAGCGGTCAATGTCGCACTCGCGTTCCAGGAGCGGGTCGCGTTCGACGGCGTGATCCTGACGAAGCTCGACGGTGACGCGCGGGGTGGCGCCGCGCTCTCGGTGCGCGCCGTCACCGGACGGCCCGTGAAGCTCGTCTCGGTCGGCGAGAAGGTCGACCAGCTCGAGTACTTCCATCCCGACCGCATGGCGTCGCGCATCCTCGGGATGGGCGACGTCCTGACGCTCATCGAGAAGGCCGAGGCGGCGGTCGAGCTCGACGACCAGGCGGAGATGGAGAAGCGCATCCGTGCCGGCGAGTTCACGTTCGACGACTTCCTCGCGAGCTACCGGATGCTCCGGAAGATGGGGCCGCTGCAGGGCGTGATGAAGCTCATCCCCGGCATGGGCAAGCAGCTGCAGGGGCTCGACCTCGACGAGCGTCAGCTCGCGCGCGTCGAGGCGATCGTGCTCTCCATGACGCCCCAGGAACGGCGGATGCCCCACGTCATCTCCATCCAGAGGCGCCGCCGGATCGCGGCCGGCAGCGGCACCTCGCTCGACGAGGTGAACAAGCTCATGGCCGCCCGCAAGCAGATGGCGAAGATGATGAAGCAGATGGGGAAGGGGAAGATGCCGACGCTCCCGCCGGGACTGGCCGGCCCGAGGCGCTAGGCATCGTTCGTCGGCGCAGAATGGAATCCGCGAGCGCGGATTCCAGTCGCACAGATCCCTGAAGCGTCCGCATGGCGGCCGGGTCGCTCCGACTCACCTCGAGCCGCCCGTCATCTAACCTTCCCGCTTCATCTCAGAGAAAGGCACGTACAGCACATGGCAGTGAAGATCAGGTTGACCCGCGTCGGCTCGAAGAAGAATCCGATCTATCGCGTCGTCGTCGCCGATTCGCGCTCCCCGCGCGACGGCCGTTTCATCGAGATCGTCGGTCGCTACAACCCGCAGACCGACCCGTCCACCATCGACCTCGACGAGGCGAAGATCAAGGACTGGATGGCGAAGGGCGCCCAGCCGACGCAGCCCGTGTCGCGCCTCATCAAGGCCGCCGGGATCTCCTGAGGCGCACACGTGGCTGAGGCGACATTGCGACCCGGCCGCGAAGCGGCCGGCTTCAGGGGTCTTGCGCGCACGGAATCGGCGCGAGCGGATTCCGTGCTTGCGCCTAGCTGATGGCAGAGCTCCTCGAATGGCTTGCACGCCGCCTCGTGGACGAGCCCGAGGCCGTGCGCGTCGAGACGGAGGAGCGTGAGGACGCGATCGTCTTCCACCTCCACGTCGCGCCGGACGACGTCGGCAAGGTGATCGGCAAGCAGGGGCGGATCGCCCGCGCGCTCCGCAGCATCGTCCGCGCCGGCGGGGCTCGCGCGGAAGAGCGCTACGTGCTCGAGATTGCCGACTGACCCGGAGCGCGACCTCGTCAGCATCGGGCGCGTCGGCCGCCCGCACGGTGTCGACGGCGCGTTCGTGGTCGAGGCCGCGAGCGAGGATCCGGAGCGCTTCGAGGTCGGTGCCGAGCTCCTCGTCGACGGTCTGCCGGCCCGCGTCGTCCTCTTCCGTCACGTCGGCGGCAGACGCATCGCGGTGAAGCTCGACCGCGCCGTCCCGCGCGGCGCCGAGCTCGCGGTTCCGCGCGATCTGCTCCCCGAGCTCCCTGCCGACTCCTACTACGTCACGGAGCTCGTCGGGCTCGAGGTCTTCGACGAGCGGGGCGCGCGCGTCGGCTCGGTGCGCGACGTGCTTCCACGTCCGGCGAACGACGTGCTCGAGCTGGACAGCGGGCTGCTGCTCCCGCTCGTGGAGGACTGCGTGCGCGAGGTGGACCTCACCGGGGGGCGCATCCTTCTCAATCCCGGCTTCATCGACTGACGGCTACGGTTCGCGCTCGTGCGCCTCGACGTCTTCACGCTCGTGCCCGACGCGTTCGCGTGGATCAGGGAGCGCCGACCGCTCGCCGCGGTGCTCGGAAGCTCGCTCGAGCTCCGGGTCTTCAACTACCGCGAGACGACGCCGTTGTCGGCCGGACAGGTGGACGACGACCCGTACGGCGGCGGCCCCGGGATGGTGCTCCGGGTGGACGTCGTCGCGGCCGCGCTCGACGCCGTGTACGGAGGCACCCCGGATCACCGCGTCGTCGCGCTCTCGCCGCAGGGGCGCCAGCTCGACCAGGATCTCGTCGAGGAGCTGGCCGCTGAGCCGGCGCTCACGCTTCTCTCCGCCCGCTTCGAGGGGTTCGACCAGCGCATCCTCGACCACCTCGTGACCGACGCCGTCTCGATCGGGCCGTACGTGCTGTCCGGCGGGGAGATCCCTGCGCTCGTCGTCGTCGACGCGATCGCCCGCCGCTTGCCGGGCGCGCTCAGTGACGGCTCGGGCGAGGTGGAGAGCTTCTCCGCCGCGCTCGACGGCGGGCTCGAGTATCCGCACTACACGCGTCCGGCCGAGTTCCGAGGCTGGCACGTGCCCGAGATCCTGCTCTCCGGCGACCACGCCAGGATCGATGCATGGCGACGCGACCACGTGAGGGCGGTGACGTGAGCGATATCGAGGAGCGCACGGCGACTCCGGGCATGGAGCACGACAGGACCGGGGACGCGCCCGAGGACGACCCGTGGGTCATGCCGCTGAACGAGACGCCGTCGTCCACGCCTCCTCCGCCCGCGCCGCCGTTCTCGTGGCCGGTGCCGGCCGAGCAGCGCGCGCACGACGAGTATCACCACCCGCTCGACCGCGTCACCGGGCGCCTGCCGAGGCGGGCTCGCATCGCCGTCGACTGGATCGTCACGATCGTCGGCGCGATTGCGATCGTGCTCGCGATCAAGGCCTGGGTGGTCAACCCGTACCGCATCCCGTCCTCGTCGATGGAGCCGACGCTGCACTGCGCGCGCCCGGCACCCGGCTGCGAGGCTCGCTTCTCGGACCGCGTGCTCGCGAATCGCTTCATCTACCACTTCCACGATCCGCGTCGCGGCGACGTGATCGTGTTCCAGACGCCGCCGGCCGCCAAGGCGAAGTGCGGCGCGGGAGGAACCTTCGTCAAGCGGATCGTCGGGCTCCCCGGAGAGAAGGTGCAGACGCGGATCCGGCGCGGCGCGGCGTACGTCTACATCGACGGCAAGCGGCTCGAGGAGCCGTACATCGAGAGCGACCGGCGGGACATCGGCCCCGGTGAGACGTTCCGCGTGCCGCGGGGCAGCTACTTCGTCATGGGCGACAACCGCGCGCAGTCGTGCGACTCGCGCGTCTGGGGCTCCGTGCCGCGGCAGAACATCATCGGCAAGGTCTTCATGACCTACTGGCCGCCCCAGCGCATCTCGTTCAGGTGAGTTTGCTGCAGATCGGAATCTGCGAGATGCAGACTCCGATCGCGCACCTGAGGACGTTCCGGGATTCCTCGATCGGCCTGGAGCGCCGGAAAGTCGCTACGAGCGTCTTTGACGTTCGCCAGCGGGATCCGCGCCCTCGGATCCCGCTTTGCGGAAGAGTCGGTCGCGGCTGGTACGATGCCCGCCGGCCCGCAGGGCCATTCTTCCCATGAGCACCGTCATCGAGAGCCTCGAGCAGCGCAATGTGCGCACGGACCTCCCGCAGTTCAAGGCGGGGGACACGCTGCGCGTGCACTTCAAGGTGATCGAGGGCACGCGCCAGCGGATCCAGGTGTTCGAGGGCATC
>DASUFC010000036.1:0-7030 GCA_036274755.1 Gaiellaceae bacterium
CGTCAAGCCGCAGGCACGCTGTCAGCCGGGCGCCGTGCGCGGCTACGCCGCCGTCAACGGCGATCCGACGAAGGGCATCGCGAACTTCCCCGACCAGTTCACGAGCGCGAAGCCGCTGATCGGGGCGCGCTTCAACTGCGCCGGCGCCGCGCCGCAGGCACGACGCTTGAACGTCGGCGTGTACGAGGTTCGCTTCCCCGGGAACGCGAGCCAGGTCGCGATGGCGAGCGCGGGCGCCGCGGAGACGACGATCGGCTACGTCGGCAACGGCGTCTTCCGGGTCAGCCTCTGGGTGCCGGGACGTCAGGACGCGGTCGACACCCCGTTCAGCGTCGTCGCGGTCTGACATCGGTGGACGGGGCCGACCTCGGACTGAGAAACGCCACCTACGGGCTCGTTGCCGAGCTCGGGCGCGTGCCGACGGCCGCAGAGGCGGCCCGGGCGACCGGGCTCGGGCTCGAGGAGGTCCGCGCCCGCTGGCGCTCGCTGCACGAGGCGCACGCGCTCGTCCTCGACGAGTCGACCGGTGAGATCCTCATGGCAAACCCGTTCTCGGGCGTTCCGACCAGGTTCCGCGTGTACGCGGACGGTCGCTCGTGGCACGCGAACTGCGCGTGGGACGCGTTCGGCATCTGCGCCGCGCTGGGCACGGACGGCCGGATCGAGACGACCTGCCCCGACTGCGACGAGCCGATCACGGTCGAAGTGCGCGACACGTATCCGGACGACGAGACGGTGCTCTTCCACTGCCTCCTGCCCGCAGCGCACTGGTGGGAGAACATCGTCTACACCTGAGGCGCGATGAACCTCTTCCGGTCGGAGGAGCACGTGGAGCGGTGGCTGGCCGGACGAGCGCCTGGCGCGACGATCCCCGTCGTGCAGCTCGCAGAGCTCGCCTCCGCCTGGTGGGGCGACCGGCTCTCACCCGGCTGGCGCGCGCACACGCGGGAGCAGAACCAGGCGATCCTCGACGCCGTCGGCCTGACCGGCGCCTTCTGGCGCCTGCCGTAGCCACCCCCGGCCCGCGGCAGCCGTTCCCCGCCTGCGTAGATGCTACGGACACCGGCCCGGGTGCTCCCCGATGCCACCGCCTCTCTCCCCGGGCACGCTCGAAGCGACGACGACACCCATCGGAGGTGAGCGTGGTGACCAGGCGAATCGTGATCCTCGGCGGCGGTACGGGAGGCACGATGATCGCCAACCGCCTGCGACGGGCCTTGACAATCGACGAAGCGGCGATCACCGTCGTCGACCGCGACGACATGCACGTGTACCAGCCCGGCCTGCTCTTCGTCCCGTTCGGACTAACCAGCGTCGAGGAGATCGTCCGCTCGCGCCGCCGCCAGATCCGGGACGGCGTCGAGCTCCGCACCGCCGAGGTCGACCACGTCGACCTCGAGATGGACCACGTCCACCTCGGCGACGGCGAGACCGTCCCGTACGACGTGCTCGTCGTGGCGAGCGGGAGCCGGCTGCAGCCCGAGGAGACCGACGGCATGACCGGGCCGGGCTGGATGGAGAGGGTCTTCACCTTCTACACGCCCGAGGGTGCGGCGTCGCTCGCGGAGGCCCTCCGGTCGTTCGACGGCGGACGGGTCGTCGTGAGCTTCGTCGACCTTCCCATCAAGTGCCCGGTCGCGCCGCTCGAGCTGGCGTTCCTCGCCGACTGGTACTTCCACGACTGCGGCGTGCGCGACGACGTCGAGCTGACGTTCGTCACGCCGCTCGACGGCGCGTTCACGAAGCCGGTCGCGTCCGAGCAGCTGGCCGGCCTTCTGGCCGCCAAGGGCATCGGGCTCGTCACGGAGTTCGCGACGGGCGAGGTGGACGGCGCAGGCGGACGGCTCGTGAGCTACGACGACCGCGAGGTGCCCTTCGACCTGCTCGTCACGGTGCCGCTCCACGGCGGCGCGGCGTACGTCGAGCGCTCGTCCGGCCTCGGCGACGACCTCGGCTTCGTCCGCACTGACCCGCGCACCCTGCAGTCGACTGCGAAGCCGAACGTCTTCGCCATCGGCGACGCGACCAACGTGCCGACCTCGAAGGCGGGCTCCGTCACCCATTTCGAGGCCGAGGTGCTCACAGAGAACGTCCGGCGGTACCTCGCCGGCGAGCCGCTCGAGGATGGCTTCGACGGGCACGCGAACTGCTTCGTCGAGACCGGTTTCCACAAGGCCCTGCTGATCGACTTCAACTACGAGGTCGAGCCGCTGCCGGGCCGGTACCCATCGTCGCTCGGGCCGCTCCCGCTCTTGAAGGAGTCGCGGCTGAACCACATGGCGAAGCTGGCCTTCCAGTCCATCTACTGGCACATGCTGCTGCCCGGTCGCGAGATCCCCGGCATCTCCACGCAGATGCAGATGCGCGGGAAGAAGGCGGCGGCCACGGCAAGCGCCTGACGAGAGGAGCCGAAGATGACGACAGCCACCCTGTCCGGCACGACCGTCGACGTCGATGCGGAGGGGTTTCTCACCGACCCGGCGGAGTGGACGGAGGAGCTCGCCGCCGCAATCGGCCGTGAGAACGGCATCCCGGAGCTGACGCCGCGCCACTGGCAGGTCGTGAGCTACATGCGAACCACGTACCTCGACACGGGGCAGGCGCCGTCGATCCGCTCGCTCGGGAAGCAGTCCGGCGTTCCGATCAAGGAGCTCTACGCGCTCTTCCCGAAGGGCCCGGCGAAGCTCGCGGCCAAGATCGGCGGCATCCCGAAGCCCCGCGGCTGCATCTGATGAGGAGGACACGATGACGATCACCGACCACGACCTCGCGCAGTTGACGGCCCCTGCGGCCGAGACGGAGCCGAAGACGATCGAGAAGGTCTCGATCGTGATCTCGAAAGGCTCGCTCGAGGGTGTCTATCCCGGCCTGATCATGGCCAACGGCGCCCGGATGGAAGGCATCGAGACCAACGTCTTCTTCACCTTCTTCGGGCTGGACGCGATCACGCGCAAGCGCCAGGCACACATCAAGGTCGCGACGGTCGGCAACCCCGGGATGCACCTCCCAACCATCGTCGGCGCGATTCCGGGCATGTCGTGGGCCGCCACGAAAATGATGGCGCGGAAGATGGAGAAGCTCGACATCCCGCCCGTGCCGGAGTTCGTCGAGATGATCGCGGACTCGGGCGCAGGCATCTACGGCTGTCAGGCGACGGTCGACATGTTCGGCCTGCGCGACGAGGACTTCGTCCCCCAGGTGACCGGCGTGCTCACCGTCGGCGAGTTCTACGAGCTCGCGGCCGGCGGCGAGATCGTCTTCACGTAGCGCAGACCGTCAGCGCGGGGCCCGGCGCAGCGGGCCCCGCGTCCGTGCGGGGTTGCTCAGTGCTCGTGCGCGTGGCCGGCGAGCGCACCCATGCGCTCGAGGACTCGCTCCGTGACCTCCGGCGGGGCGGCGTCGAAGGCGGGCAGCTGGATGTCCTCTTCCTTGCGGAAGTGCACGGCGATCAGGGCTTGGAGCCCGTAGAGCAGCTCCTGCAGCATGTCGACGTCGTCCATCTCCGTCCGCTCGAGGCGCTCGACCCGGGCGACGATCGCCTCGTGGTCGTGCGTCATCGGGACCGCGGCATCCGCGAAGCCGACGAGGCGGGCCCATTCCGGGTAGAGCACGTCCTCCTCGGCCTTCGCGTGCGGCAAGAGCGTGCCGCTCAGGAAGCCGAGAACGCGGTCGATCACCTGTCTCCGCTCCGCCGGGTCGAGGCCCGGGAGCTCGCGCGCGGCGAGCCCGAGGTGGTCGATGTGGGCGAGCAGCTCCTCGTGCTCCTTACGGAACGGCTCGGTGGGTCGCATGTCGATTCCTCCCTTTCGTATCGCGTTGGCTCAGGCGGCCGCGGCGGCCTCCTCCTTCTCGAGGAGGTCGTCGAAGAACTTCCCGATCGTGGCCGCGGGATAGGCGCCGACAAAGCCTGTGACGGCCTCGCCGTTCCGAAAGACGGCGACGGTCGGGATGCTCTGGACGCCGTAGCGGCCGGCGATCTCGCCCTCCGCGTCCACGTCGAGCTTGACGAGCGCCAGCTTGCCCTCGCGCTTCGCGGCCTCCTGCTCGATCGCGGGGCCGAGCATCCGGCACGGGCCGCACCAGGCAGCCCAGAAGTCGACGACGACCGGGAGCTCGTGGGATCGCTGGATGACGTCGTGCTCGAACGTCTCGGTGGTTGTATCCATGGTCTCTCGCTTCTCCTTCATGCTTCGTACGCGGGTTTTTCACGCCTGCTCGGCGAGCGTCGCGTACCGGCGGCGCAGGGACGCGCAGACGATCTCGCAGAGCTGCGGGATCACCGGGTCCGCGACGTGGTAGAGGATGGTCGTGCCGACGCGCCGCCTGCCGACGAGACCGGCGCGCTCGAGCTGGTGGAGGTGCTTCGACGTGTTGGAAAGGCCCACACCTGCCCGCTCTGCGATCTCGCCGACCGCGACCTCGGTGGCGAGGTCGAGCTCGTTCAGCAGGCGCAGCCGCGTCGGATCGGACAGGAGCCGGAAGCGCTCCGCCGCCGCGTCGAGCATCGCTGTCGGCACACCTGCCATGCCGTCATGGTAGCATCTATTTTACTTATTGGTCAAATATTCAACTAAGACGCACGGCAGCGCGTCACCGCGCGGACGGCCGACCGGCGGCGTCAGCCTCGCTCGGTCCGGCGAACGGCCTTCCGCTGCCGGAGCGAGGACGCCGCGCGCTCGAGGAACGCGGTCGGCTCCTCCCCCGGCTCCCGCACGGTGCTTCCCACCGAGGCGCCGCGGTACAGGTGCCGGAGCGCCCGCGGCATGCGGAGCTCGACGAGGTGTTGCTCCAGCTCGACGGCGCGTGCCATCGCCTCGTCCTCGCCGAGACCGGGGCAGCAGACGACGAACTCGTCGCCGCCGGATCCGTGCAGCCGTGCCACGAGATCGTCCTGACGCGTCGACTCGCGGATACCGGCTGCGACGCGCCGGATGAGCACGTCACCGGCCTGGTGGCCGAGCACGTTGTTGACCGCCCGGAGCCCGTCGAAGTCGACGAGGAGCACCGCCAGCGCCGGCTCCGGCCCGAGCTCGTCGAGCCAGCGCAGGAGGGCGCGCCGGTTCGGAAGGCCGGTGGTCTCGTCACGCAGGGCCTGCTCGGAGAGCGCCGCAATCTGCTCGAGCGCGTCCTCGAGCGTGCGGCGAGCGCTGATACTGGGGCCGAGCAACCGTCCCGCCTGGGCGACGAGCACGCGTTCCCGGCGGCCGAAGCGCCACCCGTGCCGGAGCACCGAGACCGCCCCGACGAGCGCGTCGGGGGCACCGAGCGGCGCGGCGACCGCCTCCCACTGCTCGTCGTTGATGTCGACGAAGCGACCCTCCTTCGCCGCTTCCGTCGCCGCACGGGACGCGATCTCCACGGCCCCGGCGGCCGCGAGGTCCGGCGCGAAGGCCACCTCGCCCGCGACGAGCACGAGCCCGAGATCTGCGTCGGCAAGACGCATCATCGCGGCGGCCGTGGCGTCGAGGAGCTCCACGTCGGGAGCCCGGTCGAGAACGCCGGCCACCAGGTCGGCGAGCTTGCCGAACCCGTCCTCGCGCCGGTAGACCTTCCCGACCGTGACGCGTTCCTCGACCGCGCCGAAGACGGAGCGAGGATCGTCCCCCGGGCTCCAGAGTGCGCCGGCCGCAGTGGCGCTCACCTCGACGGGCTCGGCGAGCCCGATGTCGAAGGGCACCGCGAGGGTATCGCCCACGCGCGTCACGACCCATTCGAGCGCGAGCGCGTCGTCGAGCCCCGGGACGAGCAGGACGAACTCGTCGCTGCCGATCGGTGCGGCGAAGCCGGACGGCACGACCTCCGACAGGCGAACGGCAGCCCGTTGGAGCAGGCGGTCGCCGACTTCGTGGCCGTGCCGATCGTTGACGTCCTTCATCCCGTCGAGGTCGACGAAGACGACGCCGCAGGGCCCGGGCTGCGCCGCCAGGCGCGCCTCGAGCGACGAAAGGCTGAGCAGCCCGGTCACGATGCTCAGGTGCGCACGGCCGGACTGAGGCCAACCCGGGCCCGCCGCACCACCGAGACGTTGCACCCTCTCCCCCACGTTCCCCCTGATCGTCTCGTCGCGGCGGGAGCGAGGCGTCCCCCATCCGAGTGATACGACAGCTGTCAGCGGTAACGGGTCACGTCAGGCCCCTCGGCGGGAGGACGGTCAGCACGCGCTCGATGAACGCGACGAGCTCCTCCATGAACGTCCGGAGGAACGCCTCGGTGCTCTCGGGAGCAAGCAGAATCGACGCTTGCCTGAGGTGCCCGGCTACTCGCGCTCGACGCTCGCGAGGGGGAGGGTGTCGGCGTCCTTCAGGTACTGGTGCACGAAGGCGATCGCCATGCTCCCCTCGCCGACCGCGGCCGCCACGCGCTTCACCGGCGCGTAGCGGACGTCGCCGCAGGCGAAGATGCCGGGGACGCTCGTCTCGAGCAGGTACGGGTCGCGGTCGAGCGACCACCTGCCCGCGGCGCTCACGTCCGCGCCCGTGAGAACGAAGCCGCGGCCGTCGAGCGCGATCTCGGGCGGCAGCCACGCGGTCTCGGCGTCCGCCCCGATGAAGATGTAGAGCCCGCCCGACTCGACGCGCGTCGACTCTCCCGTGTCGGCATCGCGCAGGTCGATCGCCTCGAGCGACGTCTCGCCGTGCGCTCCGGCGAGCTCCGTTCGCGTGCGCACCTCGATGTTCGGCCGGGAGCCGATCTGGTCGACGAGGTACCGGGACATGCTCTTCTCGATCCCGTCGCCGCGGCAGAGGATCGTGACGCTGCGGGCGTGCGTCGAGAAGTACATCGCCGCCTGGCCGGCGGAGTTCCCGGCGCCGACGATGTGGACGTCGAGGCCGTGCGTGTTCGGCGCCTCGCTCCGGGACGCGCCGTAGAAGACGCCCTTCCCCGACAGACGGTCGAAGCCGGGAATCTCGAGCTGCCGCCAGGTGACGCCGCACGCGAGGATGATCGTGCGGGCGCGGATGACGTCCCCTCCGTCGAGGTGCACGTGGCGGGCCTCGGCGTCGATCCGGGTGATCGCGCGGGTGACGAG
>DASUFC010000037.1:0-31197 GCA_036274755.1 Gaiellaceae bacterium
CGAGGCCATCCCACTCGAGGACGCGTCCGCGGACGTCGTCACCTCCGCGCAGGCGTTCCACTGGTTCGACCACGACGCCGCGCTGCCCGAGATCGCTCGGGTGCTTCGCCCCGACGGCCGGATCGCGCTCGTCTGGAACTCCCGCGATGACGGCGACCCGTGGATGGCGCGGCTGAGCGCGATCATCGGCAACGAGACGGTCGAGGAGTCGGACGTCGTGCCCGTGCTCGACGCCAGCGGGCTCTTCGGCCCCGTCGAGACGGCGCGGTTCTCCTTTGCGGAGACGCGCGAGCGCGACGGCCTCCTCGATCTCGTCCTCTCGCGCAGCTACCTCGCGAAGCTCCCCCCGGCCGAGCGCCAGCCCGTTCTGGATGCGGTCGGTGCGCTGTACGACGAGACTGCCGAGGCGGACGGCGTTCGTCTCGCCTACGTCACGGAGTGCTTCCGCGCAGCACGGCGACTCGGTTGAGTCTTGGCTGCGATCGCCCGCGAATGCGGGCGCTTCAGGGAACTCGCGCGATCGGAGAGCCCGCGTGAGCGGATCTCCGATCTTGCGCAGCTAGTCGAACTCGCGGCGGACGGCTTCGATGTTGTTGCCGTCGGGGTCGAGGACGAATGCCGCGTAGTAGCGGCCGCCGTACTCGGACGAGTACTCCTCACGCACGCCCGGCACTCCGTTGTCGCGCCCTCCGGCCTCGAGGCCCGCGCGATGGAACGCGTCGACCTGCTCGCGTGACTCCGCGACGAAGGCGACGTGCACGGGGCCGCTCGTGACGGGCTCGTCGTCCGTGACGACGAAATTCGCGAACTGCGCGCCGTTCTCGCGTTCCCAAACGGGAGGGATTCCGAGCGGCTCGAGCAGTGCTCGATAGAACGCGATGCTCGATCCCGCGTCGCGCACCCGGATGTGGACGTGGTCGAAGACGATCCGCGTCCAGTCCCAGTCGCTCACCAGGCGACCTTAACAGAGAGACGTTGACAGGAGAACACCTGTTCGTATAGAACATACGTTCCCATGATCGCCTGTCTCCTCATCCCGGGGTTCGAGCTGAGGGCAGCGCTTCGCACCCGGCCGAGACTGGCCCTCGTGCCGGCGGCGCTGTCTCCCGAGCCCGGCGAGGAGCCCCTCCTCGGGCCCGTCACGGCAGCCGCGGAGGCCGCAGGCGTGAAGCCGGGGATGCGGCTCGGCGAGGCTCTCGCGACGTGCCCGTCGCTCGTCCTCGTCGACCGCGACCCGGCAGCGGTGGAACGGGAGTGGGAGGGCGTCCTGCGTCGCCTCGAGGACACCGGGTTCGCGGTCGAGCCGGTCGAGCAGGGAGCGGTCGTGTTCGAGACGCGCGGCGTCGAGCGGCTCTACGGAGGCGTGCAGCCGGCGCTCGAGCGGGCGCTGGCGGCGGTCGGGCCGGCGTGGGATCCGCGGATCGGCGCCGCCGGGCGGCGCTTCACCGCGCTCGCCGCCGCGAGCGTCGCGCGCCCTGGTCAGATCCTGCTGGTGGCGGCGAAGGAGGAGCAGGAGTTCCTCGAGCCGCTGCCGCTGTCGCTCCTGCCGATGGCGCCGAACCGCTACGCGGAGCTCGAAGGGCTCGGCCTGCGCTCGCTCGGAGAGCTCGCGCAGCTGCCGAGCGGGGCCGTGGCGGAGCGGTTGGGGACGGAGGGCAGGAGCGCATGGCGTCTTGCCCGCGGCGGTCGCACGACACGCGTCCGCGGGCGCAAGCCTGCCTCGGAGCTCGTCGAGGCGCTCACGTTTCCCGAGGCGGTGGCGAACGAGCTCACGCTGCGACGGGCGCTCGGCTCCCTCCTCGAGCGTCTGCTCGCGCGCCCCGAACGGGCCGGGCGGCCCTTCCGCAAGCTTGCGCTGGTCGCCCGGCTCGTCGACGGCGGGTCGTGGAGGCGGGTGACGACGCTGCGCGACGCGACGGCCGAGGTCGCCCGGTTGCGGTCCGCGCTCGGACCGAAGCTGCAGGAGCTCCCTGCGCCGATCGTGGAGCTCCGGCTCGAGGCGGTCGAGCTCGCGGAGCACACGGGGCAGCAGCTTGCGCTCGTCGAGCCGGCGGGGGAGGAGGCGGTCGTGCGCCTGCGCGAAGGTCTGAAGCAGGTGCGCGCGAGCACAGGAGCGGGGTCGGTGTGCGCAGTGGTGGAGGTTGCGCCGTGGTCGCGAGTTCCGGAAGCGCGAGCGCTCGTCGTGCCGCGGGACGACTGAACGCCCCTCGTCCCGCGCTCGTGGAGACGGGACCAGGAGCGACGCCGCGGATCGTGAATCGCGAGGGTGTCACGCTCGTGCGCGAGGAGTGGCGCGTCGTGGATCGCTGGTGGACGGACGAGCCCGTCGACCGGCACTACTTCGAGGTCGTGCTCGAGAGCGGGCGGAACGTCTGCGTCTACCGCGACGCCGAGGCGCAGTGCTGGTTCACCCAGAACGCCTAGACATCGAAGACGTCGTGCTCCTCGAACCATGCGACGTCCGGCTCCATGCCCTGCTCGCGAAGCTCCCGGAGCTCTCGGCGGTACTGGACGAATCCGCCGGGCGTGTGGAGGTTGAGCATCCGCACGGGCGCGTCGCTCACGTTGCGGAACCAGTGGACGACGTTCGGCGGAGCGAGGACGTACGTGCCCGGCGTGCCATGGACGACATCGTCGCCGACGTGGAACTCGACCTCGCCCTCGAGGACGTAGAACGAGTCGGAGTGCGCTTTGTGGAAGTGGGGCTCGACGCCGCTTCCCGGGTCGAAGGTGATCTCGAGGAGCGCGAGCTCGGGTCGGTCTGCCTTGACGGGGCCTTCGCCGGGATCGAGAGCGATCGGTTCGTCCATCTAGAGCGAGACGCCGACCACGAGGGCGGATCCGGTATCGGTGCCGTCTCCCGGCGGGTTGAACTGGTCGAAGTCGGTGTTCTTCCCCCGCATGTAGTCCGCGAAGCCGAACGACGGCAGGTGGAAGTTGAAGCAGCGCGCGGAGGCGCCCGAGTCGTTGTCGAAGCCGTGGACGACGTTCGGCGGCATGACGAGGAGCGTTCCGGCGGGAAGCCCGTGCGATTCGTCTCGGAAGTGGAACGTGAACTCGCCGTCGACGACGAGGAACGCGTCCGCGTGCTCTCGGTGCACGTGTCGCTGCGCTCCACGTTCGCCGGCGCCGTAGTGGAACTCGGAGATGGTGATCTCGTCCGTCTCGACGAGCACGGTGGCGCGTCGCCCCGGCCGGTCCGTGACGTTGTCACCCTCCGAGCCGCCGGCGCGCCGGATCACCACGAGAGCAGGATCGGCGGACACGGCGTCCGCTGCCGGACGCTGGTCGAATCCGGCCGCGTCGCCGCGGACGTAGTCGCCGTAGCCCGAGTTCGGCGCATGGAGAGCGAGGAAGCGCGCCGGCGCGTCGCCCGTCACCTCGACCGCGTGCACGACGTGGGGCGGGACGAACGCCCAGCTCTCCGGGCCGACCCGACGGACGCCGTCCTCGAGCTCGAGCGAGAGCTCTCCTTCGAGGACGTACAGCGCCTCGCCGTGTCGGGCATGGACGTGCGGCGGCGCTTTCCCCCAGCCGGGAGCGGCGCGGACATCGACGGCCGCGAGCTCCTCGATGTCGACGAGAAGCGTGACGTCGAGCTTCGGGGTGCGCAGAATGACCTCGCCTGCGGCAGCTTCGACCATGTTCCGGCAGCCTAGATGGCGAGCTACGTCGAGCTCCACGCGCACTCGGCGTACAGCTTTCTCGACGGCGCGTCGCAGCCGGAGGAGCTCGCGGCACGTGCTGCGGAGCTCGGCTACGAGGCGCTCGCGCTCACGGACCACGACGGTGTGTACGGCTCGCTCGAGTTCGCGCAGGCGGCGAAGTCATTCGGCGTCCGGCCGATCACGGGCGCGGAGCTCACGCTGGACAGCGGTGCGCACATCACGATGCTCGTGGAGTCTCGATCGGGATACGCGAACCTCTGCCGCCTCCTCACGGCAGCGCATGCGGGAACGCGCCGTCCGGGCCGCGAGAACCGCGATCCGGTGCCGCCGTCGGTACCGCTCGCGACGGTCGCCGAGCTGAACGAGGGGCTCGTCTGCCTGTCGGGCTGTGCGCGACGCGGGCTCGGGCTGCTCGATCCCAATGCCGCCGCGCGGCTGGCAGGCGTCTTCGGTCGCGAGCGCTTCTACGTCGAGCTGCAGCGACCGTTCGAACGCGGAGATGCGCGACGGCTCGGCCTGCTGCGCGACCTCGCCGAGCACCTCGGCGTGGAGGCCGTCGCGACCGGCGACGTCCACGCGCACCATCCCCGCCGCACACTGCTCCAGGACGTCCTCGTGGCGATCCGCTGCCGCACGTCGCTGGAGGGCTGCGAGCCCGAACGGCGCGGGAACCGAGAGAGCTACCTGCGCCCTCCCGAGGAGATGCTCGACCGCTTCGCCGGAGATCGCGCGGCGGCCGAGCGAACCGCTGAGCTCGCGAAGCGGCTCGAGTTCGATCTCACTGCGGAGCTCGGCTACCGGTACCCGGACTTCTCGGAAGGGCCGGACCCGGCGATCGACCAGCTCGCGGCGATCTGTCGCCGGGCGTTCGACGAGCGCTACCACCCGGGTGATGCGGTTTTGCGTGAGGCACGTGCCCGCCTCGAGGGAGAGCTTCAGCTCATCGAGGAGATCGGGCTCGCCGGGTTCTTCCTCCTCCATCACGAGGTGCTCGAGATCGCGCGCGAGTGCGCGCGGGAAGTCCGCGGCGTCGACTCGCCGCGCGCGTTCCTCCCGCCGGGCCGCGGGCGTGGCTCGTCGGTCGGCTCGATCGTCTGCTACCTCACCGGCCTCTCGCACGTCGATCCGGTCGCGAACGAGCTCTCGCTCGGCCGCTTCCTGAACCGCGAGCTCGCATCCGTCCCGGACATCGACCTCGACTTCCCGCGCGACATCCGCGAGAAGCTCATCGTCCGCGTTACCGAACGCTATGGGCGCGAGCATGCCGCGCTCGTCGCGACCTTCGCGACCTATCGCTCGCGCGGAGCGATCCGCGACGTGGGGAAGGCGCTCGGCCTCCCGTTCGCCGAGCTCGAACGGCTCGCGCGGACATCGGACGGCTGGAACGCAAAGCGCGTGGGGGAGGAGGTCGCACGGCTCCCGGACGGCGAGCGGAAGCTTCAGTCGAAGCGCTGGCGCGCGTTCGCCTGGCTCACCGGCGAGATCGCGGGCCTTCCGCGCCACGTCTCGCAGCACCCGGGCGGGATGATCGTCTCGACCCGGCCGCTGATCGAGCTCGTCCCCGTGCAGCCGGCGGCGATGGCCGGCCGCCAGCTCTGTCAGTGGGACAAGGACTCGTGCTCGGACGCGAGGTTCCTCAAGATCGACCTGCTCGGCCTCGGGATGCTCTCGGCCGTCGAGGACTGCGTCGACCAGATCGCGCGGACGCACGACGAGGTGATCGACCTCTCGCGCATCCCCTTCGACGATCCCGCCGTGTACGACGACATCCAGCGCGCGGACACCGTCGGCACGTTCCAGATCGAGAGCCGCGCGCAGATGCAGAGCCTCCTGCGCACGAAGCCCGAGAACCTCGACGACATCACCGTGCAGGTCGCGCTCGTCCGTCCCGGCCCGATCCAGGGGAAGGCCGTGCATCCCTACATCGACGCACGCCAGAAGCTGCGCGAGGATCCGGGCTACGAGTGGCCGGTCGACCACGAGCTCCTGCGCGAGCCGCTGCGCTCGACGTTCGGCGTCGTCGTCTTCCAGGATCAGGTGCTCGAGGTCGCGATCGCGCTCGCGGGCTTCACCGTGGGGGAGGCCGAGGGGCTTCGCCGAGCGATGAGCCGCAAGCGGAGCCACGACGCCCTCGAGGCCTTCCGCGAGCGCTTCATCGAGGGAGCTGCGGAGAACGGCGTCGATGCCGGGACGGCGGACTCGGTCTTCGACAAGCTCGTCGGCTTCTCCGGCTTCGGCTTCCCGAAGGCGCACGCTGCCGCGTTCGGGCTGCTCGCGTACCAGTCGACGTGGCTACGCCACTACTACCCGGCGGAGTTCCTCTGTGCGCTCCTGAACGAGCAGCCGATGGGCTTCTATCCGCCCGCGACGCTCGTACGCGACGCGCAGAGGCACGGCGTCGAGGTGCTTCCGGTCGACGTGAACCTGAGCTCCGCGCGCTGCGTCGTCGAGTGGGGCGCCGTTCGCATCGGGCTCAACTACATCTCGTCGATCGGGACGGACGACGGCGACGCGCTCGTCGCAGAGCGGGTCGCGAACGGCCCGTACCGAAACGTCGCAGACCTCGCGCGCCGGTCGCGGCTGTCCCACGACGGGCTCGAAGCGCTCGTGAAGGGAGGCGCCTGCGACGGCTTCTGGAAGCCGCGCCGCGATCTTCTGTGGGAGCTCGGTCTCGTCTTCCGCGCGCAGTCGGTGCCGGGGTCGGAGGGGGAGATGAAGCAGTTGCCGCTCGAGCTCTCACCGACGACCGAGACGCCGGCGCTCCGCGACCTCACGGCGTGGGAGCGGATGCTCGCGGACTACCGGCACACGCGCATGTCGATCGAGACGCATCCGCTCGCCCTCCTCCGCCCGCACCTCCCGGAGGGGACGCTGTCGAGCATCGAGCTCCACGAGGAGCGTCACGGACGGCAGGTCGCGTTCGCAGGCATGACGGTCGCGAGGCAGCGTCCGTCGACCGCGAAGGGCGTCGTCTTCATGCTCCTCGAGGACGAGCACGGCCAGGTGAACCTCGTCGTGCCCTCGGCGGTCTACGACCGGCACCGCGCGACCGTGCGTGCGGAGCCGCTCGTCCTCGCGCGCGGCCGCTACGAGCGCGTGGGCGACAACCGCAACGTCCTCGTCTCCTCGCTCGAGTCGCTCGGCCCGCTCGCGCGCCGCGTCGCGAAGGACGACACGGTCTGGGAGTCGCTTCCCAGACCGCACTCCTTCGGTCGCCGCTAGGTCGGCCTCGAAAGCGTGAAGGCCGTCTCGACGATGCCGATGTGCGTGAAAGCCTGCGGGAAGTTGCCGACGAGCCGCCCACGCTCCGCGTCGTACTCCTCGGAGATGAGCCCGAGGTCGTTGCGCAGCGAGAGGAGCCGCTCGTACAACGCGACCGCCTCGTCGCACCGTCCTTGCTGGTGCCACACGGCGGCGAGCCAGAACGAGCAGGGCAGGAACGCGCCCTCGCCCGGGGGGAGGCCGTCGATGTCGGCGTTCTCCTCGTCCGCTCGGTAGCGCTCGACGAAGCCGGTCGTGAAGAGCTCCTGCTCGATCGCGCGCACCGTCCCGACGACCCGCTCGTCCGTCGCGGGCAGGAACCCGACCAGAGGCATGAGGAGGCAGCTGGCGTCGAGGCGGTCGGAGCCGAAGAACTGCGTGAAGGCCCCGCGCTCGGCGTTGTAGCCCTCGCGCAGCACCTCGTCCTTGATCGCCTTGCGCGCTGCCCGCCAGCGGTCGACCGGGCCTTCACGGCCGAAGCGCTGGACCGTCTTGACCGCTCGGTCGAACGCCACCCAGGCCATCACCTTCGAGTGCGTGAAGTGCCGGCGCGGGCCGCGGACCTCCCAGATGCCCTCGTCGGGCTCGCGCCAGCCCGTCTCGAGCCAGTCGAACACCTTCTGTGTCAGGCGCCAGGCCGGGTCGGAGTGCACGAGGCCCTGGCGCCGGGCCTGGTAGAGGGCGTCGACGACCTCGCCGTAGACGTCGAGCTGGCGCTGATCCGATGCGCCGTTCCCGACGCGGACGGGACGGGACCCCTCGTACCCGGCGAGCCACGGCAGCTCGAACTCGGTCAGGCGCCGTTCGCCCGCGACGCCGTACATGATCTGCAGGTCCTCGGGCGAGCCTGCGATCGCCCGCAGGAGCCAGTCGCGCCATGCGCCCGCCTCCTCGACGTAGCCGGCGCGGATGAACGCGAGAAGCGTCAGCGTTGCGTCGCGGAGCCAGCAGTAGCGGTAGTCCCAGTTGCGCACGCCGCCGATCCACTCGGGGAGCGAGGTCGTCGGCGCGGCGACGATTCCACCCGTCGGCGCGTACGTCAGCGCCTTGAGCGTGAGGAGCGAGCGGTGGACGGCGTCGTCCCAGCGTCCCTCGTAGGTGCATCGCGACGCCCATTCGTCCCAGTACTCGAGCGTCGTCGCGAGCGCGTGCTCGGCGTCGACCGGATCGGGTGGCGTCTCGTTGGAGGGGAACCAGCGTAGGTTGAACGGGACGCGCTCGCCCTCGGAGACGGTGAACGTCGAGTACGTGCGAAGGTCGTGCCCCTCGTGCTCCACCGGTGTTCGAAGCACCACGCCGTCGGGGCCCGCGATCGCGATCAACGCGCCGTCGACCGTGCGAACCCAGGGGACGATCGAGCCGTAGTCGAACCGCAGGACGAGCTCCATCTGCACCTCGACGCGGCCGCTGACGCCCTCGACGATGCGGACGATGTCGGGCCTCGTCACGCGCGGAGGCATGAAGTCGATGAGACGGACGGTTCCCTCGGGCGTGTCGAGCTCCGTCTCGAGGACCAGGGTGTCTCCGCGGTAGCGCCGGCGCGCCGCGCGGAACTCTCCGCGCGGCCGGATCGACCAGTGGCCGTTGCCCTCGTCGCCCAGGAGCGACGCAAAGACCGCGCCCGAATCGAAGCGCGGGAGGCAGAGCCAGTCGATCGAGCCGTCGCGGCTCACGAGCGCCGCGCTCTCGAGGTCGCCGATGAGCCCGTAGTCCTCGATGAGCGCCATCAATCGGGATCCTCCAGGAACGACGCCAGCCGTCCAAATCGCTTGCGCGCACGCGCGTCGAACGCGCGCCGATAGTCCTCCGCCGTCCGCTCGTCCAGGCCCGCCGCGTAGGTCTCCCGGATCTCGTGGAGCTCGGAGCCGATCGCGTCGACCACGAGCTGGTAGTCGCCGTACAGCTCCTCCGACGTGGATGCATCGGCCGCGGTCCATGCCGCGTCGGCGGCAGCCGCCTCCTCCAGGAGGATGGTCTCCCTTTCGAAGAGGTCGAGCTGCCGCTCGACCAGGTCGGCGAAGCGACCTCGGCGGAAGATCACGCGATCTCTCGGTACAGCTCGAGGTGCGCCCGCGCCGATGCCTCCCAGGTCAGCTCGTCGCGGGCACGCTCGGCGCCCGCGCGGGCAGCGGCGAGTGCATCCGGGTCGCCGACGAGCCGCGCGAGCGCGGCGGACATCGCCTCGACGTCTCCGGATGCGACGACCGCGCCGGCGCCGAACCGGCCGACCACCTCACCGAGGCCCCCGATGTCGTAGACGATCGCCGGGACGCCGGCACCGAGCACCTGCAGGAGCGCGCCGGACAGGTCGATCTCGGGGCGGTACGGGAACAGCCCGACGGTCGCCTCGGAGAGCGCGCGACGCAGCTCCGTGTCCGGCAGGTATCCGAGGCGCCACTCGGCGCGATCGCCGGCCGTACGGCGAAGCCCGTCGAGCGGCACGCGCGGATCACCGACGACGAGAAGACGAGCATCTTCGGTGGCGAGCACGGCGTCGACAGCGTCCTCCGTCCCCTTGTAGGGCCGGATCAGTCCGAGGCAGAGGGCGGTGCGGCCGTCGTCCCGCCGGTCGACCTCCGAGCGGAAGACGGGGTGACCGATGACGCGGAGCTTCTCCTCCGCGACGCCGAACTCGGCGAGCTGGCCCTTCCCCCGCTCGGAGTGGACGACCACCCGCTCGAAGCGCTCGAAGAGCGCTCGCCACAGCGCCGTCTTCGAAAGCGTCCGCCTCGGGATGATGTCGTGCGCGGTGAGAACCGCGGGGCTGCGAGGGCGAAAGAGCCAGCGGTCGAGCTCGGGCGCGCCGACCCACTGCATGTGCAGGACGTCGGGCTTCGCCGCCGCGAGGCGCGCCATCCCGAACGGATGCTCGATCGCCTTGAGGGCCAGACGGATCCGCTGGGCGCGCACTCTCGACGAGAGCGGATAGAACCACTCGCGCGCGACGTAACCGTCGGGCGCGGCCACGGTTCCGAACCGGAAGCGCGACGTGACGAGCTCGACGTCTGCTCCCGCGTGCGCGAGGGCCGCGGCCAGCGAGCGGTCGTAGGGTGGCGTGTACGCGGGCGGATCGGCAATCACGACACGCATGCCGGCGAACGTTAGACGGGGTATCGGCAGAATCCGCGCCGTGACCTTCGAGGAGGCGCGCGCCCAGTTCCCGGTGCTCGAGCGCTACGCGTACCTCCAGGCGGGGAGCGTCGGCCCGCTCGCCCGCGGGACGCTCGAGGCGATGCGTGACTCGCTCGAGGGCGGTCTCGTGCACGGACGGGGATCCCAGGCGCAGTTCACGAAGGTCCTCGAGGACCGCGAGGCGCTACGGGCGGAGCTGGCGGCGCTCGTCGGGGTCGGCGCCGACCAGGTGGCGCTCACTGCCTCGACGACGGACGGGTGCAACCTCGTTCTCGGCGGGCTCGACCTCGGCCCGTCGGACCAGGTCATCACGACGACGGACGAGCACTTCGGCCTGATCGGGCCGCTGCACGCCTCCGGGGCCGAGGTCGTCCTGGTCGAGCCCGATCCGGAGCGGATCGCGGCTGCCGTGACGGCGCGCACACGGCTCATCGCGACCTCGCACGTGCTCTGGACAACGGGTGCCGTCCTGCCCGTGCACGAGCTCAGGGCGGCGACGGACATCCCGATCCTCGTCGATGGAGCGCAGTCGGTCGGGGTGCTCCCGGTCGACGCCCGTGGCCTCGACTACTACACGATCTCGGGCCAGAAGTGGCTCTGCGGACCGGACGGGACGGGCGCGCTCGTCGTCGCGGAGCCCGACTCGCTGCGCGTCTCGCATCCGAGCTACCTCTCACAGGCGTCCCACGAGCGCGACGGGAGCTTCGTCGCCAAGGAGGGCGCGGCTCGCTTCGACCCGAATCTCACGCCGCCGTCCGCGGTCGCCGGCCTGCGCGCCGCTATGGGTACGGCACCCGAGTGGGCCCACGGTCGAGCTCGCGAGCTCGCTGAGCGCTTCCGCGCGCGGCTGACCGAGGCGGGCTGCGAGGTCGTCGTGCCGGACGAGCGCGCCACGCTCGTCTCCTGGCGCGTCCCAGCCGAGGAGTCGGCCGAGCTCGTCGCGAAGGCCGCTGCGGCGGACGTGATCATCCGGGAGCTACCCGGGCGCGGTCTCCTGCGCGCGTCCGTGGGCTGGTGGTCGAACGAGGACGATCTCGAGCGCCTCGTGGCGGCGCTGTAGGGTCGCGGCATGTGCTTCGACCTCGACTCCACTCCTCCCATCCCGCCGATCTCGGGCGCTGCGGTCTCGCACGACGACCTCGTGCTGGAAGCGGCCGACGGGAATCGCTTCGCGGCGTTCTCCGCGGGGCCAGACGAGGCTCCGAGAGCCGGGATCGTGATCCTGCCCGACGTCCGCGGCCTGTACCGCTTCTACGAGGAGCTGGCGCTGCGCTTCGCGGAGCGCGGCGACGCGGCGCTCGCGTTCGACTACTTCGGGCGCACGGCGGGCGTCGAGAAGCGCGACGACGACTTCGAGTACATGCCGCACGTGCAGCAGACGACGCCCGCAGGCGTCCAGGCCGACGTCGCCGCGTGCGTCGAGCATCTGCGCTCGGCGGGGTGTGAGAGAGTCTTCACGGTCGGGTTCTGCTTCGGAGGGCGAAACTCGTGGCTCGCAGCGACGGCGGGGCACGCTCTCGCCGGCTGCATCGGCTTCTACGGGCGTCCGGGACCGGGAAACGACGGCTCACCCGGGCCGATCCAGCGTGCGGGTGAGATGCAGGCGCCGATCCTGGCGCTCCAGGGCGGTGACGATCCAGGCATTCCCAACGAGCTGTCCGAGGAGTTCGATGCCGCGCTCACCGCAGCCGGCGTCGAGCACGAGGTCGTCATCTACGAGGGCGCTCCGCACAGCTTCTTCGACCGCAAGCACGAGGAGTTCGCGGCCGACTCGGAGGACGCGTGGAACCGCGTCCTCGCCTTCCTCGAGCGCTACTCCTGAGCGTCTGCAGCGGTCCGGAGACCGAGCTCGGCCGCGATCGGCTGCATCGCCGTGACGACGTTCGCGATGTGCTCGTCGAGCTCGAGCCCGAGCAGCTCCGCTCCCGCGTAGACCTCGTCGCGATGAACGCCGGCGGCGAAGGACGGCTGCTTGAGCTTCTTCTTCACGGACTTCGGCTCGAGGCCGTCGAGCCCGGTCGGCCTGACGAGACCGCAGGCGTGGACGAAGCCGGAGAGCTCGTCGCACGCGAAGAGCACTCTCTTGAGCTGGGTGTCGCGCGGCATCTGCAGGTGCTCGGCGTGAGAGAGGACCGCCTCGACGACCTCCTCCGGATAGCCCTCCTCGCGGAGGATCGGCGCTCCGTCCTGGGGATGCTTGTCGAGCGTGGGGTGGATCTCGTAGTCGAAGTCGTGGAGGAGCGCGGTCGCGCGCCAGAGCTCCTCGTCCTCGCCGTAGAGCCGCGCGTAGAACCCGACGGAGGCCTCGACGGCGAGCCCGTGGCGGAGCAGCGCCTCGCTCCGCGTGTAGCGCGTGAGCGTCTCCCAGGCCTGCTCCCTCGTCGGCCGCATGGCGGAGTACGATAGCCGCCGCCGTTGGTGCCTCCAGTGACCCAGAAGACCGTCGCCCCCTACGGGACCTGGCGGTCGCCGATCTCCGCGGAGATGGTGGCCGAGGCTGGCGTACGCCTGTCTGCGCCGTGGATCGAAGACGGCGTCACGTGGTGGCTCGAAGGCCGCGCGGCGGAGTCCGGACGCGTCGCGCTCGTCCGTCTCGCCCCGGGGGGTGAGCCGTCCGACGTCGTCCCCGAGGGCTTCAACGTGCGGACCGGGGTGCACGAGTACGGTGGCGGCGCCTACTGCGTTCACGGCGGCGTCGCGTACTGCTCGAACTTCGACGACCAGCGCCTGTATCGCGTCGTCCCGGGGCGGGCTCCGCAGCCGATCACGCCCGACGTTCCGGACCGGAGGCACCGCTATGCGGACGGCCGGGTCACGCGCGACGGCTCCCTGTGGGTCGGCGTTCGCGAGCGCCATGCCGAGAGCGATCGCGCCGCGGACGTCGTCAACGAGCTCGTCGTCGTCCCGACGGACGGGTCCGCCGAGCCGCGTGTCATTGCGAGCGGCCGCGACTTCTACTCGAACCCGCGCATCTCGCCCGACGGCTCCCGGCTCTGCTACCTCGCGTGGGACTTGCCCTGGATGCCCTGGGACGGGTGCGAGCTCTACGCGGGAGACCTCGCCGCGGACGGCTCGCTGAGCGGCGTCGCGCGGATCGCCGGCGCCGACGGTCGCGAGTCGATCTGGCAACCGGAGTGGAGCCCGAGCGGAGACCTCGTCTTCGCCAGCGATCGCTCCGGCTGGTGGAACCTCGAACGGGTACGCGAAGGCGCCCGCGACGTGATCCATGCAGCGGAGGTCGAGTTCGGCTACCCGGCATGGGTGTTCGGCGCGAGCTCGCACGCGTTCCTCGAGGACGGAAGGATCTTCTGCGGGTTCGAGAGGGCGGGATTCACGCACTTCGCAGTCCTCGATCCCGCCACCGGTGAGCTGGACGAGCGCGAGCTCGGGCTCGACGCCTGGGGCACTCCGTACGTCGCGACGGAGGGCATGGTGGCGCTTCTCGTCGCCGGCTCGGCGACGACGCCGGCCGTCCTGGCGCGGGTCGACGTCTCGACGAACGAGGTGGAGACCGTCAGGGCGAGCATGGACTTGGCTGTTCCGGAGGGGTACCTGTCCGAGCCCGTCCCGATCGAGTTCCCGACGGAGAACGGGCTCACGGCACACGCGCTCTTCTACGCGCCGGCGAGCCCGGAGTTCGACGGCCCGGCGGGCGAGGCTCCTCCGCTCATCGTCGAGAGCCACGGCGGCCCGACGGGCGCCGCGAGCCCAGGGTTCAGCCTCGGGGTCCAGTTCTGGACGAGCCGAGGCTTCGCGCTGGTCGACGTCGACTACGGCGGCTCGACCGGCTACGGGCGTGCGTACCGCGAGCGGCTGAACGGCCAGTGGGGCGTGGTCGACCTCCAGGACTGTGTGAACGCGGCGCGGTTCCTCGTCGAGCGCGGCGACGCGGACCCGGACCGCCTGCTCATCACGGGCGGAAGCGCAGGTGGGTACACGACGATCTGCGCTCTCACGTTCACCGACGAGTTCGCGGCCGGCACCACCTACTTCGGGATCGCAGACCTCGAGCAGTTCGGCGGGGGCGAGACGCACAAGTTCGAGCTGCAGTACGAGCACACGCTCGTCGGCCCGTATCCGGAGCGGGCGGACCTGTACCGCGAGCGGAGCCCGATCCACTTCACGGACCGTCTCTCGACTCCGATGCTGGTGCTGCAGGGAACGGACGACCGGATCGTGCCTCCGTCGCAGGCCGAGCTCATGGTCGGTGCGCTGCGGGAACGCGGCATCGCGCACGCGTACCTGCTGTACGAGGGAGAGGGGCACGGCTTCCGCCGGGCGGAGAACATCATCGGCTCGCTCGAGGCCGAGCTCTCGTTCTACGCGCAGGTCCTCGGGTTCGAGCCCGCCGGATCCATCCCTAGGCTTCGGATCGAGAATCTGGCCTGACGAGCCCGAGAGACCATGAAGACCGCCAGTAGCATTGCCCGCGCGATGCAGTCCTTCGTCATCGAAGGCGGCCGACCCTTGTCCGGGACGGTGCGCGCATCGGGGAACAAGAACGGCGCGCTCCCGATCCTCGCGGCCACGGTGCTCGCGTCCGAGGAGGTGCGTCTCTCGAACGTCCCCCGCATCCGCGACGTCGAGACGATGGTCGAGCTCCTGGCCGACCTCGGGGCCGACACCGAGTGGACGGGGCCGAACGAGGTCCGCGTGGACGCGAGCGGCGTGAGGCGGACCGACCTCGATGCCGAGCTCGCGCGCGAGATCCGCGCCTCGTTCCTGCTCGCGGGTCCGATGCTCGCCCGCTTCGGGCGCGTCACGGTTCCGCCGCCCGGCGGTGACGTCATCGGCCGTCGCCGGCTCGACACGCACATGCACGCCTTCTCCGCGCTCGGCGCGGATGTGCACGTCGACGGCGTGTACGAGGTCACTGCGGACACGTTGCACGGGACGCGCGTCTACCTCGACGAGGCCTCGGTGATGGGGACGGAGAACGCGATCATGGCCGCCGTGCTGGCGGAGGGCGAGACCGTTCTCGGCCACGCGGCCTGCGAGCCGCACATCCAGGATCTCTGCCGCTTCCTCGTCTCGCTCGGCGCCGAGATCGAGGGCATCGGATCGAACGTGCTGCACATCCACGGCAAGCGCGAGCTCGGCGGTTGCGACTACCGCATCGGGCCCGACCACATCGAGGTCGCGAGCTTCGTCGGCCTCGCGGCCGCGACCGGCGGCGAGGTCGTCGTCACCGACGTCGAGCCGGACGACCTCATCTCGATCGTGCCGGCCTTTCGCAAGCTCGGCGTCGAGATGGTCGTCTCGGATTCGAGCGTGCGCGTACCGGCTGGGCAGACCCTGTTCGTGGAGGACGACTTCGGCGGCCAGATCCCGAAGATCGAGAGCGGCGTCTGGCCGGCGTTCCCGGCCGACCTCACGTCGATCGCGGTGACCGTCGCGACGCAGGCGAGCGGGACGATCCTCATCTTCGAGAAGATGTTCGAGAGCCGCCTGTTCTTCGTGGACAAGCTCGTCTCGATGGGCGCGCGGATCATCCTCTGCGACCCGCACCGCGTCGTCGTGACCGGCCCCGCGACGCTCTACGGCGAACGCTTGGAGAGCCCGGACATCCGAGCCGGCATGGCGATGCTCATCGCCGCGCTATGCGCGGACGGCACGTCGACGATCGGGAACATCCGCCAGATCGACCGCGGGTACGAGCGCATCGACGAGCGTCTCCGCGACCTCGGCGCGGCGATCGAGCGCACGGAGCTGTGACCAGCGCGGGCGCCGCGCGGATCGACGTCGCCGGCAACGAGACGCACGTCGGGACGGGTGTGGTCGTCCTCGATCACCTGCTCGAGGAGCTGGCGGCCGCGGGCGGGTTCGGTCTTCGGCTCGAGATTGCACCGGACGAGCCCGAGGCCGAGGTCGAGCGCGCCGGCAAGGCGCTCGGCGAGGCGCTGCTCGCGGTCCCGGGAGCCGAGAGCGCGGGACGGGGATTCGGGATCGCGCCGGCCGACGAGGCGCTCGCGATGGTCGTCCTCGAGGCGTCGGGCCGGCCGCGCGTCGTCTCCAATGTCGACCTGACGTCCACACGTGCAGGCGGTCTCCGCATCGACCTCGCCGCCACGTTCCTCGACGAGCTCGCCGGAGCCGCCGGTCTCACGATCCACGTGCGCCTCCTGGAAGGCGACAACTCCCAACACGTGCTGTCCGCGATCTTCAAGGCGCTCGGGATCGCCCTGGCGCAGGCGACGAAAGGAGACGGCTAATGGCCGAGAAGGACGTCATCCGCACCGATCGGGCGCCCGGGCCGTTCCAGGGCGCGCCGTACAACCAGGCGATCCGCGTCGGCGACCTCGTCTTCGTCGCGGGCCAGCTCGGAATCCGCCTCGAGACGGGCGAGCTCGCCGGTGCCGGCGTCGCCGAGCAGACCGAGCAGATCATGGCCAATCTCGCAGCGATTCTCGAAGCTGCCGGTAGCAACCTGGACCGGCTCGTCAAGACGACCGTCTTCCTCATGGACCTCGCTGACTTCGCCGCGATGAACGAGGTGTACGCGCGCCATGTCGGAGACCGGCCACCCGCGCGCTCGACCGTCCAGATCTCGGGTCTTCCGAGCGGCGCACTCGTCGAGATCGAGGCGGTCGCGCACGCATAGCCACCGGCGGCCGCGTCGGGACGCGGCTGCGCGGACCACAATGCCGCGATGCACGGCCGCGACGACATCTCACGACTCCTCGTCGAGGAGGTCGCGGTCGCGCACGTCGAGCCCGTCTTCGACGCGATCGGCCGGCTCGAGAGCACCGTCGACGGCGTCTACCTCGTCGGAGGCGCGGTGCGAGACGTGCTGCTCGGTGCGGAGAGCTTCGACGTCGACGTCGTCGTCGAGGGCGACGGGATCGCATTCGCCCGTTCGCTCGCGGAGCTGCTCGACGCCCGGTTCACGCCGCATGCCGCGTTCGGGACCGCAATCGTCCACTGCGGCAGCGACGCTCGCGTGGACGTCGTCACCGCACGCAGCGAGCGCTACCACGCCCCCGCGGTGCTCCCGACGGTCGAGCGCGCGACGATCGAGGAGGACCTTCGTCGCCGCGACTTCACGATCAACGCAATGGCCGTGTCGCTCCGCCGACGGGACTTCGGGCATCTCGTCGACCCGTTCCACGGTCGCGAGGACCTGGAGCAGGGTGTCATCCGCGTTCTCCATGACGCCTCGTTCGTCGACGACCCGACGCGGATCTTTCGCGCGGTCCGGTACGAGGCGCGGTTCGGCTTTCGCCTCGACGCCCACTCCGAGCGGCTCGCCCGCGCGAGCGTCGCCGAGGGCCATCTCGACGATCTGACGCCTGCACGACTCACGGCGGAGCTCGAGGCGCTCTTCGACGAGCCGCGCGCCGCCTCAGGCGTACCACGGCTCGGCGAGCTCGGCGTCGATCGCGCCCTGCATCCGCGTCTCCGCTCCGACCACGAAGGCGCGGAGATCTTCGTGCGGGCGCGTCGTCTCGCGGAGGAGTACGGGCTCGGAGTGCCCTCCTGGCGGATCGGGATCGAGGTCGTCGCACGCGAGCTCCCGGCGGCGGAGCTCGGCCGGTGGGTGGAGCGCCTGGAGCTGCGTCGGCGCGACGTGGCCCTCGTGGTCGGCGCCGTCGCGACTGCGTCGGCGATCGTCGAACGGTTGCGCGGCGGCGAACAAACGCGGGCCGAGATCGTCGACATCGCATCCGTGTTCGATCCGGATGCTCCGTTGCTCGCGCTCGCGATGTCCGATCTGCCGGCCTTGCGCGACTACTTCGCGCGGCTGCGCGACGTGCGGCTCGAGATCGGCGGCCGCGAGCTCGCCGAGCTCGGGCTCGCCGAGTCGCCCCGGGTGGGCGAGATCCTGGCCGAGATTCGCCGACGAAAGCTGAACGGCGAGCTCGAAGGACGCGACGAGGAGCTCGAAGCGGCCCGGGAGCTCGTGTCGCCGTGACGGTCGCGTTGGCACGGACGATCGCGGAGCGTTATGCGCGCGTCCGTGACGAGGTGGGGCCGAACGTGACCGTCGTCGTGGCGACGAAGTACGTCGGTGTGGAGGAGATGGCGGTCCTCGCAGATGCGGGCGTAGAGGTGGTGGGGGAGAACCGCGCCCAGGATCTCGAGCGCAAGCACGCGCTCTTCGGCGACGCGTTCCGTTGGCACTTCATCGGCCACCTGCAGTCCAACAAGGCGAAGGTCGTGAATCGCGTGTGCGAGCTCGTCCACTCGCTCGACTCCGACTCCACGGCGCGCCGGCTGACGATCCCGGCGCTCCTCGAGGTGAATCTGTCGGGCGAGTCGTCGAAGTCAGGCGTCGCTCCCGATGAGATCGAGGGCTTCGTCGCGCGCTATCCGATCATTCGCGGGCTCATGACGATGCCACCGCTCACGGCCGACCCGGAACACTCGCGGCGGTCCTTCCGGCGGCTGCGGGAGCTCGCCGTCGCGCACGGCCTGCTCGAGCTGAGCATGGGAACATCGCAGGACTACGCGGTCGCGGCGGAGGAGGGTGCGACGCTCGTGCGTGTCGGAGCGACGATCTTCGCCGCCGACCGGGGATAAGATCCCGCGGTCATGGGGTTGAGCGACCTGTGGAGCCGCACGCTGGTCTACTTCGGCATCGCCGAGGACGAGGAGTGGGACGAGGACCTCGAGACGAGCGAGCAGCAGCTCGAGGACAGCTATCGCCGCAGGAACCGCCAGAATGTGCGTCGGCTTCCCAGCACGGCCGAGCCCGAGGGCTGGGAGTCGGAGGAGGCGGCCGCGCCGCCCCCGCCGCGCCGCGATCGCTCGTCGTCGTCTCGGCTTCGGAGCGTGACCGCTCCGGCCCCGGCCAAGGTGCATCTCGTCGCTCCACGCGCGTTCAACGACGCGAAGCAGATCGCCGACCGTTTCAAGGCGCAGATCCCGGTGATCATCAACCTCCAGAGCGCTGACACCGAGCTCTCGAAGCGGCTCATCGACTTCGCGAGCGGCCTCACCTACGCGCTCGACGGGAGCATGCAGCGCGTCGCCGACAAGGTCTTCCTCCTGACGCCCCGCGACGTCGAGCTCTCCGCCGAGGAGCGCGCCCGCGCCATGGAGCGCGGCGGCTTCTACAACCAGGCGTAGTACCTCCGCAAGCTGGGAATCCCTTGCGGGATTCCCAGCGCTCAGATCAAAGACGCTCGCTGTGTGGTGCAGATCGAGGCGGCAGGCCATGTACCTCCGCAAGCTCGGAATCCCTTTTGGGATTCCGAGCGCTCACGTCAAAGACGCTCGCTGCGTCGTGGCAGATCGAAGCGGCGGGCCACGTACCTCCGCAAGCTCGGAATCCCTTGCGGGATTCCGTGCGCTCAGATCAAAGACGCTCGCTGCGTCGTGCAGATCGACGCGGCGGGCCATGTACCTCCGCAAGCTCGGAATCCCTTGCCGGATTCCGTGCGCTCAGATCAAAGACGGTCGCTGCGTCGTGGCAGATCGACGTGGCGGGCCGGGTACCTCCGCCTGCTGGGCCTGTCCGGGATCCCGAGCGCTCACGTCAAAAACGCTCGCTGCGTCGTGCAGACCGCCCGGCAGGCCACGTACCTCCGCATGCTCGGCCCGTCCGGAATCGGCCTCGGCACCGCCTTCGCTTTCATCCATAGGAAACGCTGCCCGCGCGCCGAACACGCGTCCGATGGGCGCATATGCCTTCATCGGCGTTCTCGCGGACGCGGCGTCGTCGCTGCAGAGCTTCGTCACCGTGTTCGTGTCGATCTACATCCTGTTCATCTTCGCGTACGTGCTCCTCACCTGGATCCAGCTCCCGTACTCCAACATCGCCGCATCTCTGCAACGATTCCTGGACGAAGTCGTTCGCCCGTACCTCGGCCTCTTCAGAGGCCGGATACCGACTCTCGGGCCACTCGATCTCTCGCCGATCGTGGCCGTCATCGTCCTGCTCGTTGCGGCACGAGTCGTCAACGCCCTCATCGGGGCAGTCCTCTAGGAGGTCAGATGCCGCTCACCCCTGTTGAAGTCAGACACGTCGAGATGAGACGAGCGTGGCTTCGCGGATACCGTCGCAAGCCCGTCGACCAGCTGCTCGACGAGATCGCCGACAGCTTCGAGGAGGTCTGGAGGGAGCGCGCCGACCTCTCCGACCGTCTCGAGGAGCTCGAGGCGGAGGCCGCAAAGCATCGCGAGCTCGAGACCTTGCTGCGCTCGACGCTCGTCTCCGCTGAGCGGGCTGCGCAGGACATGAAGGAGCAGGCGCGGCGCGAGTCGGACCTCATCGTGCAGGAGGCGCATGCGGAGTCGCGTCGCGTGTCGCGCGAAGCGGCTGCGGAGAAGCGGCGTCTCGAGGACGACATCGTGCGGATCCGCTCCCAGCTGCGCGCCGCCTTCGAGTCGCTCGACGAGACGCCGAAGAGCGAGCAGGAGGACGCGCCGACGACCGTGACCCGCCCGACTGCGGTCGACGAGATCCCGGACGGAGGGATCCGCAAGGTCGCGGGCTGAGCCCGGATATCCTTCGGCCGTGGAGGCCCAGCGAACGACCCTGCGGCTACGTGTCGTCCCCGGCGCCCGGCGGTCCGCCGTCGTGGGTCGCTACGGGGATGCGTGGAAGGTTCGTGTCGCAGCCCCCGCCGAGGCCGGCAAGGCGAACGACGCCGTCCTCGGCCTCCTCGCCGATGCGCTCGACGTGTCGCGCCGCGATCTCGAGCTGACGTCGGGAAGCTCCTCTCGCAACAAGGTGGTCGCGCTGCGCGGGGTCGCACCCGACACTGCGGCAGAGCGGCTCGCACAGGCGGTGCAGCCGCGATGACGAACCACCTCGACCTGGAGCGCTTCCGCGGCATCCTCGAGAGCGAGCGCGAGCGACTCCAGAACGCCTCCCGCGCGGTGCACCACGACGGCTCGCTCCTCGAGGAGACCGGCGATCTCGCGATCGGCTCGGGAGACCACATCGCCGACAGCGCGACCGAGACGTACTTGCGCGAGCTCGACGAGGGGCTGGAGGAGAACGCGGCCCAGGTGCTTGCGGAGATCGAGGAGGCCCTCGGGCGTATCGACGACGGGACGTACGGCCTCTGCGCCTCCTGCGGCGGCCCGATCGGCGTCGAGCGCCTGGAGGCCGTTCCCTACGCAACGCTGTGCCTCGATGACAAGCGGGCGCTCGAGCGCTCGTGATGAGCGAGCCCGCCCGGTCGGAAGCACCGCAGGTCGATGTCCGCCTCGGCTCGACGGCGAATGCGCTTCAGCCCGTCTCGTCCGCCGAGCGCTCGCTCGGAGCAGGGAGGGTGCAGTGGGCGATCCTGGTGCTGGTGGCCGGCATGGCCCTGTTCGCCGACCAGCTCACGAAGCAGGTCGTGGGCCGCACGCTCGCGCTCGGCGACAGTGTCGATCTCATCGGACCGTTCTCGGTGCACCACGTCCAGAACTCGGGCATCGCCTTCGGGCTCTTCGGGAGCCGGACCGAGATCGTGATCGCCGTGACCACGGTCGCCGTCGGCGCGATGCTCGTCTTCTTCGCGCGGTCGGGACGGCGTCATCCCGTCCTGCCGGTGGCGCTCGGCCTCGTTCTCGGCGGCAGCGTCGCGAACCTCGTCGACCGCGTGCGGCTCGGTCACGTCACGGACTTCCTCGACCTGGCCGCGTGGCCCGCCTTCAACCTCGCAGACACCTTCATCGTCGTGGGCGTCGGGATCCTGTTCGCAGCACTCGTCCTCGCGGACCGGCCGCACCGGATGCACGGCGCGCGCGGTGGCGACGCTTCGTTTCAGCGTCGCTGAGTCGCAGGCGGGCTCGCGGCTCGATCGCGCCGTCGCGGACCACGAGAGCGTCGGCACGCGCGCGCTCGCCGAGCGTCTCCTGCGTGACGGGGCAGTCACGGTCGACGGCGTGGCGCGACCGAAGAGCCATCGCCTCGAGGTCGGCTCCGTGGTCGAGATCGAGCTTCCGGAGTCGACGGCAGGGCTCCTGCCTGAGCCCGCGACCGTGCCGGTCGTGTACGAGGACGAGCACCTTCTCGTCGTCGACAAGCCCGCCGGGATGACCGTGCACCCCGGGGCGGGCACGGGCAGCGGGACGCTCGCGGCTCAGCTCCTGAGCCTCGGCGCGACCGGAGGCGACCCCGAGCGGCCGGGAATCGTGCACCGACTCGACCGCGGCACCTCGGGGCTCCTCGTCGTCGCGCGCTCGAGCGTCGCGTTCGACGCACTACGGGAGGCGATCCGGACGCGCGAGGTCGAGCGCCGGTACGTCGCTCTCGTGCACGGTCGGCCGCGCTCTCGATCCGGGCGGATCGACGCGCCGATCGGCCGGGACCGTCGCGACCCGACCCGGCGCTCGCTCGACACCGACGAGCCGCGTGAGGCGGTCACGTGGTTCGACGTCATCGAGCTGCTGCCGGAACGCGCGCGGCTCGACGTGCGGCTCGAGACGGGGAGGACGCATCAGATCCGGGTCCACCTGGCGGCGATCGGGCTCCCGGTGTCCGGCGACCCGACGTACGGGATGAAGGGCGATCTCGGCCTCGAACGTCAGTTCCTGCACGCGCACAAGCTCCGGTTCACCCACCCGGTCGGCGGAGAAGAGCTCGCGCTCGAGTCGTCGCTGCCGTCGGACCTCGAGGCGGCGCTTCGGCGGGCAAGAGTGTCCTAGCGCTGGTGCGCGGCGTCCTCGCGGACGCGCGCGAACCACGCGTCCCACGTCGCGGTGCGCTCGCTGGGCTCGTTCCCGTCGTAGTGTGCGACCACGCGAGCGAGCTGGCTCCGCCCGAGCTCCTCTTCGTCGAGCTCGAGCGCCAGGTATCCGACGAGCGTCGCGTGGACCGGCGAGCCGGGAGCGCCCCAGTGGAATGCGTCGTCCGAGCTCGTGCCCTCGAGCAGCCAGCGCAGCACGACCGGAAGTGGCCGCCAGCGGCCGAACCAGGCTTCGGCCTTGGCTGCGGCAGACGGGAGGTCGTCGTGCCACGCATGGACGTTCCCGCGGAGGTCGCATGCGAATTCGGTCGGTCGAATCCGGCCGTCCTTCTCCGCGACCGTGTACCAGCGCGGGACGAAGGGAAGCCAGATTCCAAGCTCGAGTGTCAGCCCGCCCGCGTGCGCCTTGCAGTGCAGGCGCTCCACACGATCGTCGAGGGTCCGCCAGAACGTGCGCCCGGACACGTCGGTGAAGCCGGCCTCCACGAGGATCGGTCTCAGGTCCCGGCGGACGTACGCGCTCGCAACCCGCTGCCGTTCCTTCGGCTCGAGATTCGCCTTGCGCTGGACCGCTCGTCGCTTCTCGCGTCGAATGCGCTCGTCGCGCGTCGTCGTGAGCTCGGGCTCCTCTCCGACGATCGCGGCAATCCGCTTGAGGAGGTCGCGGCGGCGGATGTCTTGCAGCAACCCGCGAAGCTCGGCATGCGCCTCCGGGGTCCGTCGTGCGGCGAGCGCCTCGATCGCGCCGCCGGCGACCGAGTGGGAGAGCGCCGTCGTGACGGTGGGATGAGGCGAAGGAGCAGCGCAGCGAAGCGCAATCCTCCCGAGGAGCGGCACGACCCACGCCTCCTGCACCTCCGACGTCGCCCACGCGGCGCCGCGTACGAGCACTTCGTTCTCCGGAGCGAGCAGCCAGGCCGGTGGCCACGGGACCGTAGACGTCGTCACGTCGATCTCGAGGATCGGCTCGAGGAGCTCCCGCAGGAGCTCGGCGAACGGCGCGCCCTCCTGTGCAAGGCTCGCTGCGTCGCGCTTCCACGCCTGGGTCGGTCTTGCGCCTCGCGCGCGCGCGAGCAGCGCGAGGACATCGGGCGTGCTCGCCCACGCGGCTGCGTGTCGGCGTAGCGTCTCGGCGGCGTCCTCGCCCCACTCGTCGCCGTTCGCCAAGACCGAGAGGTCGAGGAGCCCGCCGGGCATGTTCGCCGCAAGGAGTGCCCGCATACGCTGTACGAGCCGACCGGGATCCGAGGTGTGGACGATGCCCAAGGCATCGACGGCGCGCACAGCTCGCCCGAGACCCGCGAGCACGGGCGGGGACCCTGGTTGGTCGGCGAGAAGCTTCGTGGCCGCGGCGGCGCCGAACGCGAGGACCTCGAAAGATCGGCCCCAGCCGTCGTCCTCGCGCATCGTCGAAGTACCGAGGTCGAGAACGAGCTCGATGTCCTCGGGCGCGAAGGGGAGACGCCGACGACCCAGGGCCTCGAGCACGCGAAGCGGGAAGACGTCGGTAGGTCCGATCCGGATGCCCCCGCGCTCTCCTGCGCGCTCCCGCTGGAGCTGCCGCATCTCGATCGTCGACGCCGCAGCGGCGATCGCCACGGAGGTGAGATCCTCGCGCGTCGCGGCGAGCAGCGCGCGTCCTTCGGGGTACTCGCGCAGGCTCGCTTCGCCGCGGTACGTGGACGACGCCAGCGCCCAGCGCTCGAGCGCGCAGGAAGCGTGTCGCGCAAGTCGCTCGCTCTGGTCGTCTCGGAGCCCGTCCATACCCACATCTTCCACGTCGGCTTCACGCGGGTACACTTCCCCGGTCATTGACCCTTCGACCCGGCGATCAGCCGTGGCGGGGGTGCCGTCGCCATGAGCGCGGTTCCGCCCGGCCCGTCGGTGCATCACCGTCAACCAACCTGAAAGGGGCTGATCACGTGTCAGTCGTCTCGATGCGAGAGCTGCTGGAGGCCGGCGTCCATTTCGGCCACCAGACGCGTCGCTGGAATCCCAAGATGCGCCGCTACATCTTCGGCGAGCGCGGGGGCATCTACATCATCGATCTCACGAAGACGCAGGAGCTGCTCGAGGAGGCGCACGACTTCGCTCGCAACATCGCCGAGCGCAACGGCACGATCCTCTTCGTCGGCACGAAGAAGCAGGCGCAGAACGCGGTCGCGGAGAACGCGACCCGGGTCGGCATGCCGTACGTCTCGAATCGCTGGCTCGGCGGCCTGCTCACCAACTGGCGCACGATCTCGGAGCGCATCGCCTACCTCCACGACCTCCGGCGCCTGAAGGCCGAGGGGCAGCTCGAGCTGCTTCCGTCCAAGGAGCGCCTCGCGATGGAAGCCGACCTCGAGAAGCTCGAGTCCAACCTCGGCGGCGTGGCGGACATGAAGCGCCAGCCCGACGCCGTGTTCGTCGTCGACCTGAAGAAGGAGCAGCTCGCAGTGCGCGAGACGCACCGGCTCGGCGTTCCCGTGATCGGACTCGTCGACACGAACGCCGACCCGGACGAGGCGGAGTTCGTGATACCCGGGAACGACGACGCGATCCGCTCGTGCGACCTCGTCGCGCGGGTCGTGGCCGACGGCATCGCAGCCGGAAAGACGAAGGTCACCGCGTCGGAGATGACGGCCGCGGCTTCGGAGCCCGTGGCGCCGGCCGAGGGCGCAGACGAGCCCGCTGCCGACGCCGAAGCCGAGCTCGAGCCTGCCGCCGTGGGCGAGGGGAGTGAGTCCGAGTGAGTACCACGATCAGCGCATCTCTCGTCAAGGAGCTCCGCGACGCGACCGGCGCCGGGATGATGGACTGCAAGCGTGCCCTCGAGGAGACCGGGGGAGACCTCGACGCCGCCCGCACGCTCCTGCGCGAGCGCGGTATGGCATCCGCAGGGAAGCGGGCCGGGCGCGAGACGACGGAAGGCCTCGTGGGCTTCATCGTCGAGGACGGCGTCGCGTCGATCGTCGGGATCGGCTGTGAGACGGAGCCGGTGTCGAAGAACGACGAGTTCCAGGAGTTCGCGACCAAAGTCCTGCGCGCGATCCACGCCGACGGCCCGGAGGTCGCGGAGTCGTTCGAGCAGGAGCGTGTGGAGCTGATCGCCAGGCTCGGCGAGAACATCGTGATCGTCAGCCCGACGCGCTACGAGGCGCCCGACGGCAACGTCCTCGCCGCGTACGCGCACCCGCCGGCGAACAAGATCGGCGTCCTCGTCGAGCTCGCAGGCGGCTCGGAGGAGCTCGCCCGTCAGCTCGCGATGCACATCTCGTTCGCCGCCCCAGAGTGGACGACGCGCGACGACGTGCCCGCCGACGTACTCGCGGCCGAGCGGTCGATCTTCGAGAACTCCGACGAGGTGCAGTCGAAGCCCGAGGCCGCGCGTGAGAAGATCGTGGACGGCATGCTCAACAAGCGCTTCTTCGCGGCCACGCCGGGCGGTGCTCTCGTCGAGCAGGCGTGGATCCACGAGCCCTCGAAGACGGTCGGTCAGGCGCTCGCCGACGCCGGCGCCACGGTCGCGAGGTTCGTGCGCATCTCCGTCGCGGGTTCGTGACGGCCGGCACCGAGGAGGTCGCGGAGACCGCCGGCCGGCGGCGTGGGACGCAGTTTCGCCGGACGCTCCTGAAGCTGTCCGGCGAAGCGCTCCTGGGCGATCGCGAGTACGGGATCGATCCGAAGACCGTCGACGCGATCGCCGGCGAGATCGTCGCGGTGCACGGCGCCGGGACGCAGCTCGCCATCGTCGTCGGCGCCGGGAACATCTATCGCGGCATGGCCGCCGCCGCCGAGGGGATGGACCGCGCGACGGCCGACTACGCGGGGATGCTCGCCACGCTGCTGAACGCGCTCTCGCTCCAGGACGCCCTCGAGCGCCAGGGCGTGAACACGCGCGTGCAGTCCGCGATCGGGGTCTCCGAGGTGGCCGAGCCGTACATCCGCCGGCGCGCCATCCGTCACCTCGAGAAGGAGCGCGTGGTCATCTTCGCCGCAGGCACGGGGAATCCGTTCTTCACGACCGACACGGCCGCGGCGCTCCGCGCGCTCGAGATCGGCGCCGAGGCGATCCTCATGGCGAAGAACCGGACTCAGGGTGTGTACGACGGTGATCCGAACGCGGATCCCGAGGCGACGTTTCTGCCTGAGCTGACACACCTCGAGGCGATCGAGCGAGGCCTGAAGGTGATGGACACGACGGCGCTCTCGCTCTGCATGGACAACCGCCTGCCGATTCTCGTCTTCGAGCTCGCCGGCGACAACATCCGCCGCGTCGCCGCCGGAGAGCGGATCGGCACGATCATCTCGACACCCTGATGGCTGGTTGGGGATTGTCGTCGATGTGGGGATGGCTGAGATCGAGCCGGGGACGCCGGCCGATCGAGTGCGTATCGGGAATACGGGCGAGTGAGGGCGGCGCCATCCGGCGAAGCGTCGCAGCCACCTCCCGCGCGGTGGACAATCCTCAACCAACCATCTAAGGAGGGCGCATGGCTGCGATCGAGGACTTCCTCGCGGACGCGAAGAGGCGGATGGACAAGTCCATCGAGGCGACGCACCACGAGTTCAACTCGATCCGCACGGGCCGCGCGTCCCCGGCGCTCCTCGACCGCGTCTCGATCGACTACTACGGAACCCCGACGCCGCTCAACACGCTCGCCTCGATCTCGGCACCCGAGGCGCGCCTGCTCGTCGTCCAGCCGTTCGACCCGGGCGCGATCAAGAACATCGAGCGCGCGATCCAGGAGTCGGACCTCGGCCTGACACCGTCGAACGACGGAAAGGTCGTGCGCCTCCCGATTCCGGCGCTCACGGAGGAACGGCGCAAGGACCTGGTGAAGGTCGTACGCCGCGTCGCCGAGGACGGGAAGGTCGCGATCCGCAATGTGCGTCGCGACGTCATGCAGCACCTCAAGGAGCTCGTCGTGAACGGCGACGTCGGGGACGACGAGGAGCGGCGCGCCGAGCAGCAGGTGCAGAAGATCACCGACGACCACACGAAGTCGATCGACGACCTCTTGAAGGTGAAAGAGGCCGAGATCATGGAGGTCTGACACTGGCCGGCGACCTCGGAGCCGCGGCTCGGAGCGTCGCGATCATCATGGATGGGAACGGGCGCTGGGCGGCGGCGCGCGGAGTTCCCGTCGCCGAGGGCCACCGCGAGGGCGCGCGCGCGCTCCGGCGGACGGTCGAGGCCGCCATCGAGCTCGGCATCGAGTCCCTCGCCGTGTACGCCTTCTCGACCGAGAACTGGGCACGCCCACCGGACGAGGTCGAGTCGATCATCGAGCTCCTCGACGAGACCATCGACCGCGAGCTGCCTGACCTCGCGAAGCAGGGCGTGCGGACGCGCTTCTTCGGACGGCGTGACCGTGTTCCCGCCGAGCTCCAGGAGAAGATGGCCCGCCTCGAGGCCCAGACCGCGCACCTCGACCGGCTCGCGCTCTGGATCGCCTTCGACTACGGAGGGCGGGCCGAGCTCGTCGGCGCGGCGCGCAAGCTCGTCGAGGACGGCGTTGGCGTCGAGGACGTGTCCGAGGATGCGCTTGCCGCGCGGCTGTACGCGCCCGAGCTGCGCGATCCCGACCTCGTGATCCGCACCTCGGGTGAGCAGCGAATCTCGAACTTCCTGCTCTGGCAGTCGGCGTACGCCGAGCTCGTGTTCGACGACACGCTCTGGCCCGACTTCGGCGAGGAGCGTTTCCGCGCCGCGATCGACGAGTACACGAGCCGCGTGAGAAGGTTCGGCGCACGGTGAGAACACTCGCCTGGCGGCTCGCGTTGACGGGGGAAACCATGTTTCCCCCGTCTGCCCCCTTCTTCCTGAGAGCGCGGGGAACCTCCCGGTTCCCCACACCCCTTCACCCTCATCTGCCGAGAATCGGTCGATGAGCCCGCTCGTCTCCCGGATACTCGTCGCGGTCGTCCTCCTGCCTGCCGTGATCGGGCTCGTCTATCTCGGGGGGTGGTGGCTCTTCGCCCTGGCCGTCGTCGGGGGGCTGCTCGCGCTGCACGAGCTGTACCTGATGGCGCGGGAGCTGCGCCCGCTCGTGCTCGGCGGTTATCTCGGGCTGCTCGCGATGCTCCTCGGCTTTCAGCTCGGCGACATCGCGTGGATGCTCGGCGGGCTCCTCTCGACATTCGTGTTCGCGTTCGTCGTGTACGGCCTCGGGGGAGTCCGTCAGTCGGCGACGACGTCGTTCGCCGTGACGGTCCTCGGCGTGGCGTGGATCGGCGGCGGCATCGGGTGCCTGTTGCTGATCCGGGAGATCCCCGAATTCGGCTTCTGGGCGGTCATGGCGGTGCTCTTCACCGTCTTCGCCGCCGACACGGGCGCGTTCTTCGTCGGCCGCACGTTCGGCCGTCACCGCATGGCGCCGGCGATCTCGCCGAAGAAGTCCTGGGAGGGGCTCATCGGCGGAGTCGTCGCTGCGCTCGCGATGGCGTTCGTGATCCTCTACAAGGATCGCGCCGACTTCCTCTCGATTCCCGAGTCGCTCGCTCTCGGGCTCGTGATCGCGATCGCAGCCGTCCTCGGTGATCTGTTCGAGTCGGCGGTGAAGCGCGATCTCGACGTCAAGGACTCGGGGCGCGTGCTCGGTGGCCACGGCGGGATGCTCGACAGGCTCGACTCACTGCTCTGGGCGGGACCTGCCGCGTACTTCACCATCCTCGCGTTCGGGCACGCGTAGCCATCCCTGAACACGGCCGTCGTTAGCCTTCGGCCGTGGAGGAGAGACGTATCGCACTGCTCGGAGCGACGGGATCGATCGGGCGCCAGGCGCTCGAGGTCATCGCGTCGAGCCCCGAGCTCTCGGTCTGCGCCCTGTCCTCCGGCAGACAGCCGCTCGACGAGCTCGCAGCGGCGTACGGCGTCGAGCACGTGCAGGTCGGCGGTGACGTCGTCGAGCTGCTCGAACGCGCCGAGCCGGACCTCGTGCTGAACGCAATCGTCGGCTTCGCCGGGGTCGAGGCGACCCTGTGGTCGCTCGAGCACGGTGTCACGCTGGCGCTCGCGAACAAGGAGAGCCTCGTCGCCGCAGGCGACCTCGCGCTTCGAGCGTGGCGGGCGGGAGGCGGGCTGTTGCTGCCCGTCGACAGCGAGCACTCCGCCGTGTTCCAGTGCCTCGAGGAGCGTGCGCCGCAGACCGTCGACTCGGTCGTCCTCACGGCCTCGGGCGGGCCCTTTCGAGCCCACTCACGTGATGCCCTCGAGTCTGTCACCGTCGAGGAGGCTCTCGCGCATCCCACCTGGTCCATGGGCCGCAAGATCACGATCGACTCCGCGACGCTCGCGAACAAGGGCCTCGAGCTCATCGAGGCGCACTACCTGTTCGGGATCGAGTACGGCCGCATCGAAGTCGTCGTGCATCCCACGTCCGTCGTGCACGCGCTCGTCCGCTTCCGCGACGGAGCCGCGATCGCTCATGTCGGCTATCCCGACATGCGTGTCCCCATCTCCTACGCGCTGACGTACCCGGAGCGCCGCGCGACGCCGGTACCGGCACTCGACTTCACGGACGGTCTCACCCTTGCCTTCGAGGCGCCCGATGTCGAGCGCTTCCCGCTGCTCGCTCTCGCGCGCGCAGCGGGCGAGCGCGGTGGCACGTACCCCTGCGTGTTCAACGCCGCCAACGAGGTCGCGGTCTCGGCGTTCCTCGACGGACGCGTCCGCTTCACCGAGATCGCCGGCCTCGTCGAGGACGCGCTCGGAGCTCTCGACGGGTCCCCGGCGGACGGTCTTGCCGACCTCGTCCGCATCGACGGGGAGGCTCGCCGCCTCGCAGGGCGAAGGTTGGTGTCAGCGTGAGCCTCGTCATCGCCATCCTGGGCCTCGCGCTGCTCATCCTCGTCCACGAGTGCGGACACTTCTTCGCGTCGCTCGCCGTCGGCCTGCGGCCGCGGCGCTTCTACGTCGGGTTTCCTCCAGCGATCGCGAAGAGGACGTGGCGGGGAGTCGAGTACGCGCTCGGCGCGATCCCACTCGGCGGCTTCGTGACGATCCCGGGCATGCATCGGCCCATTCCTCACGATGCGGAACGGCGCTTCAATCGTGCCGTCGCCGAGGCGCCGACCCTCAGCGGTGCCGCCGATCGCGTGAAGCGCTCGCTCGAGCACGACGACCTCGCGGCTTCGGAGCTCGCCGTGGACGAGTTCGACGACGTGCTCCGGCACGCTCCGGTCTCGCCGGCCGCGCGAGCGGCAGCCGACAAGGGCGTGACCGAGCTTCGCGACGCACTCGGCCCGGATGCGTACTGGAAAGCGCCGACGTGGAAGCGCCTGGTCGCGATCGGAGCCGGGCCGGGGGCGAACATCGCCTTCACGATCGCACTGTTCACCGTGCTCTTCATGACGGTCGCCGGCAAAGCGACCCCTGTCGTCGAGACGGTCGCGCCGGAGCTGCAGCAGGGCGTCGTCTCGCCCGCGCAGGCCGCGGGTCTGCGCGTCGGCGACCGGATCGTCGCGATCGGGGGGAAGCCTGTGCGGGCGAGCGAGATCGCCGACAGGATCAGCGACTCGAACGG
>DASUFC010000038.1:0-34807 GCA_036274755.1 Gaiellaceae bacterium
GCCTGCCGGATGTAGACGTTCTCGAAGATGTCGGTGATCGGCCACCCGACGTCGACACCGACCGAGTACGGCACGATGCCGGCTGCCTTTAGCGTCGATGCCGCTGCGTTGAGGTCGTCCCACGTCTCCGGCGGATCGACCCCCGCCTCGTCGAAATCGGCGGCGTTGTACCAGACGGTCGACTTGTTGGCGCCCTTGAACATGACGGCGTACTGCTTGCCGTCCACCGACCCGACGTCCGCGACGGACTGGCCGAAGTTCTCGACGATCTTGTCGTGAAGATCGTCGATCGGCTGGATGGCACCCTGCTTCGCGAACTGCGCCATGAGCCCGGGCTGGCCGATGCACGCGATGTCGGGCGGGTTTCCACCCTGCACGGCGGTCGAGAGCAGCGGGGCGAGGTTGTCGCCGCCCGACGTGTACTTCACGTTGACGTTGGGGTAGAGCTCGTTGAACCCGTCGATCACCGCCTGGAACGACGCCTGCTCCTCGCCACCCCAGATCGCCATGGCCGAGATGTCTCCTGTGACGTCCTCGCTGCCCTGCGCCGAGCCCCCGTTGTCGTCGCTGCCTCCGCAGCTCGCGGCGACGAATGCAAGCGCTCCGACGATCAGCGTCAGTGCGAGCCAATGGTGCCTCATGTCTCCTCTCCTTCCTGCTCGTCCTGCTCCTTTGCGGGCCTGCCGTTCTCCGTGTTCCCGTAGATGCCGAGTCCCGAATCGAGATCGAAGAAGTGGAAGGCGCCCGTCTCGACCGCGATGTCGACCACGTCGCCGCTCTTGATCCGCGAGCGAGGGCCGAAGCGGCCGACCATGACCGTCTCGTGCTCGCTCTCGACGGCAGCGGTCTTCACCGCGCTCTCCTGCCCGACATCGCGCGCGAGCTCCCTCACGTCCTCGGTCAGCGCCGGCGGCGCATTCACCGTGAAGTGCGCGACGATCTCCGAGCCCAGCGGCTCGCGGAGGACGACGACGCCGCGGAGCCGTTGGTCTTCCGGCGTGTCGGGCTCGAGCGCCGCATCCTCGAGGTTCTCCGGGCGGATGCCGACCACGAGCCGCTTGCCGACGTAGTCCCGGAGCTTCGGGCGGAACGCGAGCAGCTCGTCGCTCAGTGCGAGTCGGTGGTCGCCGATCTCGACGAGGAGCCGGCCACCGTCCTCGACGATGGTCGCCTCCGCGAGGTTCATCGCCGGCGAGCCGATGAAGCCGCCGACGAAGAGGTTGACGGGACGCTCGTAGAGCGTCTGGGGCGGCGCGACCTGCTGGAGCTCACCCTTGCGCATGACGGCGACGCGGTCTCCCATCGTCATCGCCTCGACCTGGTCGTGCGTGACGTAGATCGTCGTCACCCCCAGCTCGTTCTGGAGGCTCGCGATCTCGGCGCGCATGTGCACCCGGAGCTTGGCGTCGAGGTTCGACAGCGGCTCGTCCATGAGGTACGCCTGGGGCTGGCGCACGATCGCGCGCCCCATCGCCACTCGTTGGCGCTGCCCGCCCGAGAGCGCGCGTGGCTTGCGGTCGAGGAACTCGGTGAGCCCGAGGATGTTCGCCGCCTCGCGGACACGCTGCTCGATCTCGGCCTTCGGCGCCTTCCGCAGCCGCAGGCCGAAGGCGATGTTGTCGAACACCGTGAGGTGCGGATAGAGCGCGTAGCTCTGGAAGACCATCGCGATGTCCCGATCGCGCGCGGGCACGTGGTTGACGACGCGCTCGCCGATTCGGAGAGCGCCCTCGCTGATCGTCTCGAGCCCCGCGACCATGCGCAGCGCTGTCGTCTTGCCGCAACCGGACGGACCGACGAGAACCATGAACTCGCCGTCGTCGATGTCGAGGTCCATCCCGGAGACGGCTCGCGTGCCGTCCGGGTAGACCTTGCCGACCCGATCAAAAGTCACAGCGGCCACCGTCGCTACTTCGGCCTACCCGTTCGCGCCAGTCGCGAAACGAGACTTCGCCTGTGACGTGAGCGGCCGTGCCGCGGCCGGTCAGGAGTCTTCGAGCGATCGGAGTCCGCGGCTGGGCGGATTCCGATCTCGTGCCGAACTCAGTCCAGACTCGCCAGGAAGTCGTCCACCGCGATGAGCGGCAGCGACTCGAGCTTCGCGCTCCCGCGCGCGCCGAGCGCGATCGAGACCTTCGCGATCGTCAGGTCGTCGGGGGCCTCGACGACGTTCACGAAGTCGGACTCGCCGAGTGCGGCCCACTGGTGCAGCACCTTGGCGCCCATCTCCTCCACGTCCCGGTTGACCTCCGCGAGGCGCGCGGGATTCGCGTGGAGCGTCTGTACGCCCTTCTCGGTGAGTGTCGTCAGCATCAGGTAGGTCGGCATCTCGCTCCTCTCATCGCTCGTCGCGCGAGCGTAACCGAGCCTCTTGGTCGACGTACAGGAGGGCGCTCCCGAGAAAGACCACGGGCGACACGACCAGCGCGGCGAGCGCGGCGGCGATCATCCGCGTGTTGTCGGCGAACTCGCGGAGAACGAAGTAGAGGGAGAACTGCGAGACGACGATGACGAGCGCGAGCGTCGAGAGACCGCCGAGCACGTGGACGAAGTCGGCTCGAGCGAGCGCGATACCGCGGCCGACCGCCGCGCGCACCGGCAGCTGCTCGACCAGCACGGCGGGGACGGCGAGCCCGACGAGCGAGAGCCAGACGAGGCCGGGAAGGATGAACAGCGTGACGAGCAGCGGGACCGGGAGGAAGAGCACGACGGCCAGAAGGTAGGCGACGACACCGCGTCTCCCCGACACCGTGACATCCATGACCATCCCGATGGCGAGGACGTAGCTGAGCGAGATGAGGACCGCCGTCACCGGGATCAAAGCCAGACTGAGGTCACTCGAGGGCCGAGCCCAGACGAGGGCGTTCGCCACGACGACCGGGATGCCGAGCACGAGCGCGCGCCAGAAGCTCGCGCCGTAGGCACGGATCGCCTCTCCGACGAGCTGTCCGACCGTGCGCTGCGCCGGGGGAAGGGCAGGCAGGAGCGGTCGCTCCTCGCGCTTGGCTCGGGCGGCCATCCGCGAGGAGGCTACTTCGCCGCAGCCTCGAGGACGGCCGGCAGCGCGTCCGCGAGCGCTTCGAGCGCACGGCCGATCCGCCAGCGCGAGCGGTCGTTCTCCGCGAGCTCGTTCGAGATCGCGCGCAGCTCGAGCGCGGGGACGCCCGCGAGCGCGCACGCGCGCAGCACGCCGAAGCCCTCCATCGCCTCGACGCGAAGGTCGCCGCCCGCGACGCCCCCGACGGCACCGCTCGTCCCGATGGGAAGCAGCAGCGCGTTCGGGACCGCCTCCGACACGCGTGCGAGAAGCCCCGGGTCGGGCTCGAGGCGATCCACGACCGGGATCTCGGCCGACAGGTCCACGTAGACGGACTCGCGGCCGAGGACGAGCCCGCCCGGCGTGATCCCGTGCCCGCCTGCGATCCCGGCGTGGACGACCGCCGAGGGAGGCGCCTGCGCGAGGACGCGTGCCGTCATAGCCGCGGCCTCCACCGGCCCGACGCCGCAGGCAAGGCCGTCATGCCCACAGAGCTCGAGCTCGGTCGCCGCCACGAGGAGGACGTGCGCCACGCCTCGATCCTACGGCTCGGCGACGAGGAGCTCGAACACGGGGTGCCGCGACGCCTCGGCGAGCCACTCCGCTTCCGAGGACTCCTGCGTGACCTCGAAGAACGGACGGGTCACGCGGCCCAGGCGGTGGTACTCGCGGAGGACCGGCACAGCCTCGTCCGGCGGCAGCTCGCGCACGGCGAGCCGCTCGTCGCTACGGCCACGGCGAAGCTCGACGCGGCCGGCCGCGCGAGCGTTCTTTACCCAGTTCCGGTCGCCGTACGGCGCAACGAGCCAGCGCCGCTCACCGTCGCGCACGATGGAGACTGGAGTCGACCACGGCTTCCCGGTCTTCCGGCCGGCAACGGTGAGTACGTACGTCCTCGGGCCAGTCAGGCCGAGACGCGCAAGTGGACGCACGATCGCGTTCAACCCGCGCCGCCACGCGCTCTTGCGGTAGGGCCGGACGGCGGTCACGGCAGGAACGTACCCAGCCGAGGCCGACACCCAGATCGGTGCACCAGTCCGGTGCTCGGACAACGCATCGGCATACTCACGCCGTGTCGTTCTCGATCCTTCCGCTCCTCCGATCTCCAGTGGGGCGCGCCGCCCATTCGCGAGGGCGCCGACTCTTCGACGACGCTCCCTAGGTCGCGACAAGACCCTCGGCGTACGCGGCCTCGAACACGTCGTCGCCCAGCGCTTCGCGTCCACGCGCCTTGACGGAATCGACCATCTCATCCGCGAATCCGTCCTCCGGCGACCCGAGGTCGTCGAGCTCCTTCCGCGCCTCTCCGAGAAGTCGTGCCGCGCTCTCGAAGCGCGAGTCGTGCGCCTCCGCCGCCGCGAGCCCCTGTAGGGCATACGCGACGTGCTGGCGGAAGCGGATCGCCTCGAAGCATTCGCGTGCCTCCTCGAAGTCACGTCGCGACGCCTCGCTTTCGCCGAGCGCGTACCGCACCAGCCCGATGTTGAGCAGCGCGAAGCCGATGCCTCCGGGCCGGTCGTTTCGGCGATGGGAGTCGAGGACTTCCTCCAGGAGCGGAAGCGCCGCGTCGTAGTCGCCCATGTCCAGCGCGACGACGCCGAGATTGAGCTTCTCGACGACCGGCTCGACCCCGAGCTCCAGGCTGATCTCGAGAGCTCGTCCATGGTGGACCCGGGCTTGCTCGTGGTCGCCTTCGTTGTTGGCGACGGCGCCGAGAACGGTGTGCGCGGCACCTTCGTCCCACTTGGCTCCTACCTCCACGGCGACCAAGACCGCCTCTCGAGCGAGCGTCGTCGCACGCTCGAAGTCCCCGGTCGTCCAGGCAAGCCCGGCCGCACCCCTCAACGCCGTCGCACGTGCGGGCGTTGGCCGTCCGTCGCTGCTGGCGAGTCCTTGCTCGATCCACTCGAGGCCCTCACCGGCCGGGCCTCGGAGCCACCAGTACCTCCATATCCCACCTGCGAGGCGGAGCAGGGTCTCACCGTCATCCTGGTCTGCGGCGGCGGCCAGCGCGGCTCGGACGTTGTCCATCTCGGGCTCGAGACGCTCGACCGCGAACGTCCAGATGCCTTCCTGGGAGTTGATGATCTGCAGCTCGTCGACGAGGGAGACGTAGTAGTCGGCGAAAGCTCTCTCGGCGACGGAGCGTTCGCCGGCGAGCAGATCGAGCGCGTACTCCCGAATCGTCTCGAGCATTCCGAACCGAGGCTCATCTTCGATGTCGTCTCGACGAAGCAAGTGAACGTCGACAAGTGCCGCCAGCGTGTCGACGTCCGCCCTGCCTACCGCCTTGGCGGCATGCACGGTCGCACCGGCGGGGAAGAGTGCGAGCCGTGCGAACGATTGGTGATGTGGCTCCTCGAGGAGCTCGACGCTCCACTCGATCGTCTCACGAAGCGTCTGCTGCCTCGCCGGAAGGTCTCGAGGGCCGCCAGTGAGTAGGCGCAGACGGTCGTTCAGTCGCTCACGCAGGGCACGCGGCGTCAGCGTCCGGATTCGCCCAGCTGCCAACTCGATCGCGAGCGGCAAGCAGTCGACACGGCGACAGATCTCGCGCACGTCCGGCTCGTTCTGGGCGGCGAGGTGAAAGCTCGGATCGAGAAGTCGGGCGCGCTGCACGAAGAGCTCGACGGCGTCGTCCTCTGCGAGCGGCGCGACCGGAAAGACGTTCTCGCCCGAGACGTGCAGCACCGCCCTGCTGGTCACGAGGATCGTGAGACGGGGTGCGCGAGCAACGAGCGCCGCGAGGCTCGATGCCGCCTCGCGGACGTGCTCGGCGTTGTCCACTACGAGGAGGAGCTCCCGCGCTGCAACTGCCTCCGCCACGGCGTCGACCGCGTCGGCATCTCCGTCGACCGAGACCTCGAGTGCCTGCGCGATCGTCGAGACGACGAGTGCCGGGTCACGCAAAGGCGCGAGCTCGACGAGGACGACGCCGTTCGCGTACGAGCCGGCTGACTGCCTGGCCGCCTCGAGTGCCAGCCGAGTCTTGCCGCTTCCGCCCGCTCCCGTCAGCACGACGAGGCGCGACTCACGGCGATCGAGAAGCGCGCAGAGCTCCGCGACCTCGCGCGCGCGCCCGACGAGCGGATTGGGCGGTACCGGGAGCACCGCGCGCGCCGGCGCGTCCGCTGCGACCTCGAGGCCCGCGTCCTGCTGCAGGATCCGTCGCTGTAGCTCGCGCAGCCTCTCTCCGGGCTCGAGCCCGAGCTCGTCGTCGAGGCGATCCCGGTACACCGCGTAGTGCTCGAGCGCGTCCGCCTGACGCTCGCAGCGGTAGAGAGCGAGCATCGCGAGCTCGTGCGCGCGCCCCCGGAACGGGTTCTCGTCCGCCAGCGCGAGGACGTCACCGAGAACATCCACGTGCTGGCCGAGCGCGAGGCGCGCGGCCAGACGCTCTTCGACCGCGACGAGGCGCAGCTCCTCGAGTCGCTCGCTCTCGGCTCGGGCGAAGTCCTCGTAGGCGAGCTCACCGTATGCGCGGCCGCGCCAGAGTGCGAGTGCCTGATCGGCGAGCGAGGCAGCGAGCGCCGGGTTGCCCAACTCGCGCGCCGCGCTGCTCTCCGACAGCAACTTCTCGAAGCGCGCGGCGTCGAGGACACCCGGTTGCAGCTCAACCGCATACGACCCACGGCTCGTCGTGATCCCCACCCCGGCCGGAAGCGCCTTGCGCAGCTGCGACACGTACACCTGAACCAGCTTCCGCGCCGACGCGGGGGCGTCACCGTCCCAGAGATCCTCGACGAGCTCGTCGACACCTCGCGCGCGACCCTCGTCCGTCGTCAGCGCAGCCAGCAAGCGCACATGCTTCGCGGCAAGCGGAACGGGGCCGTTCTCCCCCACGACCTCCAGAGGGCCGAGCACACACAGCTCAGTCGCTGGCATCGGCCGCATTGTCGTGCGTGCGCTCGGCGAGGGCTATACCGAAACTAAGTCGCCGCTTCCCAGGATCTCGGCCATGCCGTCGGCGAGGGAGGCGAGACCATGAGGGCGCTTGCTCTTCTCGCGTGGCGTCGAGGCGGAAACGCGAGGCTCCGCCGACACGAGACCCGATGCCGCCGGTGGCGATCGTCAGCAGCCGGCGACATGTGGCCGCGTGGGCGCGCTTCGGGGCTCGGCCGCTCGACGCGCCGAGCGAGACGAGCGCGTCACGACGTGGCCCCCGACGCTTTCGGCCCGACTGCCGCCCACCTCGGGACGGAGTCGTGACGGCCCGGCCGCGGACAGCTGCAGCCACGGTCGGATCGACGGCGCATGCGGCGCAGGCCCGGTTCGCAGTCGTCGAGGACATCGCCGCGAGCTGGGAGCGCTACGAGCGGTTCGCGAGACAGCTCGAGGAAGCGCCGCCCGAAGGCTTGATCCTGCACGCAGCAGGACGTACGGACGAGGGATTCCGGATCGTCGAGATTTGGGAGTCCGAGGAAGCCTGGCGCAGCTTCGCCGACCTCGTCGGCGACGACTCGCCACACATCGTGCGGGCACTACGGCCCGAGCACGTCGTCTATGGAGGAAGGGAGGAAGGGAAATGAGGTGGAGGCATCCTGCTCGTACCGAGGAGACCGTTCTGGCTCGTCGCGCGCGGCACTCCGGGCCGCGCACATGGACGATCGCGACGATCATCATCGCCGTGTTCCTCGCGGTAGCCGCAACCGCCGGCGCGGCGACGCAGAACCGCTCTCAGACCGTCGACTTCAAGGATTCGAAGCAGGCGAGCATCATCGACACGGGAGCGATCACACCCCAAGGTGGCGGCATCTGTGACGAGTGCATTCCCGATGCACTTTCGCCACTCGACGGGGCGACGGGCCTCGGCGGACGACTTCAAGGCGGTCTCGAGGTCGAGTGGGTCAACCCCGTCAAGTACGACATGACATACACGGACAGCCTCGTCCGGCAGGGCGAGACGCTCGACATGAAGGACGTCGTGAGCACACAGACGGGCAAGGTCAAGGTGTCGGCGTTCGTATCCGGATTCGTCGGCATCTACCAACGCGATCCTGACGTCGGATCTCAGCCGTGGGTGCTGAACGAGCCACTGATCAACGAGACGAAGAAGATCGAGCTCGGCACGTTCGATTGCACGATCCCGCTGCCGGGCGAGAGCCCGCGTCGCTGCTCGATCGGCGAGAAGGAAGTGACCGTCTTCGAGATCAGCTTCTACGGTGTGATCGATCTCGACGTCCGTATCAAGGGTGAGCTCTTCTTCGACGCAGACGGGACGCCCATCGGGAGCCTGCGCATCCTCACGACGGCTGGAGGGACGGAAGGCGGACTCCAGAAGGAGCTGTCGTTCGCTCCGACCTCCCCGGTCACTCTTGAAGACCCGATGAAGGTGCCGTGCACCGAGCCGGCAGGCAACGACGTCTTCTACAAGCTGACCTCGAACGACTACAGCGCCTCGACGAAGTTCACGGCGAAGGTCAGCGTCCTCCTCGTCATCGATGCGCCCGCCGGCCCGTGGGGCAGCGGCGACATCGACTTCACGCTGTGGAGCGAGGAATTCGACAACGAGGACTTCGGCGTGGCCATTCCCAGGCTCGACCTGGCTGCTCCGGACGTCGTCGAGAATCTCGGCCCGCTCAAGCCTGACAACCGGCCGCCGGTGCTCGCGAACATCTCGTCGCCGGATGGTGACGAGGGTAGCCAGATCTCGTTCCACGTCGACGCGACGGACAACTGTGGGCCGCCCGCGGTGCGCTGGGACTTCTCCGACGGCGGCGTCGCATTCGGGACGGATCCGAAGCACACGTTCGCCGACAACGGCCACTACACCGGCCTTATCACGGCAACCGACGACACCGGCAACGTGACGAGGAAGACGTTCGCGCTGGACATTGCGAACCTCAAGCCGTCCGTGAACGCCGGGCCGGACACGACAAGCGACTGGGGCCGCATCGTCCAGTTCAACGGACAGGCGACAGATCCGGGAGCAGGCGACCAGCCGACGCTCCAATACACGTGGGCGTTCGGTGACGGCACGCCGAGCGCCACCGGAGGGCCGAGCGTCGGTCACGCGTATGCGTCCCCCTCGTCGTACACGGCCACCCTGACCGTCTGCGACAAGAACGGCGCCTGCGACAGCGACACGCGGCAGGTCGTGGTGACGAAGCGAGACACGTCGATCGGCTATCTCGGCGACACGTCCGGCACGTACGACACCCCGGCCACGCTGAGTGCATCGCTCGTCGACGAGTACGGCCAGACGGTCAACGGCCGGTCCGTCGCATTCTCGGTGGGAGCGGACGGTCCGCTGTCGGCTCTGACCAACTCGAGTGGTATCGCGACGAAGTCGTACGTTCCGACTCTCGCGGCGGGCGCATATACGGGAGCCTCGTCGTTCGGCGGGGATGCGCTGTACAACTCGTCGTCGTCGAGTAACGGCTTCGGCGTCGCAAAGAAAGCGACGACGACCACCTACACCGGCGCGACGACCGGCGGGCCGAACAAGACGATCGTCCTCAGTGCGGTGCTGAAGGACGCAACCGGCAAGCCACTCGCCGGCAAAGTCATCGCATTCGCACTGGGCACGCAGAGCGCGACAGCGACGACGAATGCAAGCGGTATCGCATCGGCCAACCTGAAGCTGACGCTCAAGAACGGCACCTATACGGTCTCGGCGACCTACACGCCGAGCACTGGCGACGATCCGTACTACATCGGGTCGAGCCAAGGTGTGACCTTCAAGCTGCAGACGAAGTAGCTGAGAACGTCGAGGGTGGGCGGCAGACGCCGCCCACCCTCGAGCGCCAGTCCGCGTCAGGCAGGCGCAGGCGTCCGGGTGTCGACCCGATCGAAGGCGAGCACGCCATCCGTCGCGTCGACCCGCACCATGTCGCCCTCGGCGAAGTCCCCCTCCAGGAGCCGCAGCGCAAGGGGGTTTTCGACGAGACGCTGGATCGCACGCTTGAGCGGCCGGGCGCCGTACGCCGGATCCCAGCCCTCCTCGGCGAGCAACTCCTTCGCCTCGTCCGTCACCTCGAGCGAGATCCGCCGCTCCGCGAGCCGGTCCCGCAGCCTCGCCAGCTGCAGCTCGACGATCTCAGAGAGCTGCTCGCGCGACAGCGCCTCGAACACGACGACCTCGTCGACCCGGTTCAGGAACTCCGGCCGGAAGCGATCTCGCAACTCGTTCGGCGAGCGGATGTTCGAGGTCATGATGATGACGGTGTTGCGGAAGTCGACCGTGCGGCCCTGGCCGTCGGTGAGGCGACCGTCGTCGAGCAGCTGCAGAAGGACGTCGAACACCTCCGTGTGCGCCTTCTCGATCTCGTCCAGGAGGACGACCGTGTACGGGCGGCGGCGTACCGCTTCGGTGAGCTGCCCGCCCTCCTCGTAGCCGACGTAGCCGGGCGGAGCACCGACGAGCCGCGCCACGGTGTGCCGCTCCTGGTACTCGGACATGTCGAGGCGCACCATCGCGCGCTCGTCGTCGAACATGAACTCGGCGAGGGCCCGCGCGAGCTCGGTCTTCCCGACGCCGGTCGGGCCGAGGAAGATGAACGAGCCGATCGGACGGTTCGGGTCCTGGAGGCCGGACCGTGCTCGGCGGAGCGCGTTCGCTACTGCCTCGACGGCCTGGTCCTGCCCGACGACGCGCCCGTGCAGACGCTCCTCCATGTGGATGAGCTTCTCGACCTCGCCCTCGAGCAGGCGCGAGACCGGAATGCCCGTCCAGGTCGAGACGACGGCCGCGATGTCGTCCTCGTCGACCTCCTCCTTCACCATCGGCGCCTCCGTGCGCTCCTCGCGCTCGGCGAGCTCCTTCTCGAGGTCGGGGAGGACGCCGTAGCGGATCTCGGCGACGCGCGCGAGGTTGCCCGCGCGCTCTTCCCGCTCCGCCTCCATGCGCAGCTCGTCGATCTGGCGCTTGATGTCCGCAACGCGCTGCAGCGACTCCTTCTCGCGCGACCAGCGCGCGGCGAGCTCGTCCCGCACGGCCTTCGCGTCGGCGAGCTCGCGCTCGACCGGCTCGCGCACGGACTCGGTCTCGTTCGCCATGGCGGCGAGCTCGATCTCGAGCTGTCGCACGCGCCGGTCGGCCTCGTCCAGCTCGACGGGCGAGGAGTCGATCTCCATCCGCAGACGCGACGCCGACTCGTCGACGAGGTCGATGGCCTTGTCGGGAAGGAAGCGATCGGTGATGTAGCGGTCCGAGAGCACCGCGGCCGCGACGAGCGCGGAGTCGCGGATCTCGACGCCGTGGTGCGCCTCGTAGCGCTCCTTCAGACCGCGCAGGATGGCGATGGTGTCCGCGACGGACGGTTGGCCGACGAACACCGGCTGGAAGCGCCGCTCGAGCGCGGCGTCCTTCTCGATGTGCTTGCGGTACTCGTCGAGGGTCGTCGCTCCGACCGCGCGCAACTCGCCGCGGGCGAGCATCGGCTTCAGCAGGTTCGCGGCATCGACCGCGCCCTCGGCCGCGCCCGCTCCGACGATCGTGTGCAGCTCGTCGATGAAGAGGACGATCTCGCCGGCGGCATTCTCGATCTCGGCGAGAACGGCCTTCAAGCGCTCCTCGAACTCACCGCGATACTTCGCCCCGGCGAGGAGCGCGCCGACGTCGAGCGCCCAGACGCGCTTGCCCTTGAGCCCCTCGGGGACGTCGCCCGCGACGATTCGCTGCGCGAGCCCCTCAACGATCGCGGTCTTGCCGACGCCCGGCTCGCCGATCAGCACCGGGTTGTTCTTCGTGCGGCGCGAGAGGACCTGGATGACGCGCCGGATCTCCTCATCGCGTCCGACGACCGGGTCGAGCTTCCCGCTCTCGGCGAGCGCGGTGAGATCGCGCCCGTACTTCTCGAGCGCCTGGTACGAGCCCTCGGGATCCTGTGAGGTGACCTTCTGCCCGCCGCGCACGACTTCCAGCGCCTGCATGAACGCGTCGCGCGGGACGACGTCGAGCGCGAGCAGCAGGTGCTCGACCGAGACGAACTCGTCCCCGAGCTTCCGCATCTCGTCGAATGCCGCGTCGAGCACGCGGCTCAGCGCAGCGGACGCCTGCGGCTGCGCGCCGCCCGTCACGGTCGGCAGCTGGCGCAGGCGCGCCTCGGCCTCGGCGCGAAGCGCGCCCGCGCCGTAACCGGCGCGATCTGCGAGCGTCCGGGGCAGGTCCTGGTCGAGCAGAGCGACGGTCAGATGGTCGGGCGTGAGCTCCGGGTTTCCGGCGCGCCGCGCGAGCTCCTGTGCGGCCGCGACGGCTTCCTGGCTCTTGAGTGTCAGCTTGTTGAAGTCCATGTCAACTCCTCGGTGCCGGGTGTTTCGCCGGCCGGTAGAGGACGATTTCGCGCTTGTAGGAACGGTGCACCTCGGCGATCTCCGCACGGAGCTCTCGCTCGAGCCGATCCATGCGGGCGCGGGTGCGGTTCAGCTCATCCTGGAGCCGGAGGACGTGCTCGACCCCGGCGAGGTTGAGGCCGAGCTCGGTCGTGAGCCGCTGGATGAGGCGGAGGCGCTCGACGTCGGCATCGGAGTAGAGGCGCGTCCCGCCGGGCGTCCGACCTGGCCGGACGAGCCCCTTGGCCTCGTACATGCGCAGCGTCTGCGGGTGCATCCCGACGAGGTCGGCCGCGACCGAGATCATGTAGCGCGGACGCTCGGGCATCACTGCTCGCTCCCGATGGTCATGCCGTGAACGCCTCGCGCGGGTGCTCGCGGGAGACCTTCTGGTACCCCTCGAGCGCCTCCTTCTCGGCCTTCGACAGCTTCTTCGGGACGGTGACCTTCACGCGAGCGAGGAGATCGCCGCGGCCCTTCCCCTTGAGATGCGGCGCGCCGCGACCCTTGACGCGGAGGAGCTTGCCGCTCTCCGTGCCGCTCGGGATCTTGAGTGCGACCGGCCCCTCGGGGGTCGGGATCTGCACCGACGCGCCGAGTGCCGCTTCCGCGTAGGTCACGGGGACGTCGAGGACGAGATCCGAGCCGCGCCGCTCGAAGAGCGGGGACGGCTCGACGTCGACGACGACGAACAGGTCACCCGCCGGCCCGCCGTTGTGCCCCGCCTCGCCCTTTCCCTTGAGCCGGACGCGCGTCCCGGACTTCGCACCCGCGGGAACCTTGACCGCGTACCGCTTCGTCGTTCGCTCGCGGCCGCTGCCTCCGCAGTTGCGGCACGGGTGCTCCACGATCGTCCCGTTCCCGCGGCAGCGCGGACACGGCTGCGAGAACGCAAAGAGGCCCTGGGCCTCGGAGACCACGCCGCGGCCTGCGCACTGCGGGCACGTGATCGGGCTCGTGCCAGGCTCCGCGCCCGTGCCGTGGCACACGGAGCACGCCGTCTCGGTCTCGACCGGCACCCGGACCTGCACGCCCTCGAGCGAGTCCTCGAAGGAGATGCGGACGTGCGTCTCGAGGTCGTTCCCTCGAATCGGCTGCCGCGACGCCGTACGCCGGCCGCCGCCGCCGCCGAACATGCCGCCGAGGAGATCGCCGAGGTTCGAGAGATCGAACTCCTCGAACCGCATCCCGCCCATGTCCGCGCCGCCGCCCGGAAAGCCCCGGGCTCCGGCGGCGTCGCCGAAGGTGTCGTAGGCCTTGCGCTTCTCGGCGTCGGAGAGCAGGTCGTACGCGCCCTGGACCTGCTTGAAGCGCTCCTCGGCGGCAGCGTCGCCGGGATTGCGGTCCGGGTGCGACTCGCGCGCGAGCTTGCGGTACGCCTTCTTGATCTCCTCGTCGGTCGCGTTCTTCGCGACCCCGAGGACCTCGTAGGGATTAGGCGCCACGCGATGCCTCCTCCACGAAGGCGTCGGGATCGTCCGGCGACACGGCGAGCGCCGCGCCACCGACGTCGAGCAGGACGACCTTCGAGCGGTCGGTGACGAACGTGCTGACCGTCTGCCCCTCGGCGCGGAAGCGCCCGAGGTAGCCGTACCCGCCTCCGTCGCCCGCCACGCGCAGGCCGAGCTTGCCGCGCCGGACGTTGCGGAACGGCCCGGCGAAGCGACGGGCACCGGAGCGGCGCTCCACCCTGAGCGCGCCGTCCTCGACGACGAACGCCTGCGGCTCTCTCCGGCGCAGCCAGGCATGCATGGCTGCGACGAACCCCCCGATCCCCAGCAGGATCACGCCGGCGGGAGCCCCGCCCCGCTGGAGCGCGACGACACCGCCGACGATGAGTCCGATCGCGAGCGCCCACAGGAGCCAGGTCGTCACCCGCGCCGTCCTGTCGAGCGCGGCGGCTGAGAAACGGGCCGACATCAGGCCTCGACGGGCTCGCTGGACACGATCACGCGCGCAGGGCGAACCACCCTGTCGCCGAGCCGGTACCCGCGCTGAACGACCTCGAGCACCGTTCCGGGCTCGGTGTCGGCACTCGGCTGCGTGAGCAGCGCCTCGTGGACGTGCGGGTCGAACTGACCCGCGGTCTCGATCTCCGTCAGGCCCTCCTTCGCGAGCGCGCCGCGAAGCGCACGCTCGACGAGCTGCACGCCGTCCACGAGCTGGGCCTCCTCGTGCCTCGCCCCCGCCTCGAGCGCACGCTCGAGGTCGTCGAGAACGGGAAGGAGCTCACGGACGAGCCGCTCGTGCGCATGTGCGACCAGGCGCTCCTGGTCGCGCACGGCGCGCTTGCGGTAGTTCTCGAAGTCCGCCTGCACGCGCTGTGCGAGCGCGAGGTACTCGTCGCGCTCGGCAGCGAGGGCGGCGAGGCGGTCGCCGGGAGCCGGAGCCGCCTCGGGCTCCGACTCCTCGACCTCTGTCTCGGTGAGCTCGTCGCTCACGACTTCGCCGCTTCCTCTTCGTCGATGACCTCGTAATCGGCGTCCTCGACGACCTCCTCGTCGGAGCTCGGCGAGCCGTTGCCCGACGTCTGCGCGCTCGCCTGGGCCTGCGCCTGGGCGTAGATGACGTCGGCGAGTGCGCGGGACGACTCCTCGAGCGCGGTCGTCCGCGTCCGGATCTCGGCCACGTCGGAGCCCTCGAGGGCCTGGCGCAGCTCCATGATCCGTCCTTCGATCGTCGACGACTCGGCCTCGGGCAGCTTGTCGCGATGCTCGGCGAGCGTACGCTCCGTCTGGTACGCGAGCTGCTCGCCCGCGTTCCGCGCGTCGGCCAGCTCACGGAGCTGATGCGCCTCGCCGGCATGGGACTCCGCCTCCGAGATCATCCGCTCGACCTCGTCCTCGGAGAGGCCCGAGCCACCCTCGATCCGGATCTGCTGCTCGTTGCCGGTCCCGAGGTCCTTCGCCGACACATTGATGATCCCGTTCGCGTCGATGTCGAACGACACCTCGATCTGCGGCATCCCGCGAGGAGCCGGTGCGATCCCGACCAGCTGGAACTTGCCGAGCGTCTTGTTGAACGAGACCATCTCGGACTCGCCCTGGGCGACGTGGATCTCGACCGACGGCTGGTTGTCCTCCGCGGTCGTGAACGTCTCCGACTTGCGCGTCGGGATGGTCGTGTTGCGGTCGATGAGCTTCGTGAACACGCCGCCCTTCGTCTCGATGCCCAGCGAGAGAGGCGTGACGTCGAGCAGGAGCACGTCCTTGACGTCGCCCTTGAGCACTCCCGCCTGGATCGCGGCGCCGACGGCGACGACCTCGTCCGGGTTCACGCCCTTGTGCGGCTCCTTACCGACGAGCTCCTTCACCTTCGCCTGGACCGCCGGCATGCGGGTCATGCCGCCGACGAGGACGACGTGGTCGATGGCCGAGGCCGCGAGACCGGCGTCGGCGAGCGCCCGCTTGGTCGGCTCCACGGTCCGCTCGAGCAGCCCGTGCGTGAGCTCGTCCAGCTTCGCCCGCGTGAGCTGCAGGTCGAGGTGCTTCGGGCCCTCGGGCGTCGCGGTGATGAACGGCAGGTTGATCTGGGTCGTCATCGTGGACGACAGCTCGATCTTCGCCTTCTCGCCCGCCTCGTAGAGGCGCTGGAGCGCCATCGGGTCCTGCCCCAGGTCGATGCCCTGGTCGCGCTTGAACTCGGCGATCATCCAGTCGACGATGGCCTTGTCGAAGTTGTCGCCGCCCAGGTGGTTGTCACCGTTCGTCGACTTCACCTCGAACACGCGGCCGCCCGAGCCGTCGTCGCCGAGTTCGAGGACCGACACGTCGAACGTGCCGCCGCCGAGGTCGAAGACCAGGATCGTGAGCTCGCCGGCGTCCTTGTCCAGGCCGTACGCGAGCGCGGCGGCGGTCGGCTCGTTGATGATCCGGAGGACGTTGAGCCCGGCGATCTTGCCGGCGTCCTTCGTCGCCTCACGCTGTGCGTTGTTGAAGTAGGCCGGAACCGTGACGACGGCGTCCGTGACCGGCTCACCGAGGTAGGCCTCGGCGTCGGCCTTCAGCTTCTGGAGGATCATCGCCGAGATCTCCGGCGGCGCGTACTCCTTGCCCTCCGCCTTCACGCGCGCGTCGTCGTTCGGGCCCTGGACGACCTCGTACGGGACGATCTTCATCTCCTCGGAGACCTCGTCGAACTTGCGACCCATGAAGCGCTTGATCGAGAAGATCGTGTTCTGGGGATTCGTGACCTGCTGGCGCTTCGCGGGAGCGCCGACGAGCCGCTGGCCGTCGCGCCCGAAGGCGACGACGGACGGGGTGGTGCGTCCGCCTTCCGCGTTCGGGATGACGGTCGGCTCCGAGCCCTCGAGGACTGCCATGCACGAGTTGGTCGTCCCGAGGTCGATACCGATGGTCTTCGCCATGTGACCTACTCCTTTGGTTGAGTCTCAATGGTGAGTAAAACCTAAGTCCCACCGTAGCAGATCACGGACGGAGGAGGCCACACCGATCGCGGCGAATTCACCGCGCATGGAGTTTCTCTCCGAGCGGCAGCTCGAACGCATGCGGAAGTCCGCGATGTCCGGGCGGATCATCCCCTACCTCGCCGCGGTCATCGGCGCCGTCACGCTCGCGGCCGCACTGGCCGTCCGACTCCTCGCGCAGGGCGAGTTCAGCTCGTTCGGAGAATCGATCTGGTGGGCGGCGCAGACCGTGACGACCGTCGGGTACGGCGACGTGATCCCGCAGACCCCGTTCAGCAAGGTGATCGCCGTGATCGTGATGTTCTTCGGCATCTCGACGATCTCGCTGATGACCGCCGTCGTGACGTCGGTCGTCATGTCGACCTCGCGCGAGCGGCTCGCGCAGGCCGACAGCGATCGTGACCCCTACCTCGCAGCGCTCGAGCGGATCGAGAAGCGGCTCGACGCTCTCGAGGCCGGACCCCGCACTCAGCGGTAGAGGCCGATGAGCACGCCGCCCGCGACGACGAGGATGGCGCCGGCCACCAGCTTTCTCCCCACGTTCTCCGACTCCCGCAGGACGAGCCACGAGAACGTCACGCCCCACAGGGACTCGGTGGCGACGATCGGCGACACCACCGAGACCCTGCCGCGCGCGAACGCCTCGAAGAGAAAGACGTACGAGAGGCCGTAGCAGAGCGCGGCCGGCACGAACGAGAGCGCCGCGCTCCGGGTCAGGCGCGTTTTCGTCGCAAGGGCGAAGACGAAGGCGGCCGTCGTTCCCGTGAGCATGGTCACGAAGGCAGCCGTCGTCGGGTCGACATCGGTCGCGTCGCTGACGAGCCAGCGGACGAACGTGTCCCGACTGGCGAACGCCATCGTCCCGACGAGGGCGTACACGAGACCGATGCGCTTGAAGTGGTCGGGGGTGGCGCGGTCGCTCGCGAGCACGATCGCGCCGGTCACGATGAGCCCCGCGCCGACGACGAGACCTGCGACGAGCGGCTCGTCGAGGAACACGAGCGCCGTCGCGACAGCGAACAACGGTGCCGTCCCGACGGTGACGGACGTCCGCGAGGCGCCCGCGTCACGCACGGCGAAGCTGAAGAGGATCTGCGCCGCTCCCGGGGCGAGGAGACCGGCGAAGACGAACGGCCACGCGCTCGCGAGATCGCCTTCCGCCCCGTGGGCGACCATGACGAGCGCCGTCACGGCGCAGGCCGGGACGATCGTGAAGAGCGTGCCGGCGATCGGGGAGATCCCGCGAGCGAGCGGGATGCGCACGAGCACGGTCATGGCGCCGAAGAGCACCGCGGAGAGGCAGCCGAGGAGGATCGGCGTCATGCAGCCGCAGCGCCCCGGCCCCTCGCGAGCCTGCGCAGCGCAGACGCTGCCGCGGGCTCCGCGACGACGATCCCGGCCATCATCACCGCGCAGCCGAGCCAGCCCGCGACGCCGAGCACCTCGTCGGCGAGGAGCACCCCTGCGAGCGCGGCGAACGGCGCCTCGAGGGTGAAGACGAGCGCGGCGCGGGCGGCAGACGTCCGTGCCTGCACCCACGTCGCGATGAGGTAGCCGAGCGCCCCGGCGAAGACGCCGGTGACGATGAGCGCGCTCCAGACCGTGCGCCCCTCGGGCATCTCGAGGTCGCCGAGCGCGAGGGCGATCGCGATGAACGCCAGCGCGGACGTCGCCATTTGCAGAAAAGTCAGCGCGCGCGGGTCGTAGCGCGGCGCATACCGCTCCATGGCGGTGATCTGCAGCGCCTGGAAGACCGCGTTCGCGAGGACGAGCGCGTTGCCCAGCGTCGAGCCGCCCGGCACACCGCTGAGGAGGAGCAGCCCGACGACGGAGAGCGCGATCCCGAGCCAGAGTGCACGCGGGACGGCCGTCCCGAAGAAGGCGAGCGCCAGCAGCGGCGTGAAGACGACGTACAGACCCGTGATGAAGCCGGTGCTGGCGACGGTCGTGAGATCGAGCCCGGCGGTCTGAAGACCGTACGCTGTCGCGAGAAGCGCGCCGATGCCGGCGCCGGCGACATAGCCCGAGCGCGGCAGGTGAAGGAGCGAACGAGCCGCGAACGGAGCGAGGACGAGCGCCGAGATCGTGAAGCGCACGGCGAGGAAGGCGAACAGCGGGTAGAGCGCGATCGCGTCCTGCACCTGGACGAACGTGACGCCCCACACGACCGTGACGCCGACGAGCGCGAGGAGTGGGCCGGGTCGACGCACCGGCGTGATTCTCTACGCTGCCTCGGGATGGCAGTCTCGGAAACCCTCGTCGACACGCTGGGCCGGCCGGTTCGCGACCTGCGGATCTCCGTCACCGACCGCTGCAACTTCCGCTGCGTGTACTGCATGCCGAAGGAGGTCTTCGGGCACGAGTACCGCTTCCTCCCGCGACGCGAGCTGCTGACGTTCGAGGAGATCGAGCGCGTCGCGCGCGCATTCGTCGACAACGGCGTGCGGAAGCTCCGCATCACCGGCGGCGAGCCGCTCCTGCGGCGCGACCTCGAGCACCTGCTCGCCTCGCTCGTCGCGATCGACGGCGAGCTCGATGTGACCCTGACGACGAACGGCGCGCTCCTCCCGCAGAAAGCGCGGGCGCTCGCGGACGCCGGCCTGCGCCGGATCACGGTCAGCCTCGACTCTCTCGACGACGAGATCTTCCGCGCGATGAACGACGTCGACTTCCCGGTTGCGCGCGTTCTCGCCGGGATCGACGCCGCCGCGGCGGCGGGGCTCCGGGTGAAGGTCAACGTCGTCGTCAAGCGCGGCCTCAACGAAGGGTCGATCCTCGACATCGCACGACGGTTCCACGGCACCGGCCACACGGTCCGCTTCATCGAGTTCATGGACGTGGGTGCGACCAACGGCTGGCGCATGGACGACGTCGTGCCGGCTGCGGAGGTCGTGTCGACGATCGGCGCCGAGCTCCCGCTCGAGCCACTCGATGCGGCGTACCGCGGCGAGGTCGCGGAGCGCTACCGCTACCTCGACGGCGGCGGTGAGGTCGGCGTCATCGCCTCGGTGACGCAGCCGTTCTGCGGCGACTGCACCCGCGCGCGCATCTCGGCCGACGGAAAGCTCTACACGTGCCTCTTCGCCGTGCGCGGGCACGACCTGCGCGCGCTCCTGCGGTCGGCCGCCGAGGGCGAGCCCGAGGAGACGATCCGCCGCGTGTGGGCGCAGCGCGCGGATCGCTACTCCGACCTGCGCACCGCCGACACCTCGAGTCTGCGCAAGGTCGAGATGTCGTACATCGGCGGCTGAGCTAGGCGGTCGGTTCCGTCGCGGCCGCGGCCGCGATCTGCTTTCTCGTGAGGAGCCCGCGACCCGGCTCGAGGCTGGCGCCACCGGAGCGCAGGATCACCGCGACCGACACGAGAACCGCGGCGCCGGCAACCGCCATCTCGCCGGTGATGCTCTCGCCGAGGATGAGCCAACCGAGAACGACGGCGACGATGGGATTGACGTACGCGTACGTCGAGACGAGCGAGATCGGCGCGACGCGCAGCAGCCAGACGTAGGCCGTGAATCCGACGAAGCTGCCCATGACGATGAGGTAGCCGAGCGCGAGCATGGCCTCCGATGTCCAGTCCGCCCGACCGAGCTCGCCCGACACGATCGCGATCACTGCGCACAGGATCCCGCCGCACAGCGAGGCGAGGCCCGCGGTGACGAGCGGGCGCTGCGGCAGGGGTGCGCCGCGCGAATAGAGCGAGCCGATCGCCCAGCAGATGGCGCTGAGAACGATCACGAGCGCACCGAGCCGGTCCACCGTGCCGCTTCCGAACGGATCGAAGAGAAACGCGAGACCGACGAACCCGAGGGCGATGCCGCCGTACGCCCGTCCCGGGAGCCGCCTTCCGTAGCCGATGCGGTCGAAGAGCGCCATCCAGATGGGAATCGTCCCGACGAGGAGCGCTGCGACGCCTGCCGGCACCGTCTTCTGCGCCCACGCGAGCGAGCCATGGCCGGTGACGAACAGGAGGCCGCCGAAGACGAACGCAGCGCCGATCTGGCGGCGACCGACCCGGTCCCCGTCGCGGTCGCCACGCGGCAGGGACACGGCGAGGAGAACGCCGCCCGCGACGAGGTGCCGCAGCGACATCGCGAGAAACGGCGGTAGGTCCCGGATCACGATCGCGAGCGCGATGAACGTCGATCCCCAGACGATGTAGACCGTCCCGAGGGCCGCCCAGATCCGTACGCCGTAGCGGGTCGCCACCCGAGGATCGTGCCGATGGCGGACGATCGGCTCAAGTGGCGCCAGAGCGTGCGTCGATAACCCCTGCTAATCGGCCAACGCACCGCCCGGCGACCGCCCTCGTTAGAATCGAAGCGTCGTGTCGAGCATCGTCGCCGAAACGTCGCGACGCCTTCCACGCGGCTGGGCGCACCTCGCGCTCCAGTTCGTGATCTGGATGGGCTTCTACGTCGCGTACCAGGTCGTTCGCGGAGCCGCGGACCGAAGCGTCTCGCACGCGTTCCAGAACGGCGAGGCAGTGCTCAGGACGGAGAACGGGCTCGGGGCGCTCTTCGAGCCGGCCGTCCAGCGGGTCGTCGACACCTCGACGATCCTCGTCACGCTGACGTCGTACACCTACTGGCTCTCACAGTTCGCCGTGGTCGGCGTCACGCTGCTCTGGGTCTACTTCCGACACCATGAGCGCTTCGCGGGCTTCCGCAACTGGCTGATCGTCGCGAACCTCGTCGGCCTCGTCGGCTACATCCTCATGCCGACTGCGCCGCCGCGCATGTTCCCCGAGTGGGGCTTCGTCGACACGCTCGGGCAGTACTCGTCGATCAACCACGACAGCGGCCTCATCGCGTTCGCGTCGAACCCCTACGCGGCGATGCCGAGCCTGCACTCGATGGACGCGCTGATCGTCGGGCTCGTGATGTTCGGTCTCGTGCGCTCGAGGATCGCCAAGGCGCTCTGGCTCGCGTGGCCGCTGTGGGTGGCGTTCTCCGTCATCTCGACCGGCAACCACTACTGGCTCGACGTCGTCGCGGGATTCGTGCTCGCGCTGCTGACCGGGCTCGCTCTGCGGCAGACCCGCGTGCTGCGCACGCACATGCAGCTCCGGCGCGCGTGAGCGACCAGCCGCCAGGCCCACGGGTCGGGCAGCTCGACCGCGTCAAGCAGGAGTACACGCAGGCCGCGCGCGAGATCCTGCAACGCTCGATGCGCGGGGTCGCGAAGACGAAGCTGACCCCGGACATGCTCACGATCGCGGGCGTCTCGCTCTGCCTGGCAGGCGCCATCCTCGTCGGCTTCGAGGAGCGCAACGAGAAGCTCTTCTTCTGGCTCGGCGGGCTCCTCTTCGTCATCGGGTCGATCGCGGACATCCTCGACGGGGCGCTCGCGCGGGCGGCGAGCAAAGGCACGGTGTTCGGCGCGTTCCTCGACTCGACCTTCGACCGCCTGGGAGAGGCGGCGATGCTGACCGCGATCGGCCTCGTCTTCATGCGCGACGGAAACGAGATCGCGCTCGTGGCCACGTTCGCGGCCGTGATCGGCTCGTTCCTGGTCTCGTACACGCGAGCGAAGGCCGAGGCCATCGGCCTGCGCGGCGACGTGGGCTTCGGTTCGCGCGTCGAACGTGTGGTTCTCATCTCGGTCGGCCTCGGCCTCGCGCCCTGGGGTCTCCTCCAGTGGCCGATCTACCTCCTCGCCGCGATGGCGTGGATCACGGTTGCGCAGCGGATGCTCTTCGTGCGGCGCCAGCTGCGCGAGCTGGCAGAGCAGACCTGAGGTGTGCCGATCGGCGTCCGGGGTACTCCCTCGTCGATAACGAGAGGAGGCCCTCCATGGCGAGCGACAAGCAGGTTCAGGCGGCGAAGCGCAACATCGGCAAGGCACAGCGAGCAGCCAAGAGCAAGCGCACGATCGCGCATCTGCCCGAGGCGACGCGCCGCGATCTCGGCAAGCAGGCAGCCAAGGCGCGCAGCCGTAGCGGTCGCGCGGGCCGGGCGCTCGAGGACCGCACGCGGGAGCAGCTCTACGAGCTGGCCAAGAAGCGCAACATCCGCGGCCGCTCGAAGATGGGGAAGTGGGATCTCGTCCGCGCACTGCGCGGAAGCTGACGGACCTGTAACGCGACGGCGCACTGGTGGTCTCACCTGCACGTGCTCATGAGCACGTGTGTGCCGTGACCGTGAGTCCGAAGCGATGGCGGTCCGCGGCACGGGTTCTCGTGCTCGACAGGAGGCCGGCATGGGCAGGACACCTCGGCCCTGATCCCGACTGTCCCAGGCGGCCCGGTTGTCGGGGGCCGGTTCGTTTGATATAAGTGCTAGCAGTTTGACTGCTAGCACTTCACCGAAGCGAGCGGGCATCCTCGTCAGGATGCCCGCTCCGCTGAAGGAGGCGCTCGTTCGCGAGACGGCGCGTACGGCCTCCAACGTGAACGACGTCGCCGTCGGCATCCTGGCCGACGCGTTCGATGTCGAGCACGTGCCGAGCGGCCGTCGCCGCAAAGTGCTAGCAGGTACCTCTCCCGTCCTGCTCCTGCGCGTTCCACAGGAGCTGAAGAACGCAATCCATGCGGAGGCGTCGCGTCGCGGCTCCAACGCGAACGACGTCATCCTCTCCGCGCTCGCCGACGGGCTCGGCATCCCCGCGCAGAGCAATCGAAAGGGAAGGTCACTCATGGCCAGCACGAACGGCTCGAAGAACGGGCGCGCGAAGGACAAGGTGCGCGTCGCGATCATCGGCGTGGGCAACTGCGCCAACTCTCTCCTGCAGGGAGTCGAGTACTACAAGGACGCAAAGCCGGAGGACACGGTTCCCGGCCTCATGCATGTCGACCTCGGCGGCTACCACATCTCAGACATCGAGTTCGCGGCCGCGTTCGACGTCGTGAAGGGCAAGGTCGGCGTCGATCTCTCCGAGGCGATCTGGGCGCATCCCAACGACACGATCAAGTTCGCGGACGTGCCGAAGACCGGCGTGACGGTAGCCCGCGGCATGACGCACGACGGCATCGGCAAGTACCTCTCCCAGGTCGTCGAGAAGGCGCCGGGGCCGACCGCGGACGTCGTGAAGATCCTGAAGGACACGGGCACGGACGTCGTCGTCAACTACCTGCCCGTCGGTTCCGAGGCCGCGACGAAGTGGTACGCGGAGCAGATCCTCGACGCGGGCGTCGCGATGGTGAACTGCATGCCCGTCTTCATCGCCCGCGAGGCCTACTGGCAGAAGCGCTTCGAGGAGGCCGGCTGCCCGATCATCGGCGACGACATCAAGTCGCAGGTGGGAGCCACGATCACGCACCGCGTGCTCACCACGCTCTTCGGCGACCGCGGCGTGCACCTCGACAAGACGATGCAGTTGAACGTCGGCGGCAACTCGGACTTCCTCAACATGCTCGAGCGCGAGCGTCTCGAGTCGAAGAAGATCTCGAAGACGAACGCGGTGACGTCGATGCTCGACTACGAGATCGGCGACAAGAACGTCCACGTCGGCCCGTCGGACTACGTGCCGTGGCTCACCGACCGGAAGTGGGCGTACATCCGCATGGAGGGCTCGTCGTTCGGTGACGTGCCGCTCAACGTCGAGCTCAAGCTCGAGGTGTGGGACTCGCCGAACTCCGCCGGCATCGTGATCGACGCCGTCCGGCTCGCGAAGCTCGCGCTGAACAACGGCATCTCGGGCTCGCTCGAGGCGCCGAGCGCGTACCTCATGAAGTCGCCGCCGAAGCAGATCCGCGACGACGAGGCGCGCGAGGACATCGAGCGCTTCATCGTGAAGAACGCGGTCTCGAAGCAGTCGAAGTCGGTCGCGAAGGCGTGACCCGGGTCCGGCTCAGCCGGATCTTCTGGATCGGCGCGGCGGCGATCCTCGTCGCCGCCGCGCTCGTCGCTCTCGTCGCCGTCCTCAAAGGCGACTTCTCCGATACGGACGGTCGGATTCTGGGAACGCTCGCGGCGGCGCTCCTCACCGGCTCGACGCTCGTCGCCGGCCTGGTGCTCCTCGAGCGCCACGAGCGCGTGCTCGGCTGGGCGGCGGTCGCAGTGTCGGTGCCAGCATTCGCCGCCATCACGTTCTCCATCTGGGATTTCGCGTTCGACGACGGTGGCGACGCCTGGCGCTGGGGCTGGGCCGGGATCCTCGCCTCGATCGCCGCTCTCGTCGCGACGACGTCGCGCCTGCTCGCGCGATCCCCGGCACTCGTCCGGCTCGCGTGGACGGCGGGCGCCCTCGCCGCAACCGCAGCCACGGTCTCGTACGTCGCGATCTGGCGAGAGGACTCCGGCGACACGCTCGGCCGCGCGCTGGCTGTCCTCTGGATCCTCGCGGGGCTGGCGTTCCTTCTCGTCCCGGTGCTGCAGCGCTTCAGCGCGGCCGGCCACACGCACGACGAGCCGCGCGTCCTCGCGGAGCTCGACGGAGTGGAGCTGGTCGCCACGCGCAAGCACGACGGCTCGTTCGCTCCTGCGCTCGAACCGGGCGAACGTCTCGTTCTTCGGCGCCGCGCCTAGGTTGTAACGTGCCCTGGTGAGCCTGCGCATCTGCTTCGTGACCCCGTTCGCGTGGTCACAGCCGCACGAGGTGAACGTGCACGTCGCCGGGGCAGCGGACGCGCTCAGGGCACGCGGCCACCACGTGACCGTGCTGGCCCCGTCCTCCCGCGCACGAGACCTGCTCGCGGGACGACGGGCACTGCAGCGCGGGGCGGACCTCGATGTGATCGCGGTCGGGCCTTCGGTTCCGGTGTCGCGACGCACGAACATGGGCGTGCCCGTCGCCGTTCGCGCCAATCTGCGGCTCGCGCTCACGAAGGGCCGCTTCGACGTCGTCCACGGCTTCGAACCCGGCCTGCCGAGCATCTCCTACCTCGCCCTCACCACGACGAGCGCTCTGACCGCCGCAACGTTCTTCTCCGTCGACCGCCTTGCCTACCCCGCCCGCCGCTCACGGCGCGACCGCCTGCGCACGCGCGTCGACGGGCTGCTCGCGACCTCGCTCGAGACCGCCGAGGCGGCGAGCGAGCGGTTCATCGGCGAGTACCGCGTCATCCCGCTCGGGGTCGACCTCGAGATGTTCGAAGCGGAGGATGCGCAGGTCATCGCAGCCGAGCTCGAGGTCGCCGCCCGTCCCACGACGCGGGCGCTTCTGCGCCTGCTCGAGGACCTGCCCGACTGGAGGGCCACACTGCTGCACACGAAGCCACTCGGGTTCCGCCCCGTCATCCCCCGCTCCGTTCGCGACCGTGTGCGCGTCAAGGCCGTCCGCACGACGCAGCAGCGGGCCGAGGCGCTCCGGGGGGCGGCGATCTTCGTCCCGGCTCCGGGGGGCGAGCAGCGACTCGCCCTCGAGGCCGAAGCGTCCGGCGCAGCGGTCGTCGAAAGCCCCGACGAAGCGGAGCAGCTCGCGCGCGACGGGCAGCTCCGAGCCCGTGCCCAGGCGACCTCCCGCCGCGAGGTCGAGACCCAGAGCTTCGACGCGCTCGCCGACGAGCTCGACTCCGTCTACTCACGGCTCGTGCGCAAGCGGCGCGCCCGGCCGGAGCAGGATGCCGACCCGCTGGCCGACCGCGACTGGATCACGATCGACCTGCACATGCACACCGACTGGTCCCACGACTGCTCGATCCCCGCGGTGGAGCTCGTCGACCACGCGGAGGCGATCGGGCTCGGCGGGATCGCGGTCACCGACCACAACGTCTTCGGTGGCGCGCTCGAAGCCGTGGAGATCGCCGCGGATCGAGGCCTCGTCGTGATTCCCGGCGAGGAGGTGAAGACCGACCACCAAGGCGAGGTGATCGGGCTCTTCCTCCAGGAAGAGATCCCGCGAGGGATGCCGTTCGCCGACACGATCGCGGCGATTCGCGACCAGGGCGGCCTCGTCTATGTCCCGCACCCGTTCGACCGGATGCACGCGATCCCGGACCCGGCGACCCTCCACCGCCACCTGGCCGAGATCGACGTACTCGAGGTCTACAACGCGCGGCTCCTGCGCGACTCGTTCAACGACGAGGCGCTCCGCTTCGCGCGCAAGTACCGGCTTCTGCATGGCGCCGGATCGGACGCACACGTCCTGCAGGGTGTCGGAACAGGGGCCGTCCGCATGCGACGCTTCGACGGGCCGGAGGAGTTCCTCCTGTCCCTGCGGACGGCGGAGATCCTGCGCCGCCCGAAGTCGCTCGCATACCTGCAGTCGCTCAAGTGGGTGGCCCAGGTCAAGGAAAAGGTTCGCTGAGCGAGAACGGTGGTCTCGACTCCGTGTCCGCCGCCGTGCCCACCGACGAGATCTATGAGCGGTACCTCAAGAAGGCGATCTCCGAGATCAACGACCTCGGGGACGAGCTCGCGCGCGCAGGCGACGAGCTCCGCGTTCCGGTCGTCGGCTCCGGCCATCCGCTGGCCGACGTCATGCTCCTCAAGTTCTCGCCGCAGCCCGCGGAGATCCAGGAAGGCGTGGCGTTCTTCGGGCGCTCGGGACAGGCGGTGCTCAAGTCGCTGCAACGGCTGCACGTGGACCCGCTCGCGGTGTACGGCACGAACTGCCTGAAGTTCGGCACCGAGGATCCGGCAGACGCGGCAGCATGGCTCACGCGCGAGCTCCACATCGTGCAGCCGAAGCTCGTCGTCTGCATGGGCGAGCGCTGCGTTGCGTTCGTCGACGGTCTGGAGTTCCCCCTCGCGGACCGGCTCGAAGAGGCACCGCTCGGGACGATCGAGCGCTTCACCCCGACGATCCAGGCGCTCGTGACGCCGGACATCGACGAGGCACTCGACGAGGCTCCGGCGAAGACCGCCTTCTGGAACGCGTTCAAGGCGCTCGGTCCCTGGTGGGTGGAGCAGCCCCCGTACTAGTGCGCAAGGTCGGAATCCGCGAGCGCGGACTCCGATCGCGCGAAGACCCCTGAAGGCGGCCGCTTCGCGGCCGCGTCGCCATGGACCTTTCATCTTCATTCCCCCTGACTCGACGCCGGGGGGCGGCGCTCGGCGCGCTTCTCGTCGGCCTCGTCGCCTACGGCGCGCTTGCGCCGCACCTGCCCCCGCTCCCGTCCGACCTGGACATCGCATTCCACGCTGCGGTGGTGTTTCCCGCGTACGCCGCGGCGATCCTGCTCGCGCTACCGCTCGCACGTCTCGCGACGCTCCCGCTGCTGGGCCTGGCGGCCGCCGCCGGTGCACTCGCGCTGGCGCTCTCGCTGCTCGATGTGGACTCCGTCGCGAACGTCGCCAAGTTCGCCGCGTTCGTGCTCGTCGGCTTCTGCTTCCTGACACTCTTCGAGGAGCTCTGGTGGCTGACGCTCGTCGCCGTCCTCGTCCCGTGGGTCGACATCTGGTCGGTCGCCGCGGGGCCGACGCAGTACGTAGTCGAGGAGCGGCCGGGGATCTTCGAGCGGATCGCCGTCGCCTTCCCGACGCCCGGAGACACGGCCGTCCTGAACCTCGGGCCTCCCGACGTCGTCTTCTTCGGGCTCTTCCTCGCCGCGGCCGCCCGGTTCGGGCTCCGAGTTCCGGCGACCTGGCTCGGGATGACGGCGTGCCTCTCGGCGACCGTGGTGCTCGTCTGGTCGTGGGAAGGCATCTCGGGGCTGCCCGCGCTGCCCGCCGTCTGCCTCGGCTTCCTCGTGCCGAACGCCGACCTGCTCTGGCGCGACGTCAGGCGGGCTCGTGCGCGCTCGGCCGAGCCAGGCTGAGCGCCGACACCGACTCGACGTGCGGCGTGTGCGGAAACATGTCGACCGGGCGGCAGACCACGAGCTCGTAGCCGTACTCGTCGCGTAGCACCTGCAGGTCGGAGGCGAGCGTCGTCGGGTTGCACGACACGTAGACGATGCGCGCTGCGCCGAGCGCTCCCGTTCGACGAAGCGCCTTGCCGGCGAGCCCGGCGCGCGGAGGATCGACGACGACGAGGTCGGGCGTGCCTGCCTCCTCACGCAGCTCCTCGATGGTCTGGCCGACGTTCCCGGCGAAGAAGCGGGCATTCTCGATGCCGTTCAGCTCCGCGTTCTCGATGGCACAGGCAACGGCCTCCTCGGAGATCTCGAGGCCCCAGATCGCGCTCGCGCTCCCCGCCAGCGAGAGACCGATCGTGCCGGTCCCGCAGTAGAGGTCGTAGACGTTCTCGTCGCCGCGCAGTCCTGCGTACTCCCTCGCCAGCTCGTATAGCTGCGACGCCATCTCGGTGTTCGTCTGGAGGAATGCCGAGGGCCGCACGCGGAAGCGGAGCCCGAGAATCTCCTCCTCGATCGCCTCCTCGCCCCACAGGAGCTTCGTCGGCAGGTTCGTCTGCTCCGCCGGCGTGTCGTTGATCGCCCAGTGGACCGAGCGCACCTCGGGGAAGCGCCGGAGCACATCGGTGAAGTAGCCGGTCTCGAAGCGCTCACCAGGAGCGGTGACGAGAACGACGAGCGCCTGTCCCGTGTTGCGCCCCTCGCGCACGACGAGGTGGCGGAGATAGCCCTTGCCGGTCGCCTGGTCGTACGCCTGGAGACCCTCCTCGCGCGCCCACTCCCGTACCGCCAGGCGGATCGCGTTGCCGAGCTCGGTCGTGAGGAGGCACTCCTCGATGCCGACGATCTCGTCCCAGCGCCCGGCTCGATGGAACCCCAGCTCGACGCCGCCGCCGTCCTCGCCCGTCGCGAATGAGTACTCGAGCTTGTTGCGGTAGCCGTAGATGGAGGCAGCGGGCACGATCGGCTCGAGCGGAGGCTCGGGAAAGCGGCCGATCCGCACGAGCGCGTCACGGACCTGGCGCTCCTTCTCGGCCAGCTGCGCTCCGTAGTCGAGGTGCTGGAACCGGCAGCCGCCGCACGCCCCGAAGTGACGGCACGGCGCGTCGACACGCGCCGGGCTCGCCTCGAGCAGGTCCGTGACCACCCCTTCGGCGAAGCCGCGCTTGACCTTCGTGACGCGCGCGCGGACCGTGTCGCCGGGAAGCCCTCCCCGTGCGAAGACGACGAAGCCGTCCGAGCGGCCGACGCCGTTTCCGCCATAGGCGAGCGAGTCGATCCGGAGCTCGACCTCCTCCCCCTTCTTCACGGGCGCCGCCATGCGGGCCAGGTTAGACGCGGCCGCTCAGGTGATGTCCCGGCGTCCCGTGCGGAGCAGCGCGAGGACGAGCAGCAGCGCGGCCCAGGCCGCCGAGATCCCCACGGAGACCGGGAAGGAGAGCCCTTCGTCCCCCGTGTCGATGACCCCGCCCAGCGAGGCGGCGGGCAGGTACTCGGCGACGCCGTCCCAGCCCACGAGCCCGAGCAGCCCCCAGCAGAGTGGCTCGACGACGAACATCCACACCAGTGCGCCGACGAGCGCACCGACCTGCGAGTGAACGGCCCCTCCCAGTGCCGCGCCGATGACGCCGGCGAGCACGACTGCGACGAGCGTGCGGCCCGCTCCATCGGCGAGATCCCCCCATTCGAGGGGCACGTCGAGGGCGCCGAGCCAGATCACGGCGATGACGAGCGCCGTCAGGACTGTCAGGAGCACCAGCACGACGCCGGAGGTCGCGCCCGTCACGAGCTTCGTGGCGACGAGCCGCCAGCGCCGGGGCTCGGCGAGCAGCGTTCGCGCGATCGTGCCGTGCCGGAACTCGTTCGTGAAGAGCACGATCCCGAGGAGCAGCGAGAGGATCCCCGTCGCGAACGCGGTGTCGAGCACGAGTCGAAACTGGTACCGATCGGACAGCCGATCGTCGACACTCGCGCCGCCGATGCCTCCGGCGGTGAAGAGCGCAGCGAGGCCGATCGCGACGATCGCGAATCCCCACGTCCCGCGGAGCGTCCGGAGCTTCAGCAGCTCGGCGGCGTACAGACGCATCAACTCTGCCCGTCCGGCTCGCCGGTGAGCTCCAGGAAGACTTCCTCGAGCGAGGCCCGCTGGGCCGTGAGCTCGTGCAGGACGACGCCGCCGGCCGCGGCGATCTCCCCCACGCGCTCGGACGGCGCCTGCACGGTGATTCGGTCGTCCCCCGCCAGCGCAGCGTCGAGCCCGGCTGCAGTGAGCAGGGACACCAGGCGGGGCGCGTCGGGAGAACGGACGAGCGTCGCCCGGGCCGCCATCGCGTCCACCTCGGCCATCGCGGCTTGCTGCACGAGTCGGCCACGGTGGATGATCACGACGTCGTCGACCGTCTGCGCGACCTCCGCGAGCACGTGGCTGGAGACGAGGATCGTGCGACCCTCCGCCGCCAGCGCCCGCAGGAAGTCCCGCAGCCAGCGGATGCCCTGAGGATCGAGGCCGTTCGCCGGCTCGTCGAGCACCAGCACCTCCGGGTCGGCGAGGAGCGCCGCCGCCAGGCCGAGCCGCTGGCGCATTCCGAGCGAGTACCCCTTCACGCGACGCTTGCTCGCGCCCGTCAGCTCGACGAGCGTGAGCACCTCGTCCACCCGCGAGCGCGGGATGCCCCCGGCAAGGGCGAGCACCCGGAGGTGGCTCCTGCCCGATCGCCCGGGGTGCGCGTCGAACGTCTCGAGCAGCGCGCCGACGTGCCGCTCGGGACGGTCGAGCTCCCGGTAGGGGCGTCCGAGGACGGACGTCGTGCCCGAGCTCGGATGGACGAGCCCGAGGATGACCCGCATCGTCGTCGACTTCCCCGCACCGTTCGGGCCGAGGAACCCCGTGACGCGCCCCGCCTCGACCGTGAACGACAGGTCGTGGACCGCGGTCGTCGAGCCGTAGCGCTTCGTGAGCCCGCGGACCTCGATCACGTGCGCGCGTTCAGCTCAGGACCGAGACGTAGACCGTACGGTCGCGGGGGCCGTCGAACTCGCAGAAGAAGATGCCCTGCCACGTCCCGAGCGCGAGCGAGCCGTCGTCGCGCAGCGGGACGATCACATTCGGCCCCATGAGCGCCGCGCGCACGTGTGTTGGCGCGTTCTCCTCGCCGGGCTCGATGTGCTCCCACGGCCATCCGTCGTCGACCATGCGAGCGAGTGCGGCCTCGAGGTCGCGTCCCACGGCCGGATCGGCGTGCTCGTTGATCGTCACCCCCGCCGTCGTGTGCGGGACGTAGACGAGCACGGCTGCGCCCTCCTCACCCGCGACGGCCTCGCGGACATCGTGCGTGATGTCGACGACGTGGCTCCGCCGCGCCGTGCGCAACCGGATCTCGTGCACGCCTCTAGAGCGCGCCGCCGGCCGCTGGCGGTGCGCCGGCCTCGAGCGGGTTCTCGCCGGCCGCCGTCCTGCTCAGGAACTCCTCGACTGTCAGCAGGTTGTCCTTGCCGCGGTCGACGATTGCGAGCAGCTCCGTCATCGAAGCGACCTCCTCGCGCTGCTCCTGCAGGAACCAGTGCAGGAACTGCTCGCCGACGAGCTCTCCCTCGTCGCGGGCGAGCTTCACGAGCTCGACGATCTGGTCCGTGACCCGCTTCTCCTGGGCGAGCGCGAGAGCGACGGGCGCGACGGGATCGGCGAAGTTCGTCTGCGGCGGATCGATTCCGGGAGTCACGACGTCCTCGTCCGCGTCGAGGAGGTACTGGACCATCATCATCGCGTGGTTCCGCTCCTCCACCGCCTGGCGGTAGAAGTGCGCGGCCAGGCCCGGCAGGGACTGGGAGTCGTAGTAGACGGCGACGGCGATGTACTGCTGCGAGGCCGCGAACTCGTATCCGATCTGCTCGTTGAGCTGGGAGGCGAACGTTGGCATGGGCTCGACTCTAGCGCCACCCGTAGCATCCCCGAATGGCAGGCGTCCCCGGCCACCTGAAGGGCAGGAGCTTCACGCGAGTCGGCGCGTGGTCGACGGAAGAGCTCCTGACGCTGCTCGACCTCGCGGACGAGCTGAAGGCCGAGCGGGCACGGCGGCCCGAGCTGAGGGTGCTACCCGGGCGAACGATCGGGCTGATCTTCCACAAGCCGTCGACGCGCACCCGGGTCGCGTTCGAGGTCGGGATCGCCGAGCTCGGCGGAATGGCGCTCTTCCTTCCCGCCGCGGAACTCCAGCTCGCGCGTGGCGAGTCGTTCCGTGACACCGCGCTCGTGCTGTCGCGCTTCCTCTCGGCGCTCATGATCCGCACGTTCGAGCAGTCCGAGGTCGAGGAGTTCGCCGAGCACGCGTCGATCCCGGTCATCAACGGCCTGACCGACGACGCGCATCCGCTGCAGGCGATCGCGGACGCGATGACGCTCCGCGAGCGGTTCGGGTCGCTCTCCGGGCTCCGGGTCGCGTACGTCGGCGACGGGAACAACGTGTGCAACTCGCTCATGCGCATTTGCGCGCGCTTCGGGATGCACTTCGTCGCGGCCACACCTCCCGGCTACGAACCGACGCAGACGTTCGTCGAGGCCTCGGGGGAGGACGCAGGCTCGACCGGCGGCAGCGTCGCGGTGGTCGCCGATCCTCACGAGGCAGCCGCAGGAGCGCACGCGTTGTACACGGACGTGTGGGTCAGCATGGGCCAGGACGACGACCGCGAACGCCGCCTCCGAGACCTCGAGCCGTATCGCATCGACGAGGGCCTGCTGGCGCTCGCCGATCCCGACGCCGTCGCGATGCACTGCCTTCCGGCCCACGTCGGCGAGGAGATCACCGCCGACGTGCTCTACGGGCCGCGCTGTCTCGCCTGGGAGCAGGCCGAGAACCGGCTGCACTCGCAGAAGGCCCTGATGGCGCTCGTCATCAGGTGACCTTCGAGGATCACGTCCGGGCGGCGCTCGACGAGCTCCCACCCCACCTGGCTGACGCCCTCCGAAACCTCGCGGTCATCGTCGAGGACGAGAACCCGGAGGATCCGGACCTGCTCGGCCTCTACCACGGCGTCCCGCTCACCGAGCGCGGCGACGTCGCGGGCATGCCGCCCGACACCATCTCCATCTACCGCATCCCGCTCGAAGAGTCGTTCCCCGACCCCGACGAGCTGCGGGACGAGATCCGCATCACGGTCCTGCACGAGCTGGCGCACTACTTCGGCATCGACGAAGACCGTTTGGAGGAGCTTGGATACGGCTGAGAGTGGGAATGGACACCCCACGATGAGCGTTTCCACCCACGTGACACCGGATCAGATCCATACGGAGATCGAGCGCATCTCCGAGGAGCGCCAGGAGCTGTGGCAGCGCCTCTCGGAAGGCCTCGACAACGACGTGCAAGGCCAGATCAAGGATCTCGACGATCGCCTCCAGCAGCTCTGGCAGTCGCTGCGGGTCGAGAAGGCGCGCCTTCGCTTCGGCGAGCGCGAGGAGATCGTGCGTCGCGCTCGCGCCGAAGAGCGCCTCGAGCGCGCGGCGTAGCTCGAGCAGGAGATCGGCCGAACCCCGCGCATATCATCGGCGCGTGGCGTTGTTCGGGAAGAACAAGACCGAGTCCGTCTCGATCGAGGACGAGCAGGCACGCCTGCACGCCATTCGGGTTGCTGCGGAGCAGGAGCTCGGGCGTCTACGTCGCGAGCTGACCGAGCGCGTCGCGGCCGTCGAGGCACGCGAGCGCGAGCTCGCGGATGCCGTCGGTAGAGCCGCTCGCGCGGGCCGTGGCACGCGCTCGGACGATCGCGCACTCGAGCATGCACAGGTCGGTCTCGCGGCGCACGCTCAGGACCTCAATCGCCGTGAGCGCGAGCTGGAAGCGCGAGAGAGCGCGCTCATGAAAATGGAGTCCGATCTTGCCCGCCGCGCGGCCACGGCTGCCGAGACGCCCGAGGAACGGCTCCTGCACATCGAGGAACGGCTCGCCGCGCTTCACGAGGCGGAAAAGGCGTTCGCTCGCACGCAGGCCGAGCTCGCCGCCCGAAGCGCCGACCTGGCGAGCCGCGAGAGGGTGCTGGCCGAGCAGGCGATCTCGGGCGCCGTCGACCCCGGGCCCGTGATCCCGAGCCGAGCCGAGATGGACGAGCTCGACGAGCGCCTGAGACGCCTCGAGCGCGAAACTCGCGACGCGACGAAGGAGCACGGCTTCGGCGACAGCCTTCGCGCGCTCGAGCACCGCGGGCTCCGCGGCGGCACGTCGCCCGGGCACTGACGCCTCTACACTGGCGTCCTCGGGGCGTTAGCTCAGCTGGGAGAGCGCCGGCTTTGCAAGCCGGAGGTCACCGGTTCGATCCCGGTACGCTCCATGGCTCGCCGACGACCGTGACGGCGTACCCACGACGGCGCGTCAGGGCTCGACGTGGAAGGTGAACATCATCCCAC
>DASUFC010000039.1:0-6446 GCA_036274755.1 Gaiellaceae bacterium
TGAAGACGCGGGGAACCTCCCGGTTCCCCGCACCCCTCCCCACTCATGAACAGGAGACCTGCTCATGAGTCAGCACATCTACGCCCACGAGCATCCGGAGTCGGATCGCGTTCGGCCGGGCGGATTCACCCTCTGGTTCACGGGGCTCTCGGGCTCCGGCAAGTCGACGATCGCGCATCTCGTCGGCCCCGAGCTCGACAAGCGCGGCTCCGTCGTCGAGTACCTCGACGGCGACACCGTGCGCACGCACCTCTCGAAGGGCCTCGGGTTCTCGAAGGAGGATCGCGACACGAACATCGAGCGCATCGGCTGGGTGGCGTCGCGGTTGACGCGCCAGGGCGGCGCGGTCATCTGCGCGGCGATCTCGCCGTACGTCGAGACCCGCGCGAAGGCACGCGCCATGGTCGAGGAGTTCGGCCCGTTCGTCGAGGTCTACGTGAAGGCCTCGGTCGAGGAGTGCGCTCGCCGGGACGTGAACGGCCTGTACGCGAAGGCGTTCGCGGGTGAGATCAAGGGCTTCACGGGCGTCGACGACCCGTACGAGGAGCCGGAGGCGGCGGAGATCGTCGTCGACACCGAGGAGACCAGCGAGGAGGAGGCGGCCTCGCAGGTCGTCGCCCGCCTCGAGGAGCTGGGACTGATCCCTGCCGAGGTGACGGCATGACGACCACGACGACCGATCGCCTGATCGCCCCCCACGGCGGCACGCTCGTCGACCGCACGGGAGACGCGCCCGACGACCTCGGCTCGCTCGAAGTCGTCGCGCTCACATCGCGCGAGCTGTCCGACCTGGACATGCTCGCCTCGGGCGCCCTCTCGCCGCTCGAAGGCTTCATGGGCACGTCCGACTACGAGCGCGTCGTGGACGAGATGCATCTGGCAGGGGGCCTGCCCTGGTCGCTTCCCGTCTGTCTCGCCGTCGACTCGGCCCCGACCGGCGACCGTGTCGCGCTCGCGGACGAGGCCGGAAAGCCGCTCGCCGTGCTCGAGGTCGAGGAGACGTTCGAGTACGACAAGGAGCGTGAGGCCGAGCAGTGCTTCCGCACGACCGACGACGCCCATCCCGGCGTCGCGCGGCTCTACGCACAGAAGCCGCTGTACCTCGCAGGGCGTGTGACGGTCTTCGAGAGGGCACAGCCGGCTTTCGGAGAGATCGCCCGCGATCCGGCCGAGACGCGGAGGATCTTCGCCGAGCGCGGCTGGAAGCGCGTCGTCGGGTTCCAGACGCGAAACCCGATCCATCGCGCGCACGAGTACCTGACGAAGGTGGCGCTCGAGACGGTCGACGGCCTCCTCGTCCATCCGCTCGTCGGTGACACCAAGTCCGACGACGTGCCGGCCGACGTGCGCGTCGAGTGCTACCGCACGCTCCTCGACGGCTACTACCCCGGCGATCGCGTGCTCCTGTCCGCGTTCCCGGCGGCGATGCGGTACGCGGGACCGCGCGAGGCGATCTGGCATGCGATCTGCCGCAAGAACTACGGCTGCTCGCACTTCATCGTCGGACGAGACCACGCGGGTGTCGGCGACTACTACGGCACGTACGACGCGCAGCTCATCTTCGACGAGTTCGCACCGCACGAGCTCGACGTCGAGCCGATGTTCTTCGAGCACACGTTCTGGTGCAACGTCTGCGGCTCGATGGCGAGCACGAAGTCGTGCCCGCACGGGGCGGAGGACCGGGTCTTCCTGTCCGGAACGAAGGTGCGTGAGATGCTCGGCAACGGTGAGGTGCCGCCCGTCGAGTTCACACGGCCCGAGGTCGCGCGGGTCCTCATCGACGCGTACCGGTCGTAAGAGGTCGGCCCCGTGACGTGGCAGCTCACGCTCGCGGGGCTTCTGACGGGGCTCCTCGTGGGCATGACGGGGATGGGCGGCGGATCGCTGATGACGCCCATCCTCGTCTTCATCTTCGGGATCCCGCCCTCGACCGCGATCGGAACGGACATCGCGCACGGAGCGGTCTTCAAGTCCGTCGGGGCCGCGCAGCACCGGCGCATGGGGAACGTGCGCGCGAAGCTCGCGGGCTGGATGCTCGTCGGCTCGATCCCTGCGTCGCTCGCGGGCGTCTGGCTCAACGAGCAGCTCACCGAACGCTACGGTGACGAGGCGAAGTCCGTGATGGGGCAGGTGCTCGGCGCGGCCCTCCTGTTCGGCGCCGTCGGGCTCATCGCGAAGAGCCTGGTCCAGACGAGCGGCCCGGAGGGCGATCCTGACTGGGAGCTCACGACCCGTGACAAGGTCGCGGCGATCCTCATCGGCGTCTTCGGCGGCTTCATCGTCGGGCTCACGTCGGTCGGGAGCGGCGTCTTCTTCGGGCTGACGCTGCTCGTGGTTTTCCCGCTCCGCGCCCACAAGGTCGTGGGGACGGACATCTTCCACGCGGCGATCCTCCTGTACGTCGCCGGCGCCGCCCACTGGGCGGCCGGCAACATCGACTTCTCGATCCTCGGCTGGCTGCTGCTGGGCTCGATCCCCGGCGTCCTCATCGGCGGACGCCTGACGCTCTCGATCCCCGAGCAGCGACTGCGGCTGCTTCTGGCCGGTGTGCTCGGTCTCGCCGGGATCAAGCTCCTGAACGTCCCGGGCGCCGGGACGATCGTCGTCGTCGCGCTCTCTGCCGGCGCCGTCGGGTTGCTCGTCTGGCTCGCGCGTCACAGCTGGATCCGGTTCGTCCGCGGTCGCGGCGGCGCGGCGTCTCCCCAAGAAGCCTCCCGATAGCCCGGTAGCATCGCGCGGCGATGCGCACGGTCTGGGTGAGCTTCGACACGATCGGCCGCGACTGCCTGGAGGCCGCCGCGGAGGTCGGGGCGGAGATCGTCGGCGTCGCGACGCTGCCCGGCCCGATCGATCCGAACCGGTCCGGCCAGTGCGCCTTCGACGAGGTCGCGTCACGGCTCGGAGCGGAGCTGCACGAGACACGTGACGTCAACTCCGACGAGACGCTCGCCTGGCTGCGCTCGCTCGAAGCGGACCTGGTCTTCGTCGTCGGCTGGTCGCAACTCGTGCGCGAGCCCTTCATCGCCGAGGCCCGCGAGGGCGTGTTCGGGATGCATCCGACGCTGCTCCCCCGCCACCGCGGGCGAGCGCCGATCCCCTGGGCGATCCTCACCGGTCTTGCGAGGACGGGTGTGACGCTCTTCGAGATCGTCGACGCGACGGCGGACTCCGGCGCGATCGTGGGGCAGGCCGTGCTGGACATCTCGCGGGACGAGACGGCCACGACGCTGTTCGCGCGCATCGCCGACGCGCACGTCGAGCTCGTCCGCTCGATCGTCCCGCAGATCATCGGGCGGACAGCCCCCCGCGTGCAGCAGGATCCCAGCCGTGCGAGCACATGGCCGAAGCGGACGCCGGGCGACGGGATCATCGACTGGGAGACTCGGGCGCCGTACCTGTACGACTGGGTGCGCGCTCAGACGCGTCCGTACCCCGGTGCGTTCACCTTCCTCGGAGACGAGAAGGTGATCGTCTGGGGAGCCAGGCCGGTCGCGCTCGACGTTGCCGCTCCGGCAGGGACGATCGTCGACGTCGGTGCGTCGGGGCCGGTCGTGGCCTGCGGCGAGGGGGCGCTCGTGCTCGAAGAGGTGCAGGGTGACGCCGAACTGGTCGTGGGAGCGCGCCTCGGATGAGCCGCGTCCTCGTCTTCGCCGCGCACCCGGACGACGAGGTGCTCGGGATGGGCGGCACGATCGCGTTGCACGCCGAGCGCGGGGACGACGTGCGCATCGTCGTCGTCACCGACGGCTCGTCGACGCAGTACCCCGGCGACGCCGAGACACGTGCGCGCAAGGAGGGCGAGGCGGTCGGCGCTGCGGCCGAGTTGGGCGTGACGGACTACGTCCACCTCGATCTCCCGGACATGCGGCTCGACACGGTCGCGCACGTGGAGGTGAACCGAGTCGTGGAGGAGCACGTCGCGTCGTTCGCGGCCGAGCGCGTCTACACGCCGCATCCCGACGTCAACCTCGATCATCGGACGCTCTTCGACTCGGTGGCCGTCGGGACGCGGCCCGTGCCCGGGCAGACGGTCCGCCAGGTCCTCACCTACGCTCCGACCTCGAGCACCGAATGGACACCGGCGCCGCTCAACTGGTTCGTCCCGAACTGGTTCGTCGACGTGAGCGCGACGATCGAGCGCAAGGTCGCGGCGTTCGCGCACTACGAGACCGAGCAACGCGCGTACCCGCATCCGCGCAGCGAGCGGGCGATCCGGGCGGCGGCCGAGTTCTACGGCGCGAGCTGCGGCGTGGAGCACGCGGAGCCCTTCGTCCTCGTTCGAGCCCGAGAGCCGCTGTAACTTCCGCGCGTTGTCGCGGTGGCCTCAGCTCCTGATCGTCCTCGTCCTGCTCGGCGCGACTGCAGCAGCGTTCGCCGTGACGGAGCGCCTGAAGCTCGAGCGGAGCCCGATCACGGGCACGCGCGTCGACCGCGTCTTCTCACCTGTCTGCGACTGCGCGCGTGACGCGGCCGCCATCTCGTTCATCCTCCGTCGCCGCGAGACCCTGACGCTGGACATGCTCGACCAGGCAGGGAAGTCGATTCGCACGATCGTCCGGAAACGTCGTGAGCCGGCGGGGCGGGTCGCCTACACCTGGGACGGCCGCGACAACCTCGACCGCGTCGTCGCCGAAGGCGTGTACCGCCCGCGCGTGCAGCTCGAGCGCAACGGCCGGACGATCGTGCTGCCGAACCCGATTCGCGTCGATACGACGGCCCCGGTGATCACGCTGGTCAGCGTGGTGCCGCGCGTGTTCTCCCCGGACGGCGACGGGCAGGCCGATCGCGTGACCGCGAGCTACCGGATCGACGAGCGCGCCCGCGCCGTCATGCTGGTCGACGCGAGGCAGCGGGTGCAGAGCAAGTTTCGCCGCGTCCAGGGGAAGCTCGTCTGGTTCGGGCGGGTGAACGGCCGTACGGTCCAAACCGGCACCTACGAGATTCGACTGCGCGCGGTCGACCGTGCGGGCAACCGCTCGGCACGGACCCGCGCAATCCCGGTCCGCGTGCGGTTCGTCGAGCTGTCACGTGAGCGGATCGAGGTCGTCGCCGGGAAACGGTTCTCCGTTCGCGTGCTGACGGACGCGACGTCGTACCGCTGGCTCTTCGCGCGACGCAGGGGCACCGGCACACGGCAGGTCCTCGTGCTTCGCGCGCCCGAGCGGGAGGGCTCGTACAGCCTGTACGTGACGGTCGGGGGCCGCGCCGCCCGCGCGGCCGTCGACGTCCTGCCCGCGCCGTGACCCGTCCGCTCGTCCTGCTCGGCGTCAGTCGCTCGGGGACGACGCTGCTCCGCGTCGTCCTCGATCGCTCCCCAGGTATCGCGATCCCGGACGAGTCGTTCTTCGTGCCTCTCCTGGCCCGGCGGCACGGGAGGACGATCGAGGCCGCGAGCTTCCTGGACGACGTCTCCCGAATCCCGACGATCCGCGACTGGAAGGTACGCGTCGACGACGTCGCACCACGCGTCCGGGACGGCATGCCGACGGGAGATGCGATCGCGGCGATCTTCGAGGCCCACGCGGCAAACCTGGGCAAGCCGCGCTGGGGCGACAAGACGCCGATGTACATGCGCCATCTCGGGCTGATCGACGGCCTCTTCGGCGACGCGCAGTACGTCCACCTCGTCCGCGACGGCCGCGACGCGGCTCTTTCGTTCCTCGATATGCCCGAAGGCACGTTCACACGGACGTGGGCGCATCCGACGACCTCAGCGCAGTTCGCGTGCCTCTGGCGGAAGGAGGTCACCGCTGCGCGCGCTCTCGGTCGGCGTGTCGGTCGCGAGCGCTACCACGAGCTTCGCTACGAGGATCTGGTCGCCGATCCCGAGCGAGCGGTGCGTGCGATCTGCGCCTTCGCGGACCTCCCGTACGAACCGGGGATGCTCGACTACGCGGGCTCCGTCGACGTCTCGGCGAAGCCGCACCAGCAGCGACTCCTGCGGCCGCCGACGAGCGGCGTCCGCAACTGGCGAAAGGACATGTCGGCGGACGACGTCGCTGCGTTCGAGGCCGTCGCGGGAGCTCTCCTCGTGGAGCTCGGCTACGAGACGCTCACGTCGCAGAGCGGCGGTCTCCGCCCAGCGCTCGCGCGCAGCGCCTACGACGTCAGGCTCGGCGCGTGGAACGCCGCTGCGTCGGTGTTCCAGCGCTCGCCGCTCTGGCGGCGCCGGCACCCACCGCTCTCAGCGTGAGGCCTTCGGGGCGTCGCGTCCGCGAACGGCGATGAGGCGCCCGTTCAGCGAGAAGAAGTACGTCCGCTCGGTCGCGATGCCCGGCGCGTAGCGTCCGAGCGGCAGCCGCCAGGCGATCGAGCCGTTGGAGACGCGGAGGGCGTACGTCCGCTTCTCGAGGGTGGAGAAGAACACGTACGGGCCGATCACGACCGGCGCGCCGAGGATGCGCCCCCCGACCCACTTGCTCCAGAGCTCCTCGCCCGTCGTCGCG
>DASUFC010000040.1:0-44865 GCA_036274755.1 Gaiellaceae bacterium
GCGAAGATGCGCCGCTCGTCGTCGGAGCCGAGCTCGACCTGGACACCGCTGCGGCGGAAGATCTGTGCCGCCTCCTGGACGCGGTCGAGTGCTGCGAGGTCGGAGGCGAAGCGGTCGTCGGGTTCGGGCCACGGAGACACGATCAGCCGCGCGGGGCGATCCGGCAGCTGCGACCAGATCTCCTCGGTCACGTGCGGCATTACGGGATGCAGGAGGGCGAGGAGCTCCTCGAGCGCAGCGAGCGCCGTTCCCACGGCAGCCTCGTCGCGGTCGTACAGACGCGGCTTGATCGCCTCCGCGTACCAGTCGCAGAAGTCGTCGAAGACGAGGTGGTAGAGCGACGCCGTGGACTCGGCGAAATCGAAGCGCGCCCACGAGGCCTCGAGCTCGCCGCGGACGGCGTCGAGCCGCGCGAGGATCCAGCGCTCCTCGAGATCGCGCGGGGCGAGCGCCGGCGCGATGCCTTCGGCGTTCTGCAGCATGAGCCGCGCGACGTTCCAGAGCTTGATCGCGAGCTTCCGCCCCTCCTCGATCGCGCCGTACGAGAAGCGCACGTCCTGCGTCGAGGAGATCTTGAGGAGGCCGTAGCGCGTCGCGTCCGCCCCGTACTCCTCGATGGGCTCCATCGGGTCGATGCCAGTCCCGAGGCTCTTCGACATCCGCCGCCCGTCGACCGCGAGGACCGTCGAATGGATGATCACGTCGGTGAACGGGATCTCTCCGAGAGACTCGAGCCCCGTCCAGATCATCCGATTCTCCCAGAGGCGGATGATCTCGCGCGCGGTCGAGTTGATGTTGCCGGGGTAGTAGCGGCGCAGCTCCGGTGTCTCGTCCGGCCAGCCGAGCGTCGCGTACGGCCAGAGCGCCGACGAGAACCACGTGTCGAGGACGTCCGAGTCGCGCTCGAGCTCCGGCGAGCCGCACTCTCCGCAGGCCGAAGGCTCGTCGACCGCAACCGTGGTGTGCCCGTCCGGGCAGTACCAGATCGGCAGCTGGTGCCCCCACCAGAGCTGGCGCGAGACGCACCAGTCCGGCGACTCCTCGAGTGAGGCGATCGCGAAACGATGCTGCGACTCCGGGTGGTAGCGCACGCGTCTCTCACGCAACGCCTCGATCGCCGGGCGCGCCGGCTCCTCCATCGCGCACCACCACTGCAGCGATATGAGCGGCTCGATGCGGGAGTGGCAGCGCTCGCAGGTCCCGACCGAGTGGCGATAGGGCTCTTTCTTCTCGAGCAGGCCGCGCTCGTCGGCCCACGCGACGACCCTGGCGCCCGCCTCCTCCTGCGTCAGCCCGGCGAGGTCTCCGGCGATCTCGCTCATCCGCCCGTCCCAGCCGACGGCCATCGGCTCGGGGAGACCGTGATCGCGCCCGATCTCGAAGTCGAGCGGGTCGTGTCCCGGCGTGACCTTGAGCGCGCCCGTGCCGAACTCGCGGTCGATGCGCGCGTCGGCAACGACGGGGACGCGCTGCTCGATGTACGGGACGACGACCTCCCGCCCGACGGCGTCGCGGTAGCGGGGATCGTCCGGATGGACGGCGACGCCGACGTCCGCGAGGATCGTCGCGGGCCGCACCGTCGCGATCGAGACGCCGTCGCGCCCGTCGCCGTCGGCGAAGGGGTAGCGGATCGTGTACAGCGTGTCGTCCATCTCCTCGTGCACGACCTCGAGGTCCGAGATCGCGGTCTGGTGGAACGGGCACCAGTTCACGATGCGGTTCGCGCGGTAGATCCAGCCCCTGTCCCAGAGCCGCACGAAGAACGTCATCACCGCGCGCACGTAGCCGTCGTCCATCGTGAAGCGCTCGCGCGAGTAGTCGAGCGATGCGCCGAGGCGCCGGTACTGCCCCATGATCCTGCGACCGGTCTGCTCGAGCCACTCCCACGTGCGCTCGACGAACGCCTCGCGGCCGAGGTCGTGGCGCGTCAGCCCCTCGGCCGCGAGCGCCTTCTCGACGACGTTCTGGGTCGAGATGCCCGCGTGGTCGTACCCCGGCTGCCACAGCGTGTCGAATCCCCGCATGCGGTGCCAGCGGACGAGGACGTCCTGGATCGATCCGTTCAGGGCATGGCCGATGTGCAGATCGCCGGTGACGTTGGGCGGCGGGACGCAGATCACGAAGGTGTCGTCACGGCGCCTCCCCGCGCCAGCGGCGTACAGGCCCTCGGTCTCCCACGCCTGCTGCCAGCGCGCTTCGACGTCCGCCGGTGCGTACCGCGACTCCATCGCGCGAGAGTCTAGGGAGAAGGTGTTGCGGCGCTCGGCGGCTAGGCGCGCGGGCGCCGCCCGGGTACCGGGGACGAGTGGGTGCCTCTTGGCTCGCGACTCATCCTTTGGAGCGTAGCCGTCATGCGATGAGTGCTCAAGCGCACTGCGCAGCGCGCCGATTTCGTGAGTCATGCCCCATGCGCGCGCCGTCGAGTCGAAGATCGCACGCCGATTCGCACCGTTCGCCGCGGTCGGCCTCCTCGCGCTCCTCACGCCGCTCCTGCCGCCGCGACCCGCCGACTGGACTCCGGTGCTCGTGGCGGCGGCGCTCACCGTCGTCATCGCAGCGATGGGCGTTCTCCTGCCCTGGTCGCGGATGCCGCGCTGGTCGTACGTCGTCCCGCCGCTCATGTACTTCATCGTCATCGCGCTCCTGCGCCAGGCGAACGACGGCTCGGTCTCCGGATATGCGCCACTGGCACTGCTGCCAGTCGTGTGGATCGCCCTGAACCTCGGTCCCCGCGACGTCGCGCTCGGCATCGGAGTCGGAGCGTCCGTCTTCATCCTCCCGCTCTTCGTAGGAGACCCGGATCAGTACACGGACGAGGACTGGCGACGCGCGCTCCTGTGGACGGCCGTCGCGGTGATCATGGGCTTCTCCATCGAGTCGGTCGTGCGCAGCAAGCGCGCCCAGACGAGGCTCGCGCGAGACCACCAGCGGACGATCGCGGCCGTGGCGGCCGTGACGCGCGCCCTCACACGCGACGTCGACGCCCGCTCCGACATCTGCGCCGCGACCGTCGACATCGCCGAGGCGACATTCGCCGCGATCTGGGAGCCAGACGGATCTGGCGATCTCGTCCTCACGGGACAAGCCGGGGCGGAGCCGGGGCGCTCGCGTTTCGACATCGCGGGCGAAGCCTCGGGAACCGTTCGCGCATTCGTCTCCGGCGAGCGCCAGCTCGTCCGGGACGCCGTCGGCAACGCGTCGGTCATGCAGGACGAGGTGCTCCGGGCCGGCGTCGTCTCGCTGCTCTTCGAGCCCATCGTCCGCGGGCCCGAGACGATCGGAGTGCTCAGTGTCGGCTGGAGCACCCGCGTCGAGGATGTGGACGAGCGGACTGCGCAGGCGGTCATGCTCCTCGCCATCGAGGCGGCCGTCGCGATCGAGCGGTCGGACGTCCTCGCCGGGCTCAGCGCGATGGCCGAGACCGATGACCTGACAGGCCTCCCGAACCGACGCAGCTGGGACGAGACGATCCGGCGTGCGGTCGGCTACGCCTCGCGCACGTCGCGCGACCTCTGCGTCGCGATCGTGGACATCGACCACTTCAAGGCGTACAACGACGAGTACGGGCATCAGGCGGGCGATCGGCTGCTCAAGGCCGCCGCGGCGGCATGGCGCACTGCCCTGCGTGAGTCCGACACGATCGCGCGCTACGGCGGAGAGGAGTTCGCCGTGGTCCTTCCGAACTGCTCGGCCGACGCCGCGAGCGCCGTGCTCGAGCGGCTGCGCGAGCTGACGCCCGAGCGGCAGACCTGTTCGATCGGCCTCGCCGAGTGGAACCACGGCGAGACCGTCACCGAGCTCGTCGCACGCGCCGACGCAGCGCTCTACCGCGCGAAGAACGGCGGCCGCGACGTGCTCGTGCTCGCCTAGGCCTGCGCCTCGAGCACGAGAATGGTGCTCGTCCCGTGCGCGATGAGCCGGCCCTGCGCGTCCTCGATGCGAGCCTCGGTGGTCGCGACACGACGTCCCGGATGGACGATCGTCCCCGTGCACCGGACCGGCCCCGTCTCGGTCGTCATCGCGCGCGTGAAGTTCGCTTTCAGCTCGAGCGTCGTCCAGCGGGTGCCGGCCTGGAGTGTCGTCACGAGCGCGCACCCCATCGCCGAGTCGAGGAGCGTCGAAGCGAAGCCCGCATGCACCGTTCCGATCGGGTTGTAGTGGTAGGCCGCGGGGACTCCCTCGAAGACGGCGCGACCAAGCTCGACCTCGGCGAGCCGGAATCCGAGCGTGGCGCCGATGGGCGGCTGCGACAACGTCCCGTCGACGATTCGCTGCATCACCTCGAGCCCGCTGAGCCCTGCCGCCTGCTCGAGGAACGCGAAGGGATCCTCCCAGGTGTAGGTGCGCTCGTTCACCTGCCGACCGCGTAGCCCTGCATCCCCCGCGGGTTCGCGCCCGCGCGCAAGAGCCCGTCCGGCTCGCGGGCGACCGCCGAGACCCGGCCTGCCGACCACGCCGGCCACACGGACACGTCGTGTCCGCGCCGCTGCAGATCGGCGATCGTCCGCGAGTCGAACCGCGACTCGACCGCGAGCGACCGTGGCGCGAAGCCACGCGGGAAGAAGGACGAGATGAGGTGGTCCGTGTGGAACTCGGGCGCGTCGATCGCCGCCTGCAGGTCGAGGCCGAGATCCACGTGGCGAAGGAATGCATGCAAGGCCCACTGCTCCTGCTGGTCCCCGCCGGGAGTGCCCCACGCGAGGTAGGGCTCGCCGTCGCGGAGCGCGAGGCCCGGGCAGAGCGTCGTCCGTGGCCGTGTTCCGGGGACGAGCGACGACGCAAGCCCCTCCTCGAGCCAGAACATCTGCGCGCGCGTGCCGAGCGGCCAGCCGAGAGCCGGGATCACCGGGGAGCTCTGCAGCCAGCCGCCGCTCGGCGTGGCGGAGAAGAGGTTCCCGAAGCGGTCCGCGATGTCGAGATGCACCGTCCCTCGACCCGGCTCGCCCGATCCCGCGGTCGCGTCCTCCTCGAAGAGGCTGGGAAGATGCCCGAGCCCCGGCCGGTACTCCGCCGACGCGTCCTCACCCACGAGTGCGCGCCGCTCGTCGTTGTAGGCGTCCGACAGGAGGGTGTCGAGCGGGACGTCCTGCGAGTCCCCGTACAGCGCGTCACGATCGGCGAACGCGAGCTTCCCGCATTCGACCACCACGTGGACGAGCTCGGCCGGGGAGAGCTCGGCGAGGTCGAACCCGCGGAGGAGCGCGAGCTGCTGCAAACCGACCGGCCCCGCGGCCCACGGCTGCGTCTTGCAGACGGTCAGACCCCGGTACTCGAGGCTCGCGACCGGCTCCACCGTCGCGCGCCACGCGGCCATGTCCGCTCCTGTGAGGAGACCTCCCTCGTCGGCGACGAAGCGGTCGATCGCCTCGGCGACGAAGCCCTCGTACCACGCGGCGCGCGCCTTCTCGATCTCCTCCTCGCGTGAGCCTCCCCGGCTCTCGTCGACGATGCGCCGATACGTCGCCGCGAGCGCGGGGTTCCGGAAGAGCGCACCGGCGGTCGGCGCGGGCAGGTAGAGATCGCGCGACCCGGGCCAGCCGGCGATGAGCTCCTCGTTGAGCTCGATCGTGGCGCGGATCCGCTCGTGCAGCGGATAGCCGTCCTCGGCGTAGCCGATGGCGAACGCGAGCACGTCGGCCAGCCGCCACGTGCCGAAGTCGCGCAGGAGCAGGAGCCAGCCGCCGAAGGCGCCGGGCACGCACGCGGCGAGGACGCCAGTGCCGGGGATCAGGCGGTGCCCGAGCTCGTGGAAGCGCTCGATCGTCGCCGCAGCCGGCGCAACGCCCTGCCCGCACAGGGCGAGCGGCTCGCCGCGGTCGACCGACCAGAAGAGCGCCGGGACCTCGCCGCCGGGCCCGTTCAGGTGGGGCTCGACGACCTGGAGCACGAAGCCGGTCGCGACGGCTGCGTCGAAGGCGTTTCCCCCGCGCTCGAGCACGGCCATCCCGGTCTGCGACGCGAGCCAGTGCGTCGACGCGACCATGCCGAACGTGCCGCGCAGCTCCGGACGGGTCGTGAACGTCACGACCCGCAGCCTACGGAAGCGACCCCGGCGAACGAGACGGGTGGCTCAGTGCCGTACGAGGACGTACGCGTTGAGCGGGTCGCGCGCGAGCATGTGCACGTCGACGGACGAGAAGCCCGCCTCTCGCAGGAGCGGCCTCTAGTCTTCCACCCAGTGCTCACGTGCGCCCGCTGCGGCCAGGAGAACCCGCTCGGGTCGAAGTTCTGCAACTCCTGCGGGTCGCCGCTCGCGGCCTCCGAGGGTCCCGGCGAGGAGCGCCGTCTCGTCTCCGTCCTCTTCGTCGATCTCGTCGGCTTCACGTCGCGTTCGGAGCGTCTCGACCCGGAGGACGTGCGAGCGTTCCTCGTCCCCTACTACGAGCGCGTCCGCGCCGAGCTGAAGGGGCACGGAGGCCGGGTCGAGAAGTTCGTCGGCGACGCAGTGATGGGCGTGTTCGGCGCCCCGGTCACCTACGGAGACGACGCCGAGCGCGCGGTTCGAGCCGCCTTCGCCGTTCGCGACTGGGCCGAGCAGGAGGGTCTCCAGTTGCGGGTGGCCGTGAACACGGGCGAGGCGATCGTCGCCCTCGACGCGAGCCCGGAGCACGGGGAGACGTTCGTCGCCGGCGACGTCGTGAACACCGCCGCCCGACTCCAGTCCGCGTCGCCCGTCGGCGCCGTGCTCGTCGGCGAGGGGACGTACGAGGGCACGCGCGGCTCCATCGAGTACCGGCCGGCGCAGCCCATCGTGGCGAAGGGAAAGGAGGCGCCGGTTCAGGCCTGGCTCGCCCTCCGTCCGATCTCCGCCATCGGCGAGCGGCCCGTCGGTCCGGTGCCGATGATCGGGCGCGAACGCGAGCTCTCGGTGCTCACCGGCGTCTGGCAACGCGTCGTCGAGGAGGGCCGGAGCCACTTCGTCACGGTCTTCGGGCCTGCGGGCATCGGCAAGTCGCGAATCGCGCTCGAGCTCGCGACGCTCGTGGCGGGGCAGGACGCGGCACGTGCGATCCGCGGGCGCTCCACCCCCTACGGGGCATCGAGCCCGTACGGCGCGTTCGCCCAGCAGGTCAAGCAGACAGCGCGCATCTTCGACAGCGACGACGCCGCCGAGGCGACGGAGAAGCTCGCGACCGCGATCTCTGACCTCGCCGGGCCTGCCGCCAGTGAGGAGCACACGCCCAACCTCGCCATGCTCCTCGGCCTCGAGGCGGAGCGGGAAGTCGTCGACCGTGAGCAGCTGTTCTTCTCGGCTCGCGTCTTCGTGGAGTCGCTCGCGATGCACGGACCGACGCTCCTCGTCTACGAGGACATCCACTGGGCGGACGGCAGCCTGCTCGATCTCCTCGAGACGTTCGCTGCTCGCGTGCGCGACGTTCCGGTCCTCTTCCTGGCCCTCGCCCGGCCGGAGCTCCTCGGCGAGCGCCCCGGCTGGGGCGGTGGACTTCCGGCTTACACGGCCCTGCCGCTCGAGCCGCTCGGCGACGCGGCGGGCCGGGAGCTCGCCGGGGAGCTCCTCGGACGTGTCGATGCCTCGCTGGGCGCCGAGCGGGTCGCCCAGGCAGCCGAGGGCAACCCGCTGTTCATCGAGGAGCTCGCCCGGTGCATCGGCGAGCGCGAGTCGACGGGGCTCGACGAGCTGCCCACGAGCATCCGCGCGATCATCGCCGCTCGCCTCGACGCCCTCCCGCCTGCCGAGCGCGCAGCCCTCGTCGACGCATCGGTCGTCGGGCGCGTGTTCTGGCGCGGCGCGCTGTCGGAGATCGAAGGTCGCGACGACCTCTCGCAGGTGCTCGGCTCGCTCGAGGCCCGCGACCTCATCCAGCGCGAGGCCGTGTCCCGGATCCGTGGGGACCAGCAGTTCGCCTTCAAGCACGGGCTGATCCACGACGTCGCGTACTCGACCCTTCCCCGCGCCTCACGCCGGGAGAAGCACGCCGCCGTGGCGAGGTACATAGAGACGGCGACCGACGTCGGCCAGTCGCACGAGGCCCTCGCCCTCCACTGGCGCGAGGCCGGGGAGAACGAGCGCGCGGTCGAGCACCTCTCGGCCGCGGGCGACCAGGCCGGGCGTGGGTGGGCGAAGCCGCGTGCCGTCGCGCTCTATCGCGAGGCGCTCGGTCTCCTCGAGGAAGCCGACGAGCGCCGACGAGAGATCACTCGCAAGCTCGCAGTCGCCGTCCAGGCGGCCGTCCACCTGCAGCAGCACGACGTCATGCTGCCGTCGGCTGGAGCCGACGGCAGCGACGTGAGCCAGGGGGCCTAGGACCCCGGTCTCGGAGGGGCGTCCGTGAGCGGGAAGTCGGCCGGCGAGACATCGCCGGCGATCTCGTAGATCGTCTCCACGATGTGGTCGCCGAGGTACCGGGAGTGGTCGCGGACCATCTCCTCGTTCGGCGCGTCGTAGATGCAGAACGACTTCGGGATCCCGTCCGTCCCGACGACGACATGGCTGTGCTCCCAGACGATCTCGGGGTAGTGGTGATGCCCGATCGCCTTGGAGCGGGTCGCGACGGTCGGGAGACCGTCCATGTCGACGGTGTAGGTTCGCTCGATCAGATAGCGCGGCATGGGAAGAGCCTAACGGGTGGCTCTACCTCGGCGAAGGGTCGAACTGCCTACTTTGCGCGCTATGCGGACTCTTCCGCGACCGCGTCCAGGTCGTCGTCGACGGCTGCTGCTCCGGTGGTGACGAGCGTCGGCTTCTGCCCGCGGGAGATCGTCTCCTTCGTGAGCACGCACTTGGTGACGTCGCTGCGCGATGGCAGCTCGAACATGACGTCGAGGAGCGCGAGCTCGATGATCGAGCGGAGCCCGCGTGCGCCGGTCTCGCGTGCGAGCGCGTGGTCGGCGATCTCCCAGAGCGCGTCCTCGGTGAAGACGAGCTCGATCTCGTCGTACCCGAAGAACCGCTGGTACTGGCGCACGAGCGCATTCTTCGGCTCGACGAGGATCTCGACGAGGTCCTCGCGCGTGAGCTGGTGCACGGCGGAGACGACGGGAAGGCGTCCCACGAACTCGGGGATGAGCCCGAACGTGATGAGGTCCTCGGGCATGACCTGGGTGAGAATCTCGGCGTTCTCGCTCGAGTTGCGCGAGCGCACGTCCGCGGAGAATCCGACGGTGTTCTTGCCGATGCGCCGCTCGATGATGCGATCGAGGCCGGCGAACGCGCCACCGCAGATGAAGAGGATGTTCGTCGTGTCGATCGAGAGGAACTCCTGGTGCGGGTGCTTGCGCCCGCCCTGCGGGGGGACGGACGCCACCGTTCCCTCGAGGATCTTGAGAAGCGCCTGCTGCACGCCTTCGCCGGACACGTCGCGCGTGATCGACGGGTTGTCGGCCTTCCGGGCGATCTTGTCGACCTCGTCGATGTAGATGATCCCGGTCTCGGCCTTCTTGATGTCGAAGTCCGCGGCCTGGATGAGCTTGAGGAGGATGTTCTCGACGTCCTCGCCGACGTAGCCCGCCTCGGTGAGCGCGGTCGCGTCGGCGATCGCGAAGGGCACGTTCAGGATCCGCGCAAGCGTCTGCGCGAGCAGCGTCTTGCCGCAGCCCGTCGGGCCGAGGAGGAGGATGTTCGACTTCTGGAGCTCGACCTCCGTGTCCTCGAGACCCATGCGGACGCGCTTGTAGTGGTTGTAGACCGCGACCGCGAGCGTGCGCTTCGCCTCTTCCTGCGAGACGACGTAGTCGTTCAGGACCGAGTAGATGTCGAGCGGCTTCGGGAGGTTGTCGAGGTCGAGCTGCGCCGGAGTCGTGAGCTCCTCGTCGATGATCTCGTTACAGAGATCGATGCACTCGTCGCAGATGTAGACGCCGGGGCCAGCGATCAGCTTCTTGACCTGACGCTGACTCTTCCCGCAGAAGCTGCACAGCAGCTGCTCGTTGCCCTCGCTCGCCCGAGCCATCCCTGTCTCCTTTTACCGCGATTTCATCGTCGATGGAAGGGGGAAGACCTACGAGCGGTGCTCGATCACTCGGTCGATGATCCCGTACTCCTGCGCCTCGGCTGCCGTCATGTAGTAGTCGCGATCCATGTCCTTCGACACTTTCTCGACGGTCTGACCGGTGTGGCGCGACATGATCTCCTCCATTAGCCGCTTGAGGCTGATTACCTCCCGCGCCTGGATCTCGATGTCCGTCGGCTGGCCGGAGAAGCCCGCGGAGCCCTGGTGGATCAGGATCTTCGAGTGCGGCAGCGCGCTGCGCTTGCCCTGCGCGCCACCCGCGAGGACGACGGCGCCCATGGACATCGCCATGCCGACGCAGATCGTCTGCACGTCCGGCTTGATGAACTGCATCGTGTCGTAGATCGCGAGGCCCGCGTACACGATCCCGCCTGGCGAGTTGATGTAGATCGAGATGTCCTTGTCCGGGTCCTCCGACTCGAGGTGGAGGAGCTGCGCGACGACGAGGTTCGCAATCTGGTCGTCGATCGGCGTTCCCAGGAAGATGATGCGCTCGTTCAGCAGACGCGAGTAGATGTCGAACGACCGCTCGCCGCGCGACGTCTGCTCGATGACCATCGGGATCAGTGGGCTCATTGAGTCTCCTTGCTACCGGGAGTCCACAACTTCGTCTCCCCTTCGGGTTTCTCCTTGTCGGGTGTCCAGAGCTTGTCGCGCGCTTCCGCGAGCTCGGGCGCGATCGGCGTGACGTCGGCGACGAGACGGTCGAGCGCCGCGCGGAGCCGGAGATCCTCGCGGATCGATTCCTGCTGGCCGTGCGCCCACACGTCCTCGATCACGCCCTCGGCGTCCTCCTCGCCCGAGGCCTGCGCCTCCTCGCGGATGTACTCCTTGACGTCCTCGTCGGAGACGTCGATGCCGGCCTTCTCGGCCAGCGACTCGAGCGCGAGCTCGCGCGCGACCGAGACGGCGGCCTCGAGCACCATCTGCCGCTCGAGCTCCTGAATCGACGTGCCGCTCGCCGCGATGTACGTCTCGAGCGTCACGCCGCGGCGCTCGAGCGAGCGCGCGAAGCCGGTGAGGAGGTCGGCGGCCCGGGTGCGCACGAGCGGCAGCGCCGGCTGCACGGACGATGCGCGGACGAGCTCGTCGACCGCCGAGACCCGGAACGCGGCGTCGATCTCCGCGTCGAGCTGCTCGCGGAGCGTGGATGTGATGCTCTCGCGCAGCTCGCCGATCGTGTCGAACTCGCTCGCGGCGCGCGCGAGGTCGTCGTCGATCTCGGGCAGGACCTTCTCCTGCACCTCGCGCACGGTGATCTGGACCGTCGAGCTCGAGCCGTCGGCCAGCGGGAAGCTGATCTCCTTGGTCTCGCCCGCGGAGGCGCCGACGAGCGCGGCCTCGATCTCGGGCGCAAGCCGTCCGCCCCCGAGCTCGACCACGGTGTCGGGCTGCGCCTCTCCGTCGGCGTCTACGAGGTCGACGAGGAGCGTGTCGCCGGGCTGCGCCGGGCGGTCGCCCGCGGGCGCGAGCTCGGCCACCGACTCGCGCAGCACCTCGATCTCCGCGTCCACGGCCTCCTCGGGCACCTCGACCTCGGCGCGCGGCACCTCGAGCGACGTCCAGTCCACGAGCTCGGGCAGCGGCTGGACGTCGACGGTCGCGACGAAGCTCCAGCTCTCCTCGGCGGTGTCCGGGAGCTCGAACTCGAACTGCGGATCGGAGACCGGGCGCACGCGATTGCGCGACGCTGCGCTCCAGAACCAGCCGCCGATGTGGCTGTCGACCGCCTCCGCGTAGATCCGTTCCTTGCCCAGACGCGAGACGAGCACGGGCTTCGGGATCTTGCCGCTCCGGAAACCCGGGATCTTCACGCTCTGGGAGAGGTCCGACATGGCGTGGTCGACCGCGTGCCGGACCTGATCCGACGATACGTCGACCGTCAGGCGGACGCGATTCTCCCCGAGACTCTCGACAGCCGTAGGCATCGGCTCATTCAACCAGCCGCGGATAGGGTCAGGCCCGATGGAGCGATACGACGTCGTCGTCGTCGGTGTCGGGGGCATGGGAAGCTCGACGCTCTACCACCTGGCTCGCCGGGGAAAGCGGGTTCTCGGGCTCGAGCGCTTCGACCTCCTTCACGAGCAGGGCTCGTCGCACGGCCTCACGCGCATCATCCGGCTCGCGTACTTCGAGCACCCGGACTACGTGCCGCTCCTGCGGCGCGCCTACGAGCTCTGGCGCGAGCTCGAGACGGAGGCCGGCGAGCGCCTCCTGCACGTGACCGGGATCGTCGAGGGTGGAGACCGGATCCTGGAGGGCGTCCTGCGCTCGTGTGCCGAGCACGACCTTCCGCACGAGGTGCTGAACGGCACGGAGGTGGGGCGCCGTTTCCCCGCGTACAGGCTCCCCGCCGAGATGGAGGTCGTCTTCCAAGCGGACGGCGGCTTCGTCGTCCCGGAGCGCTGCATCGTCGCGCACGTCGAGGGCGCCCTGGCGCGTGGTGCGACCTTCCGCGCGCGGGAGCGCGTTCTCGAGTGGGAGGAGCGCGAGAACGGCGTCCGCGTGCGGACCGAACGCGCGACGATCGAGGCAGACCGCCTCGTCGTGACGGCGGGCGCGTGGGCGCAGAGCGTCGCGCGCTTGCCGGGCGACCTCGTCCACGGCGTCCGCCAGTCTCTCGCGTGGCTCCAGACGGCGAGGCCCGAGATCTTCCGCCCGGACCGCATGCCGGTCTTCAACCTCGCCCTCGACGGCGAGCACTTCTACGGCTTCCCGGCTCACGGGATCCCCGGCTTCAAGCTCGGTCGCTACGACCACTTCGGATCCGGCGGCGACCCCGACGAGATCCCGCGCGAGCCCACCCTCGCCGACGAGCAGCCGCTGCGCGCGTTCGCGGAGCGCTACTTCCCCGAGGGCGCCGGCCCGACCGTGGCACTCAAGACGTGCCTGTTCGAGCCGTCGCCCGACGAGCACTTCATCGTCGACCGGCACCCCGACGCGCCGTCAGTGGTCGTCGGCGCGGGCTTCTCCGGCCACGGCTACAAGTTCTGCTCGGTGATCGGCGAGATCCTGGCCGACCTCGTCGTCGACGACAGCACGCGCCACGACATCGGCCTCTTCCGCATCAGCCGATTCTGATCCGGCACGGCCTTGGCCGCGTCCGATCTGGCCCGGCCGCTGAAATAACGGACGACAGAGCGAGCGTCTCTGACGTTCCGTGCGATCTGGATCCGCACTCGCGGATCACCATCTTGCTCAGTGCGGGCGGGAGGACTCGAACCTCCAAGGGCCTCACGGCCCAACGGGACCTAAACCCGCCGCGTCTGCCAGTTCCGCCACGCCCGCGCGGAGCAGAGTGTAGGGGCGAGGCTTGCCTCGCCCTCGGCCCCGCCCTCGCGTGTGCCTAGTAGCCGTCGACGAGACGCGCGAGCGTCTCGCGCATGCTCTCGGCGACGAGCCCGAGCAGGCCGACGACGGCGAGGACGGCAGCCGCGTCGAGCAGCTCTCCGGTCGCCGTCAGCACGAGGAGTGCGGTGAAGCTCCCGAGGACGAGAAAGGCAGTGGAGAGCGGCCGTCGGGTGTAGGTACCGAGGCCGAGGCCGGCGAGGAAGGCGGCACCGAACACGACGATCCCGAGTGCCATGGCCGCGAGGGTAGGACCACCGTCGGACGGACCGGACCGCGCCTCGAGGCGATCGGCTCAAGCGCCGCGGGCTCACGGCCGATTCACGTTCCGAGATGCCCCATTCGCAATGGGTTCACGCGACGCGCGCCGCGGCCGCGGCGGGCCTCGGCGCGTTCGCGCTCGTCACCGTCTTCGCGGCGCCGGACAGCGGCATCGAGGCCTTCTTCAACGTCTGGGTCTACGACGGCCTCATGGTCTTCGCGACCGTGATCGTGGGGTCGCACGCATACCTCGTGAAGCACGAGCGCGCGGCGTGGACGGTGATCACCGCCGCGCTCGCGAGCTGGACGTTCGGCGAGATCTGGTACGCGGTGTTCGAGCCCGAGACGTACCCGTCGATGGCGGACGTCGGCTTCATCGCCTTCTACGTCCTCCTCTACGTCGGCGTCGTCCTCCTGCTGCGGGAACGTGCGCGCGAGATCGGCGGGATGCTCTGGCTCGACGGCGCGATCGCAGCCACCGCGGCGGCTGCGATGGGGGCGGCGCTCCTCGTCGACCTCGTCCTCGAGAGCACGGAGGGCTCCCGCTCGACGGTCGTCACGAACCTCGCCTACCCGATCGGCGACATCCTGCTCCTGTCGGCCGTCTTCGGCGTCTTCTCCCTGACGGGATGGCGTCCCGGGCCGCGCTGGCTCGTCCTCGGCCTCGGCATCCTCGCGACGACGGCCGCGGACGCCATCTACCTCGTCCAGTCGGCGAACGGGACCTACGTGGCCGGGACGTGGATCGACATCCTCTGGCCGACGGCCATGCTTCTCGTGGCGAGCGCCGCATGGCTTCCCGACCGGACGCGCGAGGGGCTCGAGATCCAGGGCAGACCGCTACTCGCCGTCCCGGCAGTCGCGGCGGTCCTCGCGACGGGAATCCTCGTGTACGACCACTACCTGCGGTTCAACGCGGCCGCGATCGTCCTCGCCGGAGCAACGCTCGCGCTCGTGGTGGCGCGACTCGCCGTGACCTTCCGCGAGAACCGCCGCCTCTTCGAGCTGACGCGGGCCGAGGCGACGACGGACGCGCTCACAGGTCTCGCCAACCGCCGCCAGCTGCTCGTCGACCTCGATCGCAGGCTCGCCGCGGAGCCCGTGCCCCCCACGCTTCTCATGCTGTTCGACCTCGACGGCTTCAAGGGCTACAACGACACCTTCGGACACCCGGCGGGCGACGCGCTCCTCGCCCGGCTCGGGACGAAGCTCGCGACGGTGCCCGGGAGGACGGGGACCGTGTACCGCCTCGGCGGCGACGAGTTCTGCCTCGTCGCCACGGTCGCAGAAGGCGAGGCTGAGCCGCTGATCGACCGGGCATGCGAGGCGCTGTCCGAGCGCGGGGAAGGCTTCGAGATCGGGAGCTCGTTCGGAGCCGTGCTCCTCCCCGACGAAGCGACCGACGGAAGCCACGCGCTGCAGCTCGCCGACGAGCGCCTCTACGCACAGAAGTACTCACGCCGCGGCGAGAGCGAGCGCACGATCGCGGCTCTCCTGGCGGCGCTGTCCGTCCGCGAGCCGGAGCTCGAGTCGCAGCGGGCCGACATCGGCACGCTCGCCGTCGACGTCGGGCGCATGCTCGGTTTGCGTCGGGACGAGCTCGAGGAGCTCGAACGGGCCGCGCAGCTCCACGACCTCGGCAAGCTGGCCGTTCCCGACGAGATCCTCCACAAGCCTGGCCCCCTCGACGAGCGCGAGTGGGCGTTCGTTCGCCAGCACACGATCGTGGGCGAGCGGATCCTGCGGGCCTCACCGGCACTGCGAAGCGTCGCCGCAGTCGTCCGCTCGAGTCACGAGAACTGGGACGGCGGCGGCTATCCCGACGGCCTCGTCGGCGAGGAAGCACCGCTCGCCTCGCGGATCGTCAGAGCGTGCAATGCATTCGTCGCGATGACGTCGGATCGCCCGTACCGCCCCGCGCTCTCGGAGGACGACGCCCTCAACGAGCTGATGCGGCTCGCGGGGAGCGAGTACGACCCGACGGTCGTGCGCGTGCTCGTGGCGCACGTCCGCGACGAGCACGAAGCCGAGCGGGCCGCGTAGCCGACGCGGGCATACTGCTCGGCCATACTGCTCGACAGGGCCCCGTAGCTCAGTGGATAGAGCGGCAGACTTCGAATCTGCGGGCGGAGGTTCGACTCCTCCCGGGGCCATGGCTCAGCCAAGCCGCCTGCGAGGAGGGTGAGCGGTCGAAGAGCGCGTCCTCGTGAGCCGACTCGAATACGCAGTCTCTCCCGATGTCGATCACGGCGACTCGTGCCAACGTCGGGTCAGGAAGGAGGTCTCGAGATGACGACGACCTTCGATGCTCCGGCTCGGACGGAGCGGCCGCACGACCTCCCCACGTTCGAGTATCTCGTCGTGCCGCTTCAGCACGCGAAGGGCATCAAGAAAGATGCCCCCTGGATCCCGGACGACTTGAACGAGTACGGGGCGGACGGCTGGGAAGCCGTCGGCCTGACGCTCAAGGCGGGCGACCTGGTCGCGTGGCCGGTCGTGCTCCTGAAACGTCCGATCTAGGACGTGGGCCACCCCGAAGGGGGCGGGAGACTGCCCCCTTCGCTCGAGGAACGGACACGAGTGCTCGTATGCAGTTACTCGTCGACGCGAGCCTGCTCCAGAGGAGTGAGCTCTCGGAGCCTCGCGGCCGCCTGGAACAGATGCGACATTCGGCGGAATCGCTTCGACTCCGAGAAGTGCCACGGCCCCCGTCGTGTCCTGTTGAGTTCCACGAAGTCCGGGTGCCAGCGGTACCAGCCGACGGTGAGCGCGGGCGGCTTGTTCTCAGCGAACCCGAAGTCGACCAGGTAGCTGCGGTCGAGGAACGCGGAGATGCCGACGCCGGGGAGATGTCGCTGCCATGTCGCATGAACCAGCATCAGGGGAGTTTGTCGGAGCCCGCTCTTTCGGCAACAGTGGCGACAAGACCCACCGAGATCGGTCCAGATCACACTCGGCGGGCCCGTGACCCAGCGATGGAGCTATGGCTTGCCGCCGTACCTCCTCGCACGTCGCGTCTCGCGGGCGCGAGCGCGCCAGCGGCTCTTGAGCTCGCGTTGGATCCGCCGGCTGCTCCGCGCCTCGATCGCGCGCAGCTCCCGCTGCAGCTTCACGTAGTTCTGCCAGCGGTCAGGGTCGAGCGAGCCGTCTTCGAGCGCCTCCCGCACCGCGCAGTCCGGCTCGGAGGAGTGCGCGCAGTCGTTGAACCTGCACTGTGTCGCGAGCTCGGCGATGTCGGCGAAGGCACTGTCGATGTCCCCCTCCCAGATCTGCAGCTCGCGCAGGCCGGGCGTGTCGATGAGGATCGCGCCGCCCGGCAGGACGAGCAGCTGGCGATGCCGCGTCGTGTGCCGCCCGCGACCGTCGCTTCGGAGCCCACCCGTCGGCATCACCTCGCGTCCGGCGAGACTGTTCGCAAGGGTCGACTTCCCGGTCCCGGACGAGCCGAGGAGGACGAAGGTCCGCGCGGGTCGGAGCAGGGCTCGCACGTCGTCGAGACCCTCGCCCGTGACGTTGCTCACCGCGAGCACGGGCACGCCGACCGCCACGGACTCCGCCTCGAGCAGCATGCCCGGGTCGTCGCAGACGTCGAGCTTCGTGAGCACGACGACGGGGTCGGCCCCGCTGTCCCACGCGGCCGTGAGGTAGCGCTCGAGCCGGCGGGGGTTGAAGTCCGCGTCGAGGCCCGAGACGAGCACGACCGTGTCGACGTTCGCGACGAGGATGTGCTCCTCCGCCTTCAGCCAGGGTGTCTTCCGCGAGACCTTCGTCCGACGCGGCAGGAGCGCCTCGATCGCGAACCGGTCGCCGGGCGCGTCGCAGACGACCACCCAGTCGCCGACCGCGGGCATCCCGCCCCAGATCTCGTCGTCGCGGAGGCGTCCCCGTGCATGGGCGAGCCGGTCTCCCAGCTGCGAGCGGACGTAGTAGCCGCCGCGATGCTCCGCGACGACGCGAGCGGGGCGAAACCCGCGCTCGGCATATGTGGTGAAGGCCGCCTCGAGCTCGTCGGTCCAGCCCAGCTGGACGAGCTCTGGCGCGGCCAGGGTTCCATTGGACAACGCGAAGCTCCTTCACTCGGAATGGAATCGGGCCGCGGCCCGATTCGGCCGGCGCAGAGCTAGCTGCGGGCGACGTCGAGCCGAGGTGAGACGAGGCGTGCGACTTTCATGGTCATCTCTCCTTTCGCTCGACGGCCGGAACGTAGGGAGGGTACGCGCTTCGCCGCAGATCGTCAACGCCTTGATCGGCGCGGCGACATCCGTTTGGATGGAGGCCAGGTGGGATCCAGCGGATGAGCAGCGAGACGGAGAACGGGACGCGAAACGGGCGCCCGATCATCGAGCTGGAGGGGGTTCGAAAGAGCTTCGGCGACAACCTCGTCCTGGACGGAATCGACCTGGCCGTCGAGCAAGGAGAGGTGCTCGTGATCATCGGCCCGAGCGGAAGCGGCAAGAGCACCTTGCTGCGCTGCGTGAACCTGCTCGAACCGATCCAGGCCGGTCGCATCTACCTCGAAGGCGAGGAGATCACGTCGAAGGGGGCTCCGCTGGCGAACGTCCGGCAGCGCGTCGGCATCGTGTTCCAGCAGTTCAACCTCTTCCCGCATCTCACCGCGCTGGACAACCTGACGCTCGCCGCGCGACGTATCCGGAAGATGAAGCGGCGGGACGCAGAGGCACGCGCACGCGAGCTCCTGGCAATGGTCGGTCTCGAGGAGAAGGCCGACCAGCATCCACACCAGCTCTCGGGCGGACAGCAGCAGCGCGTGGCGATCGCGCGGGCGCTGATGATGAACCCGCACGTCATGCTCTTCGACGAGGTGACGTCGGCCCTCGACCCGGAGCTCGTGGGGGAGGTGCTCGTCGTGATGCGTGACCTCGCGCGAACGGGTATGACGATGCTCGTCGTGACGCACGAGATGCACTTCGCCCGTGACGTCGGCGACCGGGTGGTCTTCATGGACGGCGGCAAGATCGTCGAGCAGGGCGCCCCTGCGGACGTCCTGGACAGACCGCAGAAGGAACGGACGCAGCGCTTCCTGCGGCGAAGCCTGCAACTCGCACATTCACTCGAGGAGCTCACCATCGACGAAGGAGGGACAGTGCAATGAGACGACTCGCCGTAGGCGTGCTCGTGACGGTGCTCGCAGGGGTCGCGCTGGCGACCTGGGGCGCGGCGGCGTCCGCCAGAGAGGCGGACGACGCGCAGAAGAAGAAGGCGAAGCTCCCGGCCCTGCCGGCGAACATCAAGCAACGAGGGCGCTTCAACATCGCCATCAAGTGCGATTCGCCTCCGTTCGGCTACATCAACGTCCAGGGTCGTAACGCCGGGTTCGACGTCGAGATCGCCCGCTGGTTCTCGAAGTTCGCGTTCGGGAAGGCGAACAGGGTCACGTTCACGTGCGTCACGACGCCGGCGCGCGAGCCGGCGCTCACGACGGATCGTGTCGACATGGTCATCGCAACGTTCACGTACACGGCCGACCGCGACACACGGATCGACTTCTCACGCGCCTACTACAAGGCCACGGGTCGGCTGCTGGTGCCGAACAGCGCGCCGGACAGCATGATCGGCCAGCTCGCCGGGAAGACGATCGCGACGACGAGCGGGTCCATCTACGACCGCTGGATGAAGAACTGCTTCAAGGACACGAAGACGGTCGTGACGGATAGCTTCACGAACGCGCTGCTCGCATTCCGCGACGGGCGTGCCGACGGCCTCATGTGGGACGACACCGTGCTGCTCGGGATCGCCGTCACCGACCGCAACCTGAAGCTGACCAACGACACGTTCCTCGCGCTGCCGTACGGCATCGGGATCAAGCAGGGCAACACCGCGCTGAAGCGCTGGGTGGACTCCCGCCTCGAAGTCATGAGAAAGCGGGACACGTTCAACACCATCCTCAAGAACAACGTCCCGGCACGGGTGTTCGCGACTTTCCAGAAGAACATCCTCCGGCCGAACAACACGTTCACGTACACCCAGGGCGACGCAACGACCCAGTGCCCGTAGTGGGCAGCGGGTCTTCGATCGGAGCGGCCGCGCACGCGGCCGCTCCGCTCCCGTCGTGAGCACGCTCCTCCTCGCTTCGGGCTTCCTCGACGACGTCTGGTCGTTCGTCCGGGACAACGCGGACGAGCTCGCCGCCGGGCTGCGCAAGACCCTGCAGGTCTCGCTCATCGCCATCCTCGGCGCCTCGATCGTGGGGATCACCCTGGGCGCCGCGCGCGCGTACAGGCTCCCGGTCGTGAGCCAGATCGCGGCGGTCTACGTCGAGGTGATCCGGAACACGCCGATCCTCGTGCAGATCTTCATGCTGTTCTTCGCCCTGCCGCAGATCGGTATCCGGCTCGACGCGTTCACCGTCGCGTGGCTCGCCGTGACGATCTGGGGCGGCGCCTTCAACACGGAGAACTTCCGTGCCGGCTTCGAGGCCGTGCCGGAGCGTTACCGGGAGGCGGGCGCGGCGCTCGGCTTCACGCGCCTCGCGACCTTCGTGAACATCACGCTCCCGATAGGAGGGCGCATTGCGCTCCCGTCCTCCATCAACACCTACATCAGCATCGTGAAGAACACGTCGCTGATGTACGTGATCGCCTATCCGGAGATCACGACGGTGATCTTCCAGATCCAGGCGTTGACGCTGCAGACCGCAGAGGCCTTCACGGTGCTCGCGCTCACGTACCTGATCATCGTCTGGTCGATGTCGGCGGGAATCCGGCTGCTGGAGGCGCACCTCGCGCTCCCGGAGGGCCGGGCATGATCGCCTTCGCCCCCGACTGGGCCGACCCGGTCGCTCGCTACGTCATCGAGACCGGGCTCAGGAACACGCTCAAGCTCTCGGCGATCGCACTCGTCGGAAGCTCGGTCATCGGCATCACCCTCGGAACGCTCTTGACGGTCCACTTCCTGCCGACCCGCGCGCTCATCAGGCTCTACATCGAGATCTGGCGCGGTCTCCCGATCCTGGTGACGATCTTCATCGTCTACTTCGCACTGCCGGCCGTCAGCCCGCGCCTCCGGTTCGACGCGATCACGGCCGGCGCGATCGCGCTCATCCTCTGGGGAAGCGCACAGGTGGCCGAGGCGACGCGCGGGGCCGTCCAGTCCATCCCGCGCGAGCAGCACGAGGCGGCATCCGCACTCGGCTTCGGCTGGCTCGGCCGGCACGCGTTCGTGATCATGCCGCAGGCCCTGCGCCGGCTCCTTCCGCCGCTCGTCGGCCTGCTCGTGAACATCATCCAGAACACGACGATCGTCCAGGTGATCGGCGCACCGGAGATCCTGGAGACGGCCGAGCGCCAGGTCGAGCGCCTGACGTTCGAGGGCCAGGAGCACGCGATCGAGATCTATGGCGCGATCATGGTCGTCTTCTTCGTCATCTCTTTTCCGCTGACCCGGCTCGCGGCCTACCTCGAACGGCGCCTGACGTAGAGTCGCCGCATGTCCGAGAAGCCGGAGATCACCGAGGTCGTGAACGCGCAGATGCCGCTGGGGACGACGCTCGGCATTCGCACCTTCGGGGGCAACGACGAGGTCGACTCGACGCTCGAGTGGTCCGCGGAGCTGTGCACTGCGGCCGGAGTCCTGCACGGAGGCATCGTCATGACGCTCGCCGATACGGCCGGCGCCGTGTGCGCCTTCCTCAACCTCCCGGCCGGCGCGACGACCGTCACCATCGAGTCGAAGACGAACTTCCTGGGAGCGGTCAAGGAGGGAACGGTCACCGCCCGCGCGCGACCGCTGCACGTCGGGAGGAGCACCATCGTGATCGAGACCGACGTGCTCGACGCCTCCGGTCACCGCGTCGCGCGCACCATGCAGACGCAGGCCGTGCTCGACTGAGAGGCTGGAGAGCCGCCGCTATCCTGTCCCGTCCGCGGTGGCGGTAGCTCAGTTGGTAGAGCCCCGGGTTGTGGTCCCGGTGGTCGCGGGTTCGAGTCCCGTCCGCCACCCCATTTTTCGTGGAGGAGCTTGAAGCGGGCCGGCGCGAGCGAGGACGCCTGTGACATCGCGCGACGAGGCGGGTCTTTGTACGCTCGACAGGATGCATCCGTTCGACGTCCTCGAGGAGATCGGGTCGCTCATTCCGCTGGGACCGGCGTTCGGGTCAAAGGCCGGCACCGCAACCACGGAGCGCGAACCGCGACCGAAGCAAGATGGGTGAGCCACTGATCTACGTCGACGTGTCGGACGTGCGCGAGGGCGTTCTCCCCGAACTGAAGGAAGCGATCAGTGAGCTTGCGGAGTTCATCGAGGAGAACGAGCCGCAACTACTCTCGTACAACGCCTACTTCAGCGAGGACGGCTCCCAGATGAGTGTCGTGCACGTCCACGCTGATCCGTCCTCCCTCGATCGACACATGGAGATTGCCGGTCCTCGCTTCGCGAGATTCTCCGACCTCGTAACGCTCAGGTCGATCTCCATCTACGGACAACCCAGCGAGCACGCGCTTCGTCAGCTTCGAGGCAAGCTCCGACTGCTCGGTTCAGGAGACGTCATCGTCCACCCGCCTCACGCCGGGTTCCTCCGTTCGGAGTAACACGGCGTTCGAGTAGGTCACGGCCACGACGAGCCGCGTCACCCCCGCAGAGGAAGTCCCGTGCGCCACCCCTGACGCCTCTCCCGTCTAGTCTTCGGAGTCCATGACCGGCGAAGGACTCGCGGGGACGACGAGGTTCCTCGTCCTCGCGCTCAGCGCTCTCTACGCGCTCGCTGCGATCGCCGGTATCGGCCTCGTGGACTTCGGCTCGACGCGCGACCGCGCGCTCTTCACGCTGCTGCTCCTCGTCGGCGCCGTGCTCCTCGTCGCAGGTCAGCTGCTGATGGCACCGGGCACGGTCTCGGCGGTCGTGGTCTGCGTCGGCGCGGTCATCGGCGGGCTGCCGCTCTTCTGGACCCTGCTCGTCCCGGTCGCGGTGGCGGTCGTCATCGCCTCCACGATCAAGCTCACGCGGCAAGGCCCCAGCCCCGCGGCCTGATGCGGCACACCCGCACGGGGTGGTGGATCGAGGAGGCCGGTCCTGTCACGGCGCAGGCGCCGCTCGACGGCGACGCCCGAGCGGACGTCGTCGTGGTCGGGGGCGGGTACCTCGGACTGTGGACCGCATGGCAGCTGCGCGAGCTCGAGCCGGAGCTCGACGTGGTCGTGCTCGAGGCATCCGTCTGCGGTCATGGCCCCAGCGGGCGAAACGGCGGTTTCTGCGAGACGCTCTGGGGCGACACCGCCACGCTGCGCGACCGCGCAGGTGCCGACGCGGCGCTCGCGGTCTGCCGTGCGTCCGAGGGCGCGGTGCGAGGTATCGGCGCCTGGTGCGACACGACGGGCGTCGATGCCTGGTTCCGCGAGGCGCCGATGCTCCGGGTCGCGACGACGGAGTCGCAACTCGGATCGTGGGACACGAACGTCCGCGCGGCTGCCGATCTCGGCGCGCCCGAGGAGGTCGTCTCGGTGTCCGCCGAGGACGTCCGCGCGCGGTGTGCGTCTCCGCTCTTCCTCGGAGGCGCCCTCTACCGGCTGAACGCGACCGTGCACCCCGGGAGGCTCGCGCTGGGCCTGCGGGCAAAGGTGCTCGAGCGAGGCGTCCGCATCCACGAGCGCACCGAGGTGACCGCGCTCGGCCCGGACGGAAGCGTGGAGACGCGAGCCGGGCGCGTTCGAGCGCGGGCGGCGGTCCTCGCCGTGAACAGCGCGACCGCCGGCTTCCCGGGCTACCGGCGCTCGCTCGCCGTGGCGTCGAGCCACATCGTGCTCACCGAGCCGATGCCGGACGTTCTCGACGAGCTCGGCTGGACGGGAGGCGAGGCGATCGTCGACAGCCGGAAGCTCGTCCACTACACACGGACGACGCGCGACGGGCGGATCGTGTTCGGCTGGGGCGGCGGGACGATGGGCGCCGGCGGACGCAGGTCGCGTCGTCTCGAGCTCGACCGGGACGTCGTCGCCGCGACGCGCGACGCCCTTGGTCGCTTCTTCCCGCAGACGCGGGGACGCTCGGTCACGCACGCATGGGGCGGCCCGATCGACGTCTCGCCGACGCACCTACCGATCTTCGGCAGCCGGGGCCGAGTGCACCACGGATTCGGATTCACGGGGAACGGCGTCGGGCCGACCTACCTCGGGGGACAGATCCTCGCGCGGCTCGCGCTCGATCGGCGCGACGAACTCACGCGGCTCGCGCTCGTCGACCCTCCGCGCAAGCTCTTCCCGCCCGAGCCGTTCAGCTACGCGGGCGGATCGCTCATCCGGCGTGCGCTGATGGCGAAGGACGCCGCCGAGGACGAAGGCCGCCAGCCGAACGCGCCGACCCGCTTCGTCGCGTCGCTTCCGAAGCGCCTCGGCCTGAACCTGCCGCGCTGACTTCTAGCTCCGCGCCAGCGAGACGTCGTCGAGCTGCGCCGTCGTTCCCCGCACGAGCGAGACGACCACCTCGAGCGACAGCGAGGTCCCTCCCGCGGCGCCGGCGCCTGTCAGCGAGACCCGCTGCCACGCGCCCGTGCCGGTCGCGGTCGCCTGGCTCGTCCGGATGGCGCTCGAGCCGCGCCGCTCGCGCAGGCGGAGGGTGACCAGCCGTCCAGCCGGGGCGCGCACCCACACCGAGGCGGCGTACCCCGCGCCGGCCGCGGTCGCCGGGACGGTGTCCGGCGCGTCGTCGACGACGGCGTTCCCCGTTCGCGTCCTGCCGAGCTCGGCCGAGCACGAGCCGCCGTGGGCGCTGGAGCAGACGCGGGCGAACGTCGTGCGCTTGTCGCTCTTCGCCCACCCGCTCAGGCCGGCCTCGAAGCCCGGGTTCGCGACGAGCTCGGCCCGAGGAGGTGGAGGTGGTGGCGGGGGCGGTGGAAGTGGTGGCGGCGGTGGTGGCGCACTGCCCGCGACCGCGTACGACGTGCCCGACACCTTCAGCGACGACACGTCGACCGCCTCGAACGCCGAGCCGGGCACGCTGCGCAGGACGTTGAGGTCGCTGTTGTTCCAGCCCGGATCGGGCACGCCGCTCGTGAACCACGACGATCCGTTGTCGGCGAGCACCATCCCGTGCTTCTTGAGTGCTCGCAGGATGACCTGGTTCTGCGGCGAGAAGCTGCTGATGTCGAAGCTCGCCTTCAGCCGGAACCAGGCGCCGAGCGGCGGGTCGGCGGCCCCGCCGGTCGACGCCTTGTGGCTCGCTGGCCACACGTAGCCGTACGTCCTCGGCGCGGTGAAGCGAATCACGTGGTCGATCTCGCCAGAGGCGACCTCGTCGTTGCGCACGAGGCCGGGCAGGATCGGCAGCCCCGCTGCGTCGCCCGACGTCCAGCCGGGCGGGCGCATCGCGTTCGAGCGCAGATCCCAGGTCGCGCCAGAGCCGGCGGTCCACGAGGCCCCACCGGACTGGGGATACGCGGCGTACAGCTCCCACAACCGGCACACGTCGCGGTCGACGACGAGCACGTGCCGATCTCCGGCCGAGGACGAGCCGCCCTCGATCGGCGCATTCGCAGGCACGGGGTACGGCCCTGCATCGCTCTCGTCCGCGTAGTCGAAGGACACGGGGACGCGCGGCTGCGTGCCGGGAACGGTCGTGTACGGGATCCCGATGGGGCCCCCGTTCCAGGTGCCCGAGCCGAAGTCGGCCTTCAGCCCCGCGCTCGGCCCGATGCTGGAGACCCAGCCGCTCGACTGGGGATGGACCGGGAGGTTGGACACGTCGGCGTGCCAGAAGGAGTCGGCCGGCGTGAGCGAGCACGAAGGGGCGCCCGGTACGGGCGTCCCCTGGGCGAGCGCGGACACCGAGAGAGCGAGGACGGCGAGGGCCGAGGCAACGGCGATACGTCGTGGCCCGAGCACCCGCGGACCCTAGGTCGACCGCTCTGCGCAGGGAATCGCCCGAAAAGGGTGGCCCGGATGGGCCGCTACTCGTCGAGCACGGGTGCCACGACGACGCCGTAGCCCTGGCTCTCGAGGAGGCTCGCGGCTGCTGCCGCGTCGGCCTCGCCCGTGACGAGCACGGTGAGCGTCCCGCCCCGCTCCGGCGACAGGTGCTCGAGCTCGAAGTCGGAGACGTTGATCCGCTGCGCTCCGAGCGCCTGGAAGATCCCGGCCAGAACACCCGGCCGGTCCGGCACGTGGACCCGCAGGCGATGGAGCGCTCCGGCGTCCTCGTACGCGGTCTCGAGCATACGCCGGCGATTGCCGCTCGCCTCACCGATCCATCGGGCCAGGAAGCCGGCATCGCCGGACTCCAGCGCCGACTCGAGCTGCTCGACACGGCGGCGGTGCTCGGCGAGCGACACGCGCAGCTCGTCGCGGTTCTCGAGAAAGATGTCGACCCAGATCCGCGGGTTCGCACCGGCGATCCGCGTCATGTCGCGGAGCGAGCCTCCCGCCGCGGTCAGCGGATCGTGCCCCTCGACGCGAGCGGACCCCGCCTGGTTCAGGAGGACGTTCGCAAGCGCATGCGGCAGGTGGCTCGTGACGGCGACGAGCCGATCGTGGGCAGCGGGATCGATCGCGACCGGTCGTGCGCCGAGGGAGACGGCGAACGCGTGCGCTGCCCGATAGCGAACCGGCTCGGTCGCGGCGAGCGGCGTCAGGAACCAGGTCGCGCCCTCGAACAGGTCGGCGCTCGCGCTTCCCGGCCCGCGAGCCTCCGCGCCGCAGATCGGATGGCCGCCGACGAACCGCGGGTCGGTTCCGACGGCGTCGCAGACGGAGCCCTTCGTCGAGCCGACGTCGGTCACGGTGCACGAAGCAGGTGCGGCCTCGAGCACGTTCCGGACGACGATCGGCAGCTCCGCGACAGGCACGGCGACGAGCGCCAGATCGGCACCTATGAGGGCGTCTTCGACCGATTGCGCAGGGTCGACGGCGCCGCGCTCGACCGCCTGCTCGAGCACCGTGGGGTCCTCGTCCCAGCCGACGACGTCCTCGACGCCCGCGCGCCGGGCGGCGAGCGCCGCGGAGGCCCCGATGAGGCCCGTGCCGACGACCGCTAGACGCATGGGGGCGAGCTCACGCCGAGCGCATGAGCTCGGCGACGCGGAACGCGAGGTCGAGCGACTGACGGCCGTTGAGTCGCGGGTCGCAGAGCGTCTCGTAGCGGTGGTCGAGCTGCTCCTCCCGGACCGCCTCGGAGCCGCCGACGCACTCCGTGACGTCCTCGCCGGTGAACTCGATGTGGATCCCACCCGGCCACGTCCCGACGGAGCGATGCGCGGCGAAGAAGCCCTCGAGCTCGGCCATGATCGCCTCGAAGTCACGGGTCTTCGTGCCAGACCTCGTCCGCACGGTGTTCGCGTGCATCGGGTCGCAGACCCAGGCGAGTGGCACCTCGCTCGCTCGCACCGCCTCGAGCAGCGGCGGGAGCGCATTGCGCACAACCTCCGCGCCCATGCGCACGACGAACGTGAGGCGGCCGGGGATGCGGTCCGGGTTCAGGATCTCCGCGAGCCGCACCGCGTCCTCGGGCGTTGCGGTCGGGCCGAGCTTCACGCCGACCGGGTTGTGGACGCCTGAGAAGAACCGGACGTGCGCACCCTCGGGATCGCGTGTGCGGTCGCCGATCCAGAGCATGTGCGCCGAGCAGTCGTACGGGAGGCCGGTCAGCGAGTCGGTTCTCGTGAGCGGCTCCTCGTAGTCGAGCAGCAGCCCCTCGTGGCTCGTCCAGACGTCGACCTCGTGGATCGTGCGCTCGCTGCCGAGGTCGAACCCGATCGCCTGCATGAAGCGCAGTGCGCGCTCGATCTCGTCCGCGAGCGCCTCGTAGCGCTGCCCGGACGGTGACGACGCAACGAACTCGCGGTTCCAGTTGTGGACGTGCGTGAGGTCGGCAAAGCCACCCTTCGTGAACGCGCGCAGGAGGTTGAGCGTGGACGCGGCCTGGTAGTAGCCCTGCACGAGCCGCTCGGGATCCGGGACGCGGGCCTCGGCCGTCGGCACCTCGGAGTGGACGATGTGCCCGCGAAACGAGGGAATCTCGACACCGCCGACGACCTCGGTCGGCGAGCTCCGCGGCTTCGCGAACTGGCCCGCGATGCGACCGACGCGGACGACCGGAAGGGTTGCCGCGTACGTCAGCACCGCCGACATCTGCAGCAGCACCTTCAGCCGCTCGCGGATCGCCGGTGCCGACACGTCGTGGAAGGACTCGACGCAGTCGCCGGCCTGAAGCAGGAAGGCCCGGCCGTCGCAGACCTCTCCGAGAGCGTGGAGGAGCGCCCGCGCCTCGCCCGCGAACACGAGCGGCGGGAGGCCTTGCAGGCGCGAGCGAGCGGCCGCGAGGGCGTCCTCGTCCGGCCACGTGGGCTGCTGCTCGGCCAGATGGCCTCGCCAGGAGGCCGGCGTCCAGGTCGGATCCGTCGTGGTCATCGGAAGGGTGAGTGTAAAGACGCGTCTGCGAGATTCAGGTTGTGCCGAGCGGCTAGGCCACGCCCTCGCGCACGAGCTCGGCCTCGGTCGGGAGCGCGGCCGCCTCGAGCCGTGGAGCGACGTGGACAAACGAGGTCGCGCGAGAGCTCCACGCTTCCAGCACCTCCCTCGCGCGCCGCGAGCCCGTGTATCGAACGTGTCGCTCGAGGAGGATGCGGATCGCGTCGAGGAATTCGACGGTCGGCTCGCGCGCTGCAACGAGGTCGTGGTTGAGTCGATCACCGAGGCGCCCATGAGGATCGAAGACGAACGCGTTCCCTCCAGTCATGCCCGCGCCGAAGTTGAGGCCGATCTCTCCGAGGACGACCACCGTCCCTGCCGTCATGTACTCGCAGCCATGGTCACCAACCCCTTCGACCACAGCGACCGCGCCTGAGTTGCGCACCGCGAAGCGCTCCCCGGCCGAGCCTGCGCAGAACAGCTTGCCGCCGGTTGCTCCGTAGAGCGCCGTGTTTCCCACGAGGCACGGGTCGCCCGCGTCGTCGGGCGGCGGGGAGATCACGATGCGACCGCCGCTCATCGCCTTGCCCACGTAGTCGTTCGCCTCGCCGACGAGGTGGAGCTGGATCCCGGCAGTGAGGAACGCGCCGAAGCTCTGGCCCGCGGAGCCCTCGAAGTGGGCACGCAGGCGACCGGGCGGCGGCATCGCGCCGTACCGTTTCGCAACGGCGCCGCCCAAGCGCGCGCCGATTGCTCGGTCGCCGTTCGTCACGACGTTGTGCGGCTCGACGATGCCGGCCCACTCGAGGGCGGCAGAGCCCTGTTCGTGGATGAGGGCGCCGAGGCGGTCTCCCGAGCCGCGCGGCGCATTCGTCGTGTGTCGCGATGCCCCCTCGGCCGCACGGGCGAGGAGCGGGGAGAGGTCGATCCCGTCGGCACCCACGTCACCGACATGTCGCTGGCGCAGGCACTCGACGCGGCCGACAGCCTCGCGCACGGTGCGGAGCCCGAGTGACGCGAGCAGGACGCGCACCTCCTCCGCAACGAAGAGGAGGTACGCCTGCACCATCTCCGGCGTCGCCGCGAACTTCGCGCGGAGCTCCGGCTGCTGCGTCGCAATCCCGACCGGACAGCTGTCGAGGTGGCAGGAGCGCACCATGAGGCACCCCTCGGCGATGAGCAGCGCCGTCCCGAAGGAGAACTCGTCCGCGCCGAGGAGTGCTGCGATCACCACATCGCGGCCGGTCTTGAAGCCGCCGTCGGCGCGCACACGCACGCGGCCGCGCAGGTGATTGGCCACGAGGGCCTGCTGTGTCTCCGCGAGGCCGATCTCCCAGGGAACGCCCGCGTGCTTGATCGACGGAAGCGGGCTCGCACCCGTGCCGCCGTCCGCGCCGCCGACGTGGATGACGTCCGCGTGGGCCTTCGCGACGCCGGCTGCGACGATCCCCACGCCGGATTCCGCGACGAGCTTCACGGAGATGTCCGCCTCCCGGTTCACCTCGCGGAGGTCGAAGATGAGCTGTGCGAGATCCTCGATCGAGTAGATGTCGTGATGAGGAGGCGGTGAGATGAGCGAGACGCCGGGCTGCGCGCGGCGAAGCGCCGCGATCTCCTCGCTCACCTTGTGCGCGGGGATTTGACCCCCCTCCCCCGGCTTCGAGCCCTGCGCGATCTTGATCTGCAGCTCCTCGGCGAACGCGGCGTACTCGGCCGTCACGCCGAAGCGCCCCGACGCGACCTGCTTGATGGCCGAGTTGCGTTCGGTGCGGAAGCGGCTCGAGTCCTCGCCGCCCTCGCCCGAGTTCGAGCGGGCTCCGAGCCGATTCAGTGCGATCGCGATCGTCTCGTGGGCCTCCGCCGAGAGCGCGCCGTGGGACATCGCGCCGCTCGAGAAGCGACGGACGATCTCCTCGGCCGACTCGACCTCCTCGAGCGGCGCGGGTGGGCCGGCCGGCACCAGCTCGAGGAGGTCCCTGGGCTCGAGGGGGACGCGCTCGTTCACGAGCGCGGCGAATCTGTCGTAGAGATCCGAGCGTCCGTCGCGGACTGCGGTTCGCAGTGCGTGCGCTCCGGTCACGGCCGCCTGCAGCGCCTCGACGACGTCGGCGTCGTTCGCGTGCGGCTCGCCCCCCTTGCGGAACTTGAAGTAGCCGGGATTGTCGAGTTTCGGACGCTCGGCCCGCGAGGCGAGGAGCCGCGCCAGCGCCTCCGTCTCGAACCGCTCGAGGCGAGCGCCGCCGATGGCCGACGGCGTTCCGGCGAGAAGCTCGGCGCAGAGAGTGCGATCGAGTCCGACCGCCTCGAACAGACGAGCCCCCCGATAGCTCGCGACATCCGAGATCCCCATCTTGGACATCACCTTCAGGACGCCCTCCTCGAGACCCGCGAGCAGGCGGCGCTGAGCTTCCTCCGGCGAGGGCCTGTCCCCGCCGACCCTGTCGTCGGCTGCCATCCGCGCGACCGTCTCGAGCGCAAGCCTGGGACAGATCGCGTCGGCGCCGTAGCCGAGGAGGCACGCCACCGCGTGGGTGTCTCGTGGCTCGTCCGAGTCGACCACGAGCGAGCAGCGCATGCGCAACCCCATCTCGACGAGTCGCGTGTGGACTGCCGACACCGCGAGCAGCGCCGGTACCGGAGCGCGGTCGCCTCCCGCCTCCTCGTCGCTCAGGGAGAGGATCGTCGCACCCGCGGCGACGGCGGACTCCGCGAGGAACGCGACGCGGTCGATCGCCGCTCGCAGGCCTTCCTCCTGCGAGAAGGTCGTATCGAGGACTCGCGGCGCGAGCGCCTCGACCCCGTCGGGGAAGAGGAGGAATCCGGGAACGACCGTGAGCGGCGGCAGGGGGCCCTCGGCGACGAGCGACGGCGTGCGCGGGCCGAGGAACGTCGACACCGACATCACGAGTCGTTCCCGGAGATGGTCGATGGCGGGATTCGTCACCTGCGCGAACCGCTGACGGAGGTACGTCGTCAGCGGCCTGTCGCGTCCGGCAAGGGGCGCGATGGCGGTGTCGTCCCCCATCGACGAGACGGGGTCGTGGCCGCTCTGGGCGAGCGGCCGCAGCATGCCGTTCAGCTCCTCTCGCGTGTAGCCGTGAAGCACCTGGCGCGCGTCGAGCGGCTCCTCCGGAGGCGGCACCGGCGTTCCGACGTCGGCACGGACGATGCTCGCCTCCACCCACGAAGAGAACGGCCGCCGCCTCGCGAGGTCCCGTCGCAGCTCGGCGTCGACCAGCAGGCCGCGGTCGGGGTCGAGCGTGAGAAGCCCGCCCGGCCCCAACCGCGCCCTGCGCAGGGGAATGCCTTCCGGCATCGGCACCGCCCCTGCCTCGGAGGAGACTGCAAGAAGCTCGTCGCCCGCCACGGCGACGCGAAGCGGCCGGAGCCCGTTGCGGTCGAGTGCGGCACCGCACGTTCGGCCGTCCGAGAAGCACAGCGCCGCCGGGCCGTCCCAGGGCTCGCTCAGCATCGCGCCGTGCCGGTGGAAGTCGCGTACCTCCTCGTCGAGACGTGGGTCGTTCTGCCACGCCGGCGGGACGAGAACCGACAGCGCTTCGGCGACGTCGGCGCCGTCGCCCCGAACGAGCAGCTCGAGCGCGTTGTCGAGGAGCGCCGAATCGGATCCCTCGCGGTCGAGGGCCGGCGCGAGCGCGGGCTCGTCGCCGAGCGCGCGCTGACGCGCCTCGGTCCAGGTGACGTTCCCGTCGATCGTGTTGATCTCGCCGTTGTGGCAGAGCAGCCTGAACGGCTGCGCACGCTCCCAGCTCGGCTCCGTGTTCGTCGAGAAGCGCTGGTGAAAGATCGCGAAGGGGACCGCGTAGCCGGGATCCTCGAGATCGGGGTAGAAGCGCGCCAGCTGTCCGGCCGCGCACAGCGCCTTGTAGGTCACCGTGCGAAACGAGAGCGAGGCTACGTAGACGCCCGGCACGCGCTCGGCGCGGCGCCGCGCACGGTACGCCCGACGCTCGGCGTCCGGGTGCTCCGACGGCGCGAGCAGCAGCTGGTTTATCCGCGGCAGCGAGGCGACGGCGGTCACTCCGAGTGCGGCCGTTCGCGTCGGCACCTCGCGCCACCCCGCGGGCTGCAGCCCTTCGGCGCGGCAGGCGTCCTCGACGGCGGAGCGCAGCCAACCCTCGCGGAGGAAGCACATCGCAACTCCCGCTCCGGACGTCCCGGTGACGACCGGGCTCAACGGGAGCAGCACACCCGCGCCGTCGCCCGTGACGCCGTCCGCGGCCCACGCGCCCCGGTGCCCGACGGCCGCGAGCCCTGCGAGCGCGCGGTCGAGGAGCTCTCTCGACGCGCGACCGCGCAGGTCGGCGACGAGGCCGATGCCGCATGCGCTGCGCTCGCTTCGAGGGTCGTAGAGGAGGCGTCGAGGTTCGCCCACTGCGCGTCTCGCCTTTCGTTCGCTGGTGAGGACGTCCCGCCGGCTGCTACTTCGCTAGTCCGGCGGAGGCGGGGAGAGACGCCGGCTAGCTACGCGGGAGCGCAGCAAAAATCGCGAACGTGATAATCGACGTTCCTACGTGAACGGCGTTCGCGAACGGGCTCGGCATGAAGCCGGCAGGGTAGTGGGTCTCGCCGCCGAGATCAAGACCTTTACGGTTTCGTCACGCGACACGGGGTTGACAAGACCGGGCGGCTTCCCGCACACTCCGTCCTTCGATGCCGAGCCTGGCCGCGTCATACGTACCCGTTGACGCCACTGCCGTGGCTGTACCGCCGTGCGGTACGGGCATCGAGCTGCTCCTGATTCTCCCCCTCTAGGGGGAGATCGCGCTCACGCGCCGCACCGGCGCACACGTCCGAAGAAGCGCAGGAGAGGTACGCCGTCAGGCGGACCCGAACCCAAGGAGCAGACAGTGCAGAACCGCAAGATCACGATTCTCGACACCACACTGAGAGACGGCGAGCAGTCGCCGGGCATCGCCCTTTCACCCGATGAGAAGGTCGCGATCGCCCGTGCGCTCGACGAGCTCGGTGTCGACGTGATCGAGGCGGGATTCGCGGTCTCCTCTCCCGGCGACTTCGAGGGCGTTCGCGCCGTGGCCGCGGCCGTGAGCCGCCCGACCGTCGCCTCGCTCTCGCGCACGCGGCGCGAGGACCTCGACGCCGCCGTCGAGGCGCTCGCCGTCGCCGACGGGCGCACTCGGATCCACATCGTCCTCGCGACGAGCCCGATCCACATGGAGTTCAAGCTCGGGCTGGAACCCGAGGAAGTCGTCGAGGAGGCGCGTTCCGCGGTCGCGTACGTCCACGGCCGGGTCGACGAGGTGGAGTTCGCCTGCGAGGACGCGACCCGGTCCGATCCGGCGTTCGTGGCCGAGGTATGCCGCGCCGCGATCGAGGCAGGAGCGACGACCCTCAACCTCCCCGACACGGTCGGCTACTCGCTCCCGGACGAGTACGCAGCGTTCCTGCGCGAGGTCCGCGTCCACTGCCCCGAGCTCGAGGACGCCACGGTCGCCGTCCACTGCCACGACGATCTCGGGCTCGCCGTGGCGAACACTCTGGCTGGCGTCGCCGCCGGCGCCGGCCAGATCGAATGCACCGTGAACGGCCTCGGCGAGCGCGCGGGAGTCGCAGCGCTCGAGGAGGTCGCGATGGCGCTGCGGGTCCGCGCAGACGCCTACGGCTACGAGACCGCGATCGACGTGGGTCAGATCGGTCACGCGTCGCGGCTCGTCTCCGAGCTCACGGGCTGCCCCGTCCCGCCGAACAAGGCGGTCGTCGGCGCAAATGCGTTCGCGCACGAGGCCGGCATCCACCAAGACGGGATGCTCAAGCACGCGGGCACCTACCAGATCATGGATCCCGAGGAGCTCGGGCTCACGATGACACTGCCGCTCGGCAAGCACTCGGGACGGCATGCCTTCAAGCGCGCGTGCGACGAGGTCGGACTGCGTCTGACGGACGACGAGCTCGCTGCGGCGTTCACACGGTTCAAGCGTCTCGCCGACTCCGGCGCCGACGTCTCTCTTCACGATGCCTTCGAGGAGGTTGCGGCATGACCGAGCGCACCACGTACACCGTCGCCTGCCTGTCGGGCCACGGCATCGCCGCCGAGGTGATGGCCGAGGCGTCGAGAGCGCTCCAGCGGGTCTCCCGCCTCCACGGCTTTGCCGTCCGCGAGACGCACCCTCCGTTCGGGAGCGAGGCGAGGACGCAGTCGGGGCACGCACTGCCCGCCTCGACCCGGAGCGCGACGCTCGGCGCGCAGGCCGTCCTCGTGGCGGCCGCCTCCGATCCGGCGCTCGCGGACGTCGAGTCGGAGCTCGATCTGCGCGTCCGAATGGACCGGGTCGTCTTCGGCGAGCAAGGATCGATCACGGTCGTCAGCCCTCTGAGCGACAGCACGGTCGAGTGGGCACTCGCCCGCGCCTTCGACGTCGCACGCTCGAGCCGGGCGCGCGTCGCCTCGGTCGGCGGCGACGCGACGTGGGCGGCGGCGTTCGCGCGCGAGGCCGCGAGGCACGACGGCGTGCGCGTCGAGGCTCTCTCCGTCAAGGAGGCCGTGCACGACCTCGCGTTCGACGAGGATCGCTTCGACGTCGTCGTCGCTCCCGAGGCGTACGCAGAGGCGCTGCTCGGCTTCGTCGCCCACGGCGGCGCGCCGCGCGTCACCGCGACGAGCAGGATCGCCGGCAGCGGGCCGAGCGTCTTTGCGCCTGCGCACGGCGCCGCCGAGGACATCGCGGGCCAGGGCGTCGCGAACCCGGCATCGATGCTGCTCGCGACCGCGCTGATGCTCGGCGAGGGTCTGGGCGAGCGCCGCGCAGCCGAGACGCTGACGAACGCCGTCCTCACCGCGAGCGGGAACGGCGTCCGCACGCCCGACCTCGTGCGCGTGGGCGTCGGCGCGACGACCCGCGAGTTCTCCGACGCCGTCATCTCGTACCTGCCGCACGCGATGACGACCGCGGAGTTCTACCGCGAGGCGATCGCATGAGGATGAATGGCGCCGACGCGGTTCTGCGCTCGCTCGAGGCCGAGGGTGTCGACGTCGCGTTCGGGCTCCCGGGCGGCGCGATCCTGCCGCTGTACGACGCGTTCGCGCGGGGGTCCGACGTGCGCCACGTGCTCGCTCGCCACGAGCAGGGTGCGGGCCACATGGCGGAGGGCTACGCGCGCGCCTCGGGGCGCACCGGAGTCGCGATCGCGACTTCCGGTCCCGGCGCGACGAACCTCGTCACCCCCATCGCCGACGCGTGGATGGACTCGACGCCGCTCGTCTGCATCACCGGCCAGGTGCGCTCGCACCTCATCGGGACGGACGCCTTCCAGGAGTGTGACATCACCGGCATCACGATCCCGATCGTCAAGCACTCGTGGCTCGTCCAGGACGTGGAAGAGCTCCCGCACGTCCTGAAGGCGGCGTTCCACGTCGCGCGCACCGGCCGCTGCGGGCCGGTCCTGGTGGACGTCCCGCGAGACGTCCAGGAGGCCGAGCTCGACTTCGCATACCCCGACACGGTCGACCTCCCCGGCTGGAGGCCGCCGCACAAGGTGCATCCACGCCAGATCGCGCGCGCGGCCCAAGCGCTCGCCGGGGCCGAGAAGCCTGTCCTCTACGTGGGCGGGGGCACGCTGAATGCCGACGCGTGCGCCGAGCTGCGCGCCCTGGCCGAGACCGGACGCCTCCCCGTCGTGACGACGCTCATGGGGAAGAGCGCATTCCCCGAGACGCACGAGCTCCACTTCGGCTGGCCCGGGATGCATGGCCCGAAGTGGTCGAACTGGGCGATGAACAAATGCGATGTCCTCGTCGCCGTCGGCGCGCGGTTCGACGACCGCGTCACGGGCAAGCTCTCCGCGTTCGCGCCGGGCGCGACCGTGATCCACCTCGACGTCGACTCTGCAGAGATCTCGAAGCTCCGCCAGGCGGACATACCGGTGGTCGGACCCCTGAAGCAGGTCCTGTCCGACCTCACGGACGAGCTGCGCGCACTCCGCGGTGCCGGTCTGAGCCCGCGCACCGAGCCATGGCTGCGCCAGCTCGCCGCCTGGCGAGAGGAGTTCCCGCTCCGGTACGCACCGAGCCGCGACGCCCTCAAGCCGCAGGTCGTGCTCGAGACGCTGCAGCAGCTCACGGCGGGCCGCGACGACGTCGTCTGGACGACGGGCGTCGGCCAGCACCAGATGTGGGCGATGCAGTACCTCCTCTGCGACCGCCCACGCTCGTTCATCACCTCGGGCGGTCTCGGGACGATGGGCTACGGCCTGCCGGCCGCCATCGGAGCGAAGGCCGCTCGCCCCGACGCGACCGTCGTGTGCGTGGACGGTGACGGCTGCTTCCAGATGACGAGCCAGGAGCTCGCGACCTCCGTCCTCGAGGGGCTCCCCGTCGTCACGGTGATCGTGAACAACGGCTATCTCGGGATGGTCCGGCAGTGGCAGGACATGTTCTTCGAGGAGCGACGCTCGCAGGTCCACCTCACGACGAGCGTCCCCGACTACGCGAAGCTCGCAGAGGCGTACGGTGGCATCGGGCTCACGGTCCGCTCGGAGGACGAGCTCGCGGGCGCGCTCGAGGAGGCGCTTGCGTGCGGCCGCACCGCGGTCGTCGACGCGCGCGTCGACGCGGCCGAGCAGTGCTTCCCGATGATCCCGGCCGGAGCCGCGGCCCTCGACCTCGTCGAGTTCGAGGGTGACGTCGACGAGCAGCAGAGGGTGGCTGCCGCATGAGGCACACCCTCTCCGTCCTCCTCGAGAACAAGCCGGGAGCGCTCATGCGGATCTCGAGCATGTTCGCGCGGCGCGGCTTCAACATCGAGAGTCTCTCCGTCGGCCCGACGGAGCGTCACGACGTCTCGCGCATCACCATGCGCGTGGACTGCGACCAGCACCCGCTCGAGCAGATCGAGAAGCAGATGCACAAGCTCGTGAACGTCCTCCGGGTGTCGGAGCTCGAGCCCGGCGAGGCGGTCGAGCGCGAGCTCGCCCTGATGAAGGTGTCGGCCACGCCTGCGCGGAGAGGCGAGCTCATCGCGCTCTCGCAGGCGTTCAACGCCCGCGTCGCCGACCTCGGCGCCGACTCGATCGTCTTCGAGATCGTGGGAGATCCCGAGGAGATCGACTCGTTCGAGGAGCTCGTCCGCCCGCACGGCCTCAAGGAGCTCGTGCGGACCGGGAGGATCGGGCTCGGCAGAAGCGTCAACCACGCGACGAAACCCCGCCAGCACGTGCTCACCTGACAGCGAGACGAAGGAGAATGAACCGATGGCAACCATCCACCGCGAAGGCAACGTCGACCTCCTCGCCGGCAAGATCGCCGTCCTCGGCTACGGCAGCCAGGGCCACGCGCACGCGCTGAACCTCCGCGACTCGGGCGTCGAGGTCGAGGTCGGGCTCCGCGAGGGAAGCCCCTCGCGCGCGGCAGCCGAGGATGCCGGCCTTACCGTGGGCACGCCTGCCGAGGTCGCCCGCGACGCCCAGATCGTCTCGTTCCTCCTCCCCGACCAGGTTCATCCGGCGGTGTACGAGGAGGTGGCGGCGAGCCTCGCGCCCGACACTGCCCTCCTCTTCGCCCACGGCTTCAACGTCCACTACGGACGCGTGGCGCCGCCTGCGGGCCACGACGTCATCATGGTCGCCCCGAAGGGGCCGGGGCACATCGTCCGCCGCCTCTTCGAGGAGGGCTTCGGGACGCCTGCCGTTGTCGCGGTCGCCCAGGATGCAAGCGGCGGCGCGTTCGACCTCGCGCTCGCGTACGGCGCCGCGATCGGCGCGGGCCGCGCGGGCATGATCGAGACGACGTTCGCGGAGGAGACCGAGACGGATCTCTTCGGCGAGCAGGCCGTGCTCTGCGGCGGCGTCACCGAGCTCATCCGCGCTGGCTTCGAGACCCTCGTCGAGGCCGGCTACCAGCCCGAGGTCGCCTACTACGAGTGCCTCCACGAGCTCAAGCTCATCGTCGACCTCATCTGGGAAGGTGGTCTGACCGGCATGCGCTACTCCGTGTCGGACACCGCCGAGTACGGCGACCTGACGCGCGGGCCGAGAGTCGTCGACGACCTCGTGCGCGAGCAGATGAAGGCGCTCCTGGAGGAGATCCAGGCCGGCACGTTCGCACGCGAGTGGATCGCAGAGATGGACGCCGGGGAGCCCCGCCTGCGCGAGCTGCGCGCCCAGGCCGCCGAGCAGGAGCTCGAGCGGGTCGGCAAGGAGCTGCGCGCGCTGATGCGCCGAGAGACCGCCGAGGTGCCGGCTGGCTCGTGACGCCGTCGAGGTCGGGATCGGCCTCCTCGGCTTCGGAACCGTCGGCGCCGCGGTCGACCGGCTGCTGAACGAGAACGCGGAGAACATCGAGCGCGCGACCGGCGTTCGGCTCAGGGTCGTTCGCGCTCTCGTCCGTGATGGGCACAAGGAGCGCGCCACGACGCCGGCAGCCGGAGTGCTCACCACCGACTTCGCCGACATCCGCGACGACACGGACATCGACGTGGTGGCGGAGCTGATGGGCGGCATCGAGCCCGCCCGCTCGCACGTCCTCGAGCTGTTTGCGGCCGGAAAGCCGATCGTGACCGCGAACAAGCAGCTCGTCGCCCAGCACGGCGCCGAGCTCTTCGCGGCCGCAGCCGATGCGGGCGTCCAGCTTCGCTTCGAGGCGAGCGTGTGCGCGGCGATCCCCGTGATCAAGGTGCTCCGCGAGGCTCTCGTCGTGACGACCGTGCACCGCGTGCTCGGGATCGTGAACGGGACGACGAACTTCATCCTCACCGAGATGGAGCGCGGTGCGGCGCTCGCCGAGGCGCTTGCCGAGGCGCAGCGTCTCGGCTACGCCGAGGCGGATCCGACCGACGACGTCTCGGGTGCGGACGCGGCGGCGAAGATGGCCATCCTCGCGACGGTCGCGTTCGGCTCGCGCGTGACCCTCGCCGACGTCGACTACCAGGGCGTCGAGGACGTCACGCCCTTGCACGTCGCGGCCGCGCGGGAGCTCGAGATGGTCGTGCGGCTCGTCGGTTCGGCGACGCTCGTCGACGAGCGGCTCGACGTGCGGGTACGACCGGCGTTCGTCGACCGGCACCATCCGCTCGCCGCTGTCGAGGGAGCATTCAACGCCGTGATGCTCCAGGGCGACGCAATCCGGGAGATCACGCTCGAGGGGCCCGGCGCAGGAGGCACCGAGACGGCATCCGCGGTCGTCGCCGACCTCGTCAGCGTCGTCGGCACCGCGGCCAACGGGTTCCTCCAGAACGACGCGTGCTGGCGCGAGCTCGGCCGGCTGCCGGCCGGGGAGCTCCGCTCGCCGTTCTACGTCCATCTCGAGGTCGACGACCGCCCCGGGGTGCTCGCCGACGTCGCGCACCGGCTCGCGGCGCACGAGGTCTCCGTCGCGCGGCTCGTGCAGGTGCCGACCGACGACGGAGCCGTCCTGCACGTCGTCGTGCACGAGGCTGGCGAGAGCGACGTGGAGCGTGCGCTCGCGGACATCGCGGAGCTCGGCCACCTCCACGCCCCGCCCTTTCTCGTGCCCGTCGTCTCCGATCGCGGCGTCGTCGAGCTCGGCTGGGCCTGATCGCCTGCGCGAGACGCGCTAGAAAGCGGCATGCACTCGCTCATCGACCGCTATCGCGATCGACTGCCCGTAGGCCCCAGCACTCCGGTCGTCTCGCTCGGCGAGGGGTCGACGCCGCTCCTCCACGCGCCGCGCATCTCGCGCCGGCTCGGCGTCGAGCTGTACCTCAAGCTCGAGGGCGCGAACCCGACCGGGAGCTTCAAGGACCGCGGGATGACCGTCGCGATGTCGAAGGCGGTCGAGGGCGGCGCGCAGGCGGTCATCTGTGCATCGACCGGCAACACCGCGGCATCCGCCGCCGCCTACGCGGCCAGGGCGGGCATCACGGCCGTCGTCCTCCAGCCGGCCGGTGCAGTCGCGTCGGGGAAGCTCGCGCAGGCGCGCGCTCTCGGTGCCCGAGTCCTCGATGTCCGCGGGAGCTTCGACGAGGCGCTGTCGGCCGCTCGCGAGCTCGGCGCGAGAGGGACGCACGTCCTCGTCAACTCGCTCAACCCGGACCGGATCGAGGGCCAGAAGACCGCGGCCTTCGAGATCGTGGAGGAGCTCGGCGCGACTCCGAACGTGCTCGCACTCCCGTACGGCGGTGGGGGGAATGTGACCGCCTACGCGCGGGGGTTCGGTGACGCCGGCGGACTGCCGCGCCTCGTCGCCGGCGAGGCCGCCGAGCGCTCGTCCACGGTCGCGTCGGCGATCCGCATCGCCGCTCCCGCCCACGCGCGGACCGCGGCGGAAGCGATACGCGCCTCGAAGGGGAACGTCGTGACGCTGAGCGATGAGGCCATCCTCGAGGCCTGGCAGGACCTCGCACGCGAGGAGGGAGTCTTCTGCGAGCCCGCTTCGGCCGCCGGGCTCGCCGCGCTCGACTCGACCGCGCTCGACTCCGGCTCGACGGTCGTGTGCGTGATCACCGGGCACGGGTTGAAGGATCCGGAGACCGCAGCTCGCCTGAGCCCTGCGGCCGAGGCGGTCGATCCCGACCCGGACGCGATCGAAGCGGCGTCGCGATGACGCGGGTCACGGTCCGTGCGCCCGCGACGACGGCGAACCTCGGTCCGGGCTTCGACTGCGCCGCCGCCGCGCTCGATATCTGGAACGAGCTCGAGGTGTCGGAGGGCGAGGGAGACGTCCAGCACGATCACCTCGGCGTCGAGGCGTTCTCGCGAATGGCTTCCGTCGACGGCCTGCGCTTCGCCTTCGTCGATCGCATCCCGCGGACGCGTGGCCTGGGATCGAGCGCATCCGTGATCGCGCTCGGCCTCGTCGCCGGCGCGGCTATCGCCGGTCTCGACCCGACGCCCGAGAAGCTGCTCGCAGAGGGCCTCCCGCTCGAGGGCCATCCGGACAACCTCGCTGCCGCCCTGGTCGGAGGCGTCTGCCTCACGTGGGAGGGCCGGATCGCGCGCATCGCCGACGAGCCGCCCGCGGTGCCGATCGCACTCGTGCCGGAGGCGACCGTGTCGACGACGACCGCGCGTGCGCACCTCCCCGCCGAGATCCCGCACTCCGACGCTGCCTTCACGGCCGCGCGCGCGGCGCTCCTCGGCGCGGCGCTCGCGTCTGGCTCTGCCGAGCTCTTCGCCGAGGCGCTCGCAGACCGCCTGCACGAGCCGTACCGCGCGAACAGCGCGCCCCTGCTCACCGCAGTCCGCGAGCAGCCTCCAGATGGCGCACTCGGCTCGACCATCTCCGGCTCCGGCCCGACTGTCGTCGTCTGGGCCGCACCCGAGTCCGCCAAGGCCTGCGCGAGGGAGCTCGGCGAGCGCTTCCCCGACGTCTCAGTCCTGACCCTGCCCGTCTCTCCGAGAGGAGCACACGTCCTGTGAGCACGAATCCGTACACCCGTGAGTCCGATCCCGCGAAGCGGCACAGCGCCGCGCTCACCGACGGCCCCGACCGCGCCGGAGCGCGCGCGATGCTCAAGGGGACCGGCTTCACCGACGACGACCTGGCCAGGCCGATCATCGGCGTCGCCACGACCTGGATCGAGACGATGCCCTGCAACCTCAACCAGCGCGACCTCGCCCAGGACGTCAAGCGCGGCATCCGCGAGGCCGGCGGCACGCCCATGGAGTTCAACACCGTCGCGGTGTCCGACGGCGTCTCCATGGGGACCGAGGGCATGCGCGCCTCGCTCGTCTCGCGCGAGGTCATCGCCGACTCGATCGAGCTCGTCGCGCGCGGGCACCTGTTCGACGGGCTCGTCTGTCTCGTGGCCTGCGACAAGACGAACCCGGCCGCGGTGATGGCCCTCGGACGACTCGACATCCCGGGTCTCGTCCTCTACACGGGATCGATCGCACCCGGCGTCTTCCGCGAGCGCGACGTGACGGTCGCCGACGTCTACGAGGCGATCGGGAGCCACGCGGCGGGGAAGATCTCGGCCTCCGACCTCCACGACCTCGAATCGGTCGCCTGCCCGGGAGCCGGTGCGTGCGGCGGCCAGTTCACCGCGAACACGATGTCGACGATCCTCGAGTTCCTGGGCCTGAGCCCCGCCGGGCTGAACGGCATCCCGGCGCTCTCGACGAGGAAGCCCGAGGCGGCGTTCGAGGCGGGCCGGCTCGTGATGGACCTCGTCCGAAGGGATGTCCGCCCGTCCCAGATCGTGACCCGGAAAGCGCTCGAGAACGCCGCAGCGTCGGTCGTCGCGACGGGCGGCTCGACGAACGGCGTCCTCCACCTGCTCGCGATCGCCCACGAGTTCGGGATTCCGTTCACGATCGACGACTTCGACCGCGTCGCGGAGAAGACCCCGGTGCTCGCCGACATGAAGCCGTGGGGTCGCTACCACGCGACCGACGTCTACCGCGCCGGCGGTGTCGCCCTGATCGCACGCGAGCTCGCAAAGAAGGGGCTCGTCCACGACGACGCGCCGACGGTCGACGGTCGCTCGCTGGGGGCGATCGCGACCGCGGTCGTCGAGCGCGAGGGGCAGGACGTCGTGTTCCCGATCGAAAGCCCCATCAAGCCGAGCGGCAGTCTCCGCATCCTGCGGGGGAACCTCGCCCCGGAGGGCTGCGTCGTCAAGCTCACGGTGGACCGCAAGCTGCACCGCGGCCCGGCCCGTGTGTTCGACAACGAACAGGATGCGTTCGCGGCCGTGAAGGCGAAGCGCATCGTGGCGGGAGACGTGGTCGTCATCCGCTACGAGGGGCCCGCGGGCGCGCCCGGGATGCCCGAGATGCTGCAGGTGACGGGCGCGATCATCGGCGAAGGCCTCGGAGACTCCGTCGCGCTCGTGACCGACGGCCGCTTCTCGGGCGCGACGCACGGCTTCATGGTCGGTCACGTCGCGCCGGAGGCGTTCCGCGGCGGGCCGATCGCCGCGCTCCAGGAGGGCGATACGGTGGTCGTGGACGTCGAGGCGAGTGAGCTACGGGTCGAGCTCTCGGACGACGAGATCGCCGCGCGCCTTGCCGACTGGACGCCTCCGCAGCCCAGCTACACGAGCGGCGTGTTCGCGAAGTACGCGGCGCTCGTCTCCTCGGCCTCCGAGGGAGCGATCACGCGTCCGGCGACGTAGCGAGGCGCGCGATCGCCTCGACCTCGACCGGAGAGCCGAGCGGGAGGGACGCGACCCCGATCGCGGAGCGCGCGTGCTTGCCCCGCTCGCCGAGAGCCGACAGCAGCACCTCCGAGGCGCCGTTTGCGACGACGTGCGCACGGTCGAATCCTTCCGTGACAGCGACGAACACGGTGAGCTTCACGAGCCGCTCGACCGACTCCAGCCCGCCCGGCAGGAGCTCGAGCTGGCGGAGCAGGTTGCGCGCGCAGGCCTCGGCACATTGGATCGCCGTCTCCACGTCGACCTCCTCACCGACGCGTCCGCGCGCGACGAGCTCGCTCTCGGCATCCGTCGCGATCTGCCCGGACACGTAGGCGACGCCGTCGACGATCACGACGCGCTCGAACGGCAGCTCGCTCACGGCAGAGCTTCTCCGGGAGAGCGCGCAGCTCCCGGACTCATAAAGCCGAGCGGCGTCGCGTTCGTGGCCATGGTGAATCAGTACACGACCAGTCGGTCCCGATGCACCGCCTCGAGCCCGACCGGCCGAGCCGCGATCTCCGAGGCCGACGCTCCTGCGACGCCTCGCGCGAACGCGGCACCGTCCGGCGCCACGAGCTCGACCACCGCGCCCGCCTCGAAGTCGTGGTCGCAGCGTACGACCCCGACCGCGAGAAGGCTCCGCCCCTGCTTGGCGACCGCGCGCCGTGCTCCCTCGTCCACGTGCAAGGCCCCGACAGGCTCCCTGGCGAAGCGAAGCCAGAGCTTGTACGCGGAAAGCTCCCTATCGGCTCCCTGGAAGCGCGTCCCGCGCGGCTCACCCGAAACGATCGGGCCGAGGACCTCCGCCGGAGCCCCGTCGGCGATGACGGTAGGGATACCGGCTTCGGACGCCATCCCCGCCGCGAGAACCTTGCTCCGCATCCCGCCGCGGCCGAGCTTAGAGCCCGACCCGAACGCCACGTCGCCCAGGGCTGTGCCATCGCGCACCGGCCGCGCATCCGGACTCCCCGGCGCGCGCGTGTACACACCGTCGACCTCGGTCAGCAGGACGAGCAGGCGGGCACGGACGAGGATCGCGACGTGGGCGGCGAGCGCGTCGTTGTCGCCGAACGCGATCTCGTCCGTGGCCGTCGCGTCGTTCTCGTTGACGATCGGGACAGCGCCGAGCGCGAAGAGTGCGAGGAGCGCGTTCCGCGCGTTCACGTACGCGGCTCGGTCGGCGACGTCGGAGGCGGTCAGCAGGATCTGCGCCGCAGAGACGCCTTCACGCGCAAGCGCGCGCTCCCAGGTCTGCTGCAGCCGCGACTGGCCGAGCGCCGAGGCGGCCTGCAGCTTCGGCAGGGACCGTGGCCGTCGCTCGACGCCGAGGCGCGGCAAGCCGAGCGCGATCGCGCCGGACGACACGACGGCGACCGGCTCGCCGCTCTTCACGATGGCCGCGATCTCCCCGGCGCGCCGGCGCAAGAGCGCTCGCCGGACCGAGCCGCCCCGTCCCACGACGAGGCTCGTTCCGAGCTTCACGACGACGGTCACCGAGTCTGCGTGCCGTCTCCGATGACGCGGTACTGGCGGAGCCACAGGTCGCGGTACGTGACCGGCCCGCGCGGGCCCGGCGCCCAGCCCACGTTGATCCCCGTCTCCGGGGCACCCGTCAGCTCGAAGCCATCCGTGAATCTCGTCGTTGCGTGCCAGTAGGCCGCGGTTCCGCGATAACCGTCGAGGAAGCGCGTCGCCGCGCCTTCGTCCTCTGCCACGATCCCGGCCGCGAGCCCCGAGGTCTCCTCGTTCGCGATGCGCACGGCCTCCTCGAGGTCCTCGACGAGCGCGAGGGTCACCGTGGACACGCGATCCGGCTCGCTCGCCCATTCGTGTCCGAGCGCGCGGTCGAGAGCCTCTGCT
>DASUFC010000041.1:0-3976 GCA_036274755.1 Gaiellaceae bacterium
AGACGGACGACGTTCGGGTGCTCGAGCTGCGCCAGCGCCGCCGCCTCGCGCTCGAAGCGCTCCCGCAGCTCCGGGTCGTCGGCGATCCACGGGTGGAGCACCTTCAGCGCGACGTCGCGCCCGAGGCGCTCGTCGCGCGCACGCCAGACCACGCCCATGCCGCCGCGCCCGATCTGCTCGCGGAGGCGGTACCGGTTGGCGACGATGTGGTCGGCTTCCTGCAAGAGCGGCACCTGCACGGGCATACCCCGGGCGGCCTGGAACCTACTCCTGCCTCGTTCGGAGATCGTTAACGGGCTCCTGCGAGGGGCCGTAGACTCGCCTCGTGGCGGTCTGCGCGGGCTGTGGGCGCGAGAGCCCCGACGACTTCGGGTTCTGCCCCGGCTGCGGCGCGGCTCTTGCTGCAGCTCCCGCGCGTGAGGTGCGGAAGGTCGTGACGGTGCTGTTCTGCGATCTGACCGGCTCGACTGCGATCGGGGAACGCACCGATCCCGAGGCCCTCCGCTCCCTGATGAACCGCTACTACGACACGGCGCGCGGAGTGCTCGAGCGACACGGTGGCACGGTGGAGAAGTTCGTCGGAGACGCGGTGATGGCTGTGTTCGGGATCCCCGTCGCGAGCGAGGACGACGCCTTGCGCGCAACGCGGGCGGCGGTGGAGCTGCGCGACGTCGTCCACGAGCTCGGCCTCGATGCCCGGATCGGCGTGAACACCGGCGCCGTCGTGGCCGGCGAGGGAGACACGCTCGTCACGGGCGACGCGGTCAACGTCGCCGCCCGGCTCGAGCAGGCTGCCGGTGCCGGAGAGATCCTGCTCGGCGACGACACCCTGCGGCTCGTCCGCGATGCCGTCGAGACCGAGCCGCTCGACCTGACGCTGAAGGGCAAGTCGGGCACCGTGCCGGCACACCGGCTCCGGCAACTCGATGCTCGAGCGGTCGGCGTGGCACGCCGGCTCGAGCGTCCGATGGTCGGACGCGAGCGCGAGCGGATGCGACTCCGCTCCGACTTTGACGACGTGGTCGCCACGAGTGGTTGCCGCCTCTTCACGCTGATCGGGCCCGCCGGGATCGGCAAGTCGCGCCTCGTGGCGGACTTCCTCGAGCACGTCGACGGCAGCGCGACCGTCGCAGGTGGCCGCGCGCTCTCCTACGGGGAGGGGATCACGTACTGGCCGCTGGTGGAGATGCTGGTCCAGCTCGGGATCGAGCCGTCGGAGGCGATCCGGTCCTCGCCGGCCGAGACGCAGCTCGCGACGAGGGCCCTCCTCGAGGAACAGGCCCGCGAGCGGCCGCTCGTGCTCGTGATCGACGACCTGCACTGGGCGGAAGGCCCGATGCTCGATCTCGTCGAGCACATCGTCGACTGGTCGCGCGCTGCGCCGATCCTCGTCCTTTGCGTGGCGCGGCCCGAGCTGCTCGACGTCAGGCCGGGCTGGGGCGGCGGCAAGCTGAACGCCACCTCGATCCTCCTCGAGCCACTCCCCGACGAGGAGGCGCACCGGCTCGCGGACGGTCTCCTGGCCGATATCGAGCTCGACCAGGAGACGCGCGCGCGCATCCTGACGACGGCGGAGGGGAACCCGCTCTTCCTCGAGGAGATGGCGGCGCTCGCGCGCGAGGCGGACGGATCGGTGGACGTTCCTCCGACGATCCGGGCGCTGCTGCAGGCTCGGCTCGACACGCTGAACGACGACGAGCGCGTCGTCGTCGAGCGCGGGTCAGTCGAGGGCCAGGTCTTCCACCGCGGAGCCGTCACGGCGCTCTCTCCGGCGACGCCGCAGGTGGACGTCCCCGGCCAGCTGCTCTCGCTCGTCCGCAAGGAGGTCGTCCGGCCGGACCACGCGATGATCGCGGGCGACGACGCGTTCCGCTTCCGCCACCTTCTGATCCGCGACACCGCCTACGAGGGGCTGCCGAAGGCGGTGCGGGCCGAGCTCCACGAGCGGTTCGCGGACTGGCTCGAGTCGAACGTCCAGCTGGTCGAGCAGGAGGAGATCCTCGGCTACCACCTCGAGCGAGCTGCGGTCTATCGAGAAGAGCTCGGCGACGTCGCCGCGAACACGGCAGGGAGACGTGCAGCCGATCATCTCAGTCGCGCCGGCCGCGCCGCGCTCGAGCGGGGCGACGTGCATGCAACGTGCAATCTCCTCGAGCGGGCACTCGCGCTCCTCGGAGAGTCCGACGAGCGCCGGCGGCTGATCCCCGATCTCGTGGAAGGGTTGCTCGAGAGCCGCGAACGGGAGAACGATGTGTTCGCGCTCCTCGACGAGCTCGAGGCCGGCGACGCGCGCGATCGTTCTCTGGCAACCGTCCTACGCATGAAGGACTACCCGGGCGGCGATCTCAACGACCTCCTCGGTCGGCTCGAAGACGCCCAGGCCGTTCTCGCGGATGCGGGCGACACGATCGGGCTCGCGCTCTGTGAGAACACGCGCGGGTGGGTCTACTGGGGCGCGTGCCGGGCGGGGGATGCCCACGGTGCCTATAGGCGCGCCTACGAGCTGTTCGCCAGCGAGAACGGAGGCCTTGTGCGCCGAGACGTGATCTTCTCGCTGTGCCTCTCCGCCGTCTTCAGCGGGATGCCGGTCGCTGCCTTCCGGGAGCTCCTCGACTCGCTCGACCTCCAGGCCGCGAACGCCGGCCCCTTACTCGCCGCGACCCTCGCGACGTTCCGCGCGCGCGTCGAATACGGCGCCGGTACGGGAACCTTGGAATCGCTTCGCGCCGCGACCCGAGCAGAGACCGAGCTGCTCAAGGAGACGGGGAACGAGGTGAGCGCGATCGCGGCGCATATGTACGAGCGCGTCGTAGTCCCCTGGCTCGACGGCGACGCGGCCGCGGTCGAGCAGGGCGCGCGCGAACGGGTCGAAATGACATCTCGCGTCGCCACGCGCCTCTACCACGCGAACTCGCTGGCCGGATGGGCGATCGCGCTGTGCGATATCGGGGACTCCGAGCGGGCATCGGCGGCGATCGCCGAGGCTCGGGCGATCGCAGACCCGGACGATCTCGCAGATCAGATCGAGCTCGACCTCGGGGAGGCATACGTTCACGCGCTCGAGCACGACCTCGACGGCGCACGGCGGTTCCTCGACAGTGCGAGGGCGAGAGCGGCGGGCGTCGACATGCACTCGCCTGCGCACGACTTTAGCTCCGTCGAGGCCCACATACGCGTGGCGATGGGGGACATCACCGGTGCGCGAGAGTTGCTCGAGGAGCTCGCCCGCAGCAGTGAGGAACGCGGATTCCGCCGTTTTACTGCCCGGTTCCGCCGAGACCTCGCCGCGCTCGACGGCTCCCCCTAGCTGCGGAGCCGCCCGGGACTACGATTGCCGCAGCACCCACGGAACGAGGAGGAGCGCGCGCACATGGCCGCAACCGAGCCAGGGAAGATCCGCAACGTCGCCGTCGTCGGTCATCGCGGGACGGGCAAGACGTCCCTCGTGGAAGCGCTCCTGTTCCAGACCGGCGAGGTGAACCGGCTCGGGACGATCGAGGCCGGAACGACGGTGTCCGACTCCGACGAGGACGAGCAGCGGCGCGCTGTTTCCATCTCCCTCACCCTCACCCACACGGACTGGCACGGCCGGAAGATCAACCTCGTCGACTGCCCGGGCGACCCGTCGTTCCAGGGCGAGGCGCGCTGCGCGCTGCGCGTCGTCGATGGCGCGCTCGTCGTGGTCTCCGGCGTCATGGGCTTCGAGGTCGGCACCGCCCGCGTCAAGAAGCTCGCCGAGGACCTCGGCCTCGCACGCGTTCTCGTCGTCAACATGCTCGACCGCGAGCGGGCCGACTTCTTCCGCACGCTCGGCCAGATCCAGGATCAGTTCTCGTCGAAGTGCGTCGCCGTGCACATCCCGATCGGGGCCGAGCACGAGCTGACGGGCATCGTCGACGTCCTCCACATGTGCGCCTACATGTCGCCGGAGGGTCAGAAGGAGTCCGACCCGGTCGCGATCCCCGAATCGATGACG
>DASUFC010000042.1:0-32278 GCA_036274755.1 Gaiellaceae bacterium
ACCCGAAACTCGGCGCTAGCCGATTTCGGGTCTGGCGCAAAGCTCAGCCGGCCGCGAAGCGGCCGCTTCAGGGGTCTTCGCGCGACCCGAAACTCGGCTCTAGCCGATTTCGGGTCTGGCGCAAAGCTCAGCCGGCCGCGAAGCGGCCGCTTCAGGGGTCTTCGCGCGACGGGATGTCCGCGACTAGCGGACGTCCCGTCTTGCGCAAACCTAATCGCCGACGCGGGCGAACACGCGGAACGTCGCGCGCTCGCGAGGCAGCTCGTGGAACTCGGGGATGCGGCAGCCCAGGTCGTCCTCGCGATGCGGGTACGTGCCGACGACCTCGACCTCGCACATCGGAAGCGGCGCCCGGTGGGCGCGGACTGCGCCGAAGCCCGAACGGCCCGTCTCCGCCTCCTCGAGTAGCTCGAGGTCGATCTCCACGGCGTAGATCTTCTGCATGCACCCGACGTACTTGTGCCCCCACGCCTCGTACGCGTACACGAACGGGCACGCCATCCGCAGGCACGCGCCGGGGTACACGACCTTCTCGCAGTGGACGTCGCAATGGCGGCAGGCGACCTCGTCCTGGATCCGGAGAGGGAGCTCGACCCCTGCGACGGTTTCTTCCACGCCCCGATTGTGTGCCCGCCGTGTCACCGCGCGCAAGACTTGACAAGAACGCGGTTTTCAGGCAGTGGCGACAGGCGCGGAAGCCCCAGCGCGGCGTCGGTAGGGTCCGCGACGGTGATCCGGCGAGCCCTCTTTGCATCGCTTGCCCTCGCGCCGATCACGATCGCGCTCCACTACGCGGTGCATCCGTCCGCGACCGTCGAGTTCGTCCTCGCGGCGATCTCGCTGATTCCGCTCGCGTGGCTGATCGGGGAAGCGACGGAGCACGCGGCCGAGCACACCGGTCCAGGCATCGGCGGCTTCCTGAACGCGACCTTCGGTAATGCTCCGGAGCTGATCATCGCGCTCATCGCCGTGAACGACGGGCTCACCGACGTCGTGCGCGGATCGCTCTCCGGAAGCGTGATCGGCAACCTGCTCCTCGTTCTCGGCGCGTCACTCCTCGCCGGTGGGCGCGGAACGGTCGACCGCTTCTCGAGCTTCCTGTCGTTCGGCCTCGTCGCATTCGCGACCGCGCTCTTCCTCATTCCCTCGATCCCGGGCTGGAACGGCGATCCGGACACGGACGGCCTCGCGCGGATCTCCGCGGCGATCTCCGTCGTGCTCCTGCTCGTCTACGTCGTCGTCACCTGGTACTCGCTCCGCCGGCACAGCGCGAGGCACGTCTCCTCCGACGACGAGGTCGACGCCTGGTCACTACGGGCCTCGCTCGGCGTCCTCGCGCTCGCGACCGTCGTGACCGCGCTGGTCGCCGAGATCCTCGTCGGCTCGCTCGAGGAGTTCGCGCATCAGGTCGGGCTCAGTGACTTCTTCGTCTCGGCCGTCATCGTCGCGATCGTCGGGAACGCCGCAGAGCACGGCGGCGCGGTCGTCGTCGCATCGCGAGGGAAGATCTCGCTCGCAGCGGAGATCGCACTGTCGTCGGCGGCGCAGGTCGCCGTGTTCCTCATCCCGGCGGTGGCGCTCCTCTCGTGGCTCATCGACCCGCTCTCCCTCAGCTTCCGGCCGGTCGAGATCGCCGCGCTCGCGGGCTCGGTGCTCTACGCGGCGATCATCCTTTGGGGCGGGCAGTCGAGCCGCGGTCGCGGGTGGCTCCTCCTCGCCGGCTACGCCGCCGTGGCGGTCACGTTCTTCCTCGTCGGCGACCGCTAGCCGACGCCGAGCGCGCGCGGGATCAGGTCGCCCGCGCGGTCGATGTCGTCGTCGGACACGTCGAGGTGAGTTACGGCCCGCATCACCGTCGGATGGATCGTGGAGGAGAGCCCGACGCCCGCAGCCGCGAGGCGCGCGAGCGCGTCCGAGCGCTCGAGGCCGAGACGCGCAGCGTCGATCTGGACGAAGTTCGTCTCGACCTGCTCGAGGTCGACGAGGACACCGGCTGCGGCCAGCGTCTCGGCGAGCCTGCGGGCGCGCGCATGATCCTCGGCGAGACGCTCGATGTTGTGCTCCAGCGCGTAGACCCCCGCAGCCGCGACGATCCCCGCCTGGCGCATCGCGCCGCCGAAGAGGTGCTTCTCCCTCCACGCGCGCGCCATCAGCTCGTGCGATCCGGCGAGGAGCGCGCCGAGCGGGCAGCCGAGCCCTTTCGAGAGGCAGAGGGTCACCGTGTCGAAGCGGCCCGAGATCTCCGCCGGCTCGACCCCGAGTGCGACGGCCGCGTTGAGCAGCCGCGCTCCGTCGAGGTGCACGCCGAGCCCGCAGTCGCGCGCGGTCGCCACCACGGAGCCGAGCTCGTCGAGCGGCCAGACGCGTCCGCCCGAGCTGTTGTGCGTGTTCTCGAGCGCGAGCACCGCAGCGCGCTGGTCCGCGACCTTCGTGCTCGGCTCGGCGGCGCGGCGAACCTGCTCGGAACTCATTCGCCCACGGTCGCCCGGAATCGCGAACGTCATCAGCCCCGCGTGCGCCGCGGTCCCGCCGTACTCGTAGATCACGACGTGTGCGTGCTCCTCGGCGATCAGCACGTCCCCGGGCCGAGCCAGGAGCTTGAGCGCGATCTGGTTCGCCATCGTCGCGGTCGGCACGAAGATCGCGGCCTCCTGCCCGAGCAGCGCAGCGGCCCTCTCCTGGAGCGCGTTGACGCTCGGGTCCTCGCGCTTCTGTTCGTCGCCGACGACCGCCTCGGCGATCGCGCGGCGCATCGCCTCGGAGGGTTGCGTCGCGGTGTCGGAGCGGAGATCGATCATCGCCCGGACGCTACCGTCCTCCGCATGGACCTCGCGCTCCTCGAGCGGACACTGGCCGAGCGCGGGGCGCCCTCCTACAGGACGCGGCAGGTCTGGGAGTGGACGGCGCGCGGCGTCGCCTCGTACGACGAGATGACGACGCTGCCGAAGGAGCTGCGGGGGGAGCTCTCCCGGGCCGTGCCGTTCTCGACGCTCGAGCTCGTCACCGAGCGCGAGTCGACCGACGGCACGGTGAAGGCGCTCTTCCGGACCGCCGACGGGCATCCGGTCGAGGCGGTGCTCATGCGCTACCGCGACGGCCGCTGCTCGCTCTGTCTCTCCTCGCAGTCCGGCTGTCCGCTGACGTGCACGTTCTGCGCCACCGGAGCGATGCGGTTCGGCCGGAACCTGACCACGTCGGAGATCGTCGACCAGGCGCTCCATTTCCGTCGACGTGAGGCCGTGAACCACGCCGTGTACATGGGCATGGGCGAGCCGTTCCTCAACGTCGACGCGGTGCTCGAGTCGGCCCGGCGGCTCCCCGATCTCGGGATCACGTCACGCCGCACGACCATCTCGACGGTCGGGTGGATGCCCGGCCTCCGTCGATTCGTCGACGAGGTCGACGCCCCGATCCGGCTCGCGCTCTCACTCCACGCCGCCGATCCGGCCAAGCGGTCGACGCTCATGCCGGTGAACGACCGCTACCCGCTCTCCGACGTCCTCGCCGAGTGCCGCCGCTACGTCGCGCTGCGGCGCCGGAAGGTCTTCGTCGAGTACGTGATGCTCGCCGGCGTGAACGACTCGCCCGCGGACGCGAAGGCGCTCGCCGGTGTCCTCGACCGCGACGCGTTCAAGGTCAACCTCATCCCGTACAACCCGACGGGTCTCTACGCGGGCTCGTCGAGAGAGGACATCGAGCGCTTCAAGGCCGTGCTCGACCGGGCGCGCATCCCGTCGACCGTGCGACTCACACGCGGGCGCGACATCGAGGCGGCGTGCGGGCAGCTTGCTTCCACCAGGGAGCGGTAGGTTCCCACCGTGCCCGAGGACCTCATCCGCTCGTGGGACGGTGAGGAGGTGGTCGTCGGGTTCGACGAGCCGAGCGGAACGTGGATGCTTGCGTGCATCCACTCGACGCGTCTCGGCCCGGCAGGCGGAGGCACGCGGATGAGGGCGAGCGGGGAGCCGTGGAGCGTGTAACCGGCATCGGCGGCGTGTTCCTGCGCGCGCAGGACGCGGACGCGCTGGCCGCGTGGTACGCACGGCACCTCGGCATCCCGCTGGATACCGGCCAGACCTACGGGGCATTCGCCGCGAACCACCCCAACCCCGTCTGGTCGACGTTCGCGCACGACACCGACTACTGGCCGGCCGACAGGCAGGCGATGGTCAACTACACGGTCTCGGATCTCGACGCGCTGCTCGAGCAGCTTCGCGAAGCAGGTGTCGAGGTGGACGATCGAGTCGAGACGCTCGAGGGCATCGGGCGGTTCGGCCGGGCCTCCGACCCGGAGGGAAACCGCTTCGAGCTCTGGGAGCCGGCCGACGGCTAGGTGACGAGTGCCGGATGCTCGTCGAAGAGGTAGCGCAGCACCGGCTGCTTCGCGGCGCGCACCTCGTCGAGCCGGCGGACCGGCCGTCCATGCGGCGCCGACTTCAGCACCTCGGGTGACTCGGCCGCCTCTTGCGCGATCGCGAGCATCGCGTCGACGAAATCGTCGAGCCGCTCCTTCGGCTCGGTCTCCGTCGGCTCGATCATCAGGGCCTCGGGCACGACGAGCGGGAAGTACACCGTCGGCGGATGGATCCCGTAGTCCATGAGCCGCTTCGCGACGTCCAGTGCCGTGATCCCGTGCTCGCGCTTCAGGTTGCGCGCCGAGAGCACGAACTCGTGCATGCAGTGTCGGTCGTACGGCAGGTCGTAGGCGTCGCGGAGCCGCGCGAGCACGTAGTTCGCGTTCAGCACCGCGACCTCGGACATATCGCGGAGCTCCGGCCCGTAGGCACGCATGTACGCGTACGCGCGGACGAACACGCCGAACGGCCCTGCGAACCCGCGCACCCGCCCGATCGACTTCGGCCGGTCATGGTCGAGGCGGAAGACGTCGCCGTCGCGCACGACGACCGGCGCGGGTAGGTACGGCTCGATGGATTCACGCACTGCGACCGGGCCTCCACCCGGGCCGCCTCCGCCGTGCGGCTGCGAGAACGTCTTGTGGAGGTTGTAGTGGACGATGTCGAACCCCATGTCGCCCGGCCGCGAGAGGCCGACGACGGCGTTGAGGTTCGCGCCGTCGTAGTAGAGGAGCGCGCCCGCGCCGTGGAAGATCTCGGCCACCTCTTCGATCCCCTCGTCGAAGAGCCCGAGCGTCGAGGGGTTGGTGAGCATGAGGCCTGCCGTCCGCTCGTTCACCTTGGCGCGCAGGTCCGCGAGGTCGAGGTTGCCGCGCGCGTCGGTCTCCACGCGCGCGAGTTGGTACCCCGCCATCGTGACGCTCGCCGGATTCGTGCCGTGCGCCGTGTCCGCGGTGATGATGGTGTCGCGCTCCTCGCCGCGCTCGTCGAAGTACGCGCGCATGAGCATCAGCCCGGTCAACTCCCCCTGCGAGCCCGCCGCCGGTTGCAGCGTCACGGCCGGTAGCCCGGCGATCTCCGCGAGGATCTCCTGCAGGTTCCACATGAGCTCCAGTGCGCCCTGGGCGTCCTCGTCCTCTGCGTGCGGGTGAAGGTCGCGGAACCCCGGAAGCGCCGCCAGCCGCTCGTGCACGCGCGGGTTGTGCTTCATCGTGCAGGAGCCGAGCGGATAGAAGCCGGTGTCCACGCCGAACGTGCGGTCGGCGAGCGCGGTGAAGTGGCGCACGATCTCCGGCTCGGCGAGCTCCGGCAGGCGCGGAGGCTGCGAGCGACGCAGGGAGCCCGGCAGCTCCGGCACCGGCAGATCGGGACGCGGCGGACGTCCCGCGCGTCGGCCCGGTCGGGAGCGCTCGAAGACGAGCGGGGTGTCGCGCCAGGCCCGTCCAGGCTCGGCGGTCATGCGCACACCTCCTCGATCACGGACGCGAGCCGGTCGAGGTCCTCGACGGTCTTCTTCTCCGTGACCGCGACGAGGAGAACGTCTTCCATGCCCTCGTAGTCACGGCCGAGCGCGTAGCCCGGGTTCACACCGCGCTCGCGGGCGCGGCGAACGAGCTCACGCGCGGGCATCGGCGTCCGGAACGCGACCTCCTTGAAGACCGGCTGGTCGAAGGCCGGCTCGAGCGGGACGCGCTCCCGGGCGTACTGCGAGAGCGCGAGGCAGGTCTCCCCCACCTCGCGCAGCCCTTCGGGGCCGAGCCAGGACAGGGTCGCGAGCCCGGCGAGCGCGAGCAGGGTCTGGTTCGTCGTGATGTTCGACGTCGCCTTCTCGCGGCGGATGTGCTGCTCGCGCGTCTGCAGCGTGAGCACGTATGCACGGCGTCCGTCCGCGTCGACCGTCTCCCCGACGATCCGCCCCGGCATCCGCCGGACGTAGTCGGAGCGCGACGCGAGGAAGCCGTAGTGCGGCCCACCGTAGGAGGGCCAGTTCCCGGCCGATTGCCCCTCGCCGATCGCGAGCGCGCATCCGTACGCGCCCGGCGACTCGAGCACGCTGAGGGACATGAGGTCCACGTGTGCCACGGACAGCGCGCCCGCATCGTTGGCGGCGGCGGCGAGCGCCGGCGCGTCCTCGAGGCAGCCGAGGAAGTTCGGCTGCTGGAAGAACACGGCTGCCGCATCGGATGCGGCGGCCCCGAGCTCGTCCGGATCGACGACCCCGTCCCGATGGCCGAGCTCGACGACCTCGAACCCGAACCCGCGCGCGTATGTCTTCACGACCTGCCGCACCTGCGGGTTCAGCGTCTCCGCGAGGACCACCTTCCGCCGGTCGGAGACGTGCCGCGCGACGAAGCACGCGTCGGCCGCGACCGTGCAGCCGTCGTACCCGGACGCATTGGACACGTCCATCCCGGTCAGCTCGCAGATGACGGTCTGGTACTCGAAGATCGCCTGCAGCGTGCCCTGGCTCATCTCGGGCTGGTACGGCGTGTACGCGGTCAGGAACTCGCCGCGGGAGAGCACGACGTCGGCCACCGAGGGGACGTAGTGGTCGTAGATCCCAGCGCCGACGAAGGAGAGCTCCGAGCCCGTGTGCACGTTTCTCGACGCGAGCTCCTCGAGATGCCGCGCGAGCTCCGCCTCGCCGAGCGCCGGCGGGACCTCGAGCTCGCGCCCGAACCGGACACCAGGAGGGATCTGGTCGAACAACTCGTCCAACGAGGAGACGCCGATCGCGGCGAGCATCTCCGCGCGGTCGGCGTCGGTGAGGCTGAGGTAGCCCATCGAGCTACTGCTCGGCGACGTGCGCGCGGTACGCGCCCGCGTCCATCAGTGCGTCGACCTCGGACGCGTCCGACATCCGGATGCGGATCAGCCAGCCCTCGCCGTACGGGTCGTAGTTCACGGTCTCCGGCTCGTCGACGACCTTCCCATTGACCTCGAGGACCTCGCCGGACAGCGGTGCGACGATGTCCGAGACGGCCTTGACCGACTCCACCTCGCCGTACGACGTGTCCTTCGAGACCGACGAGCCGACCTCGGGCGCCTCGTAGTGCACGAGCTCGCCGAGGGAGTCCTGTGCGAACCACGTGATCCCGAGCGTCGCCTCGTCGCCGTCGATGCGCGCCCAGTCGTGCTCGGCGTGGTAGCGAAGGTCGTCCGGGTAGCTCTCTGCTGCGGGCACTAGGTCTCCTTCCGATAGATCGGCTTCTTGACGACGCGTGCGCGCCGGGGCTTCCCGCGGACGTCGACGACGAGCTCGGTGCCCGGTGAGGCCGCCGCGGACGGGACGTAGCCCATCCCGATGCCGACGTCGAGCATCGGCGAGTGCGTCCCCGACGTCACCTCGCCCCCGCCCTCGATCGGCATCCCCTGGCGCGGGACCGCGCGCTCCTCCATGACGAAGGGGACGAGTCGCCGCTTCGGGCCGGAGGCCTTGATCTCGCGCAGCGCCTCGACTCCGGTGAACTCCGTGTCGAGCGCGCACGCCCAGCCGAGCCCTGCCGACATCGCGTCGGTCTCGGTCGTGATGTCGTTGCCGTGGAGCGGGTAGCAGACCTCGAGCCGCAGCGTGTCGCGCGCGCCGAGGCCGCACGGCACGACCCCGCGCCCGAGGATCGCGTCCCAGAGCGCCACGACCTCGTCCTCGGCACAGCACAGCTCGACGCCCTGCTCGCCCGTGTACCCGGTGCGCGCGATCATCACCTCGACTCCGTCGACCTCGCCCATCGCGTGCGTGAACGCCGGGGCCGCCGGAAGGCCGAGCCGCTCGAGCGCACGTGGGCCTTGCACGGCGACGAGACCGTACTCGTCGGATGCGTCGCGCACCTCGCAGCCGTGCGGCTCGCGCTCCTTGAGCCAAGCGTACGCCGGCTCGCGGTTCGACGCATTGACGACGAGATAGAACTGCCCGTGGGCGAAGCGGTAGAGGATGAGGTCGTCGATGATCCCGCCGCCGTCGTTCGTCAGCAGCGTGTACTGCGCGTCGCCGTCCGCCAGCCGGTCGACGTCGTTGGAGAGTACGGATTGGAGGAACGCCTGCGCCGTCGGGCCGTCGACATGGAGCTCGCCCATGTGCGACACGTCGAATGCGCCGGCGTCGTTGCGAACGGCCTTGTGCTCGGGGATGACGCCCTCGTACTGGACGGGCATCTCGTAGCCCGCGAACGGCACCATGCGCGCCCCCAGCGCGACGTGGCGCTCGAAGAGCGGCGTCCGCTTCAACGTCGCTTCCACGAAACGCGACTCTAATGCCTAGCCGGTGTCGCACCGACGCCGAAGGTGCGATGCGATGCGGCCGCGAAGCGGCCGCCTTCAGGGATCCGCGCGCGACCGGAAACTCGGCGCTAGCCGAGTTCCGGTCTTGCGCAGAACCTCAGTCCTCCTTGAGGAAGCTCGGGATGTCGATCTCGACGTCGCGGACGCTCGGCGCGGAGAACGCGGGCTGACGCTCGGACGAGGTGCCGACCGCGACCGGGCTCTCCGAGCGCCTGCGCCGCGGCCGAGCTCCGAAGCCCGTCGCGATGACCGTCACGCGGATCTCGTCGCCGATGGCCTCGTCGATCACGGCGCCGAAGATGACGTTCGCGTTCGAGTCGGCGGCGTTCGTGATGATGTGCGCGGCTTCGTCGACCTCGGCCAGTCCGAGATCCGGGCCGCCCGTGAAGTTGACGAGGACGCCCGTCGCACCGTCGAGCGTCGTCTCGAGGAGCGGCGACGAGATCGCCGCCTGCGCTGCGTCGACCGCGCGATTCCCGCCCTTGGCGGTTCCGATCCCCATGAGCGCCGAGCCCGCCTCGCGCATGATCGTGCGCACGTCGGCGAAGTCGAGATTGATGAGCCCGGGGACCGTGATCAGGTCGGTGATGCCCTGGACGCCCTGCCTGAGGATGTCGTCGACCATGCGGAACGCCTCGGTCACCGGCGTATCGCGCTCCACGACCTGCAACAGCCGGTCGTTCTCGATCACGATCAGTGTGTCCACGCTCTCCCGCAGCGCCTGGATCCCTTGCTCGGCCTGATCAGCGCGCAGCTTTCCCTCGAAGCCGAACGGACGCGTGACGACGCCGACGGTGAGGGCGCCGAGCTCGCGACCGATCTGCGCGACGATCGGTGCGCCACCGGTCCCGGTGCCGCCACCTTCGCCGGCGGTGACGAACACCATGTCCGCACCCTTCAGCGCCTCCTTCAGCTCGTCACGGCTCTCCTCCGCCGCGGCCGTGCCGACGCTCGGGTTCGCGCCCGCACCGAGACCGCGCGTCGCCTTCGACCCGATGTGGATCTTCTCGTCGGCCTCCGTCATGAGGAGGGCCTGCGCGTCGGTGTTGACCGCGACGAACTCGACGCCGGTCACTCCGGCCTCGACCATACGCGTGACGGCGTTCGTGCCGCCGCCGCCGATCCCGACGACCTTGATGACGGCGAGGTAGCTACCCAGCTGATTGCTCATGTCTCAAGTCACCTCAAGGTGAAGTTCGCATTGAACGTGCGAGTGTTCGCACACCCTTCGCCCCCGAGGGTAGGGCTCCTGCGTCGGCATGTCAACGATCGCGCAGGCGACAACCTTCAGCCTCTACCTGAGACTTGAGAGTTACCCGGCCACGGGTCTCTGGGGGACGCTCACATCGATGTACGTCGTCCCGCTGCCCACGAGGGGAATGACCCTTCGAGCGATGGCGAGCTTCATGCCGATGTCCCGGTCGCGTCCGAGCCGCAACTCGGTGCCGTGGCGGAGGACGAGCGTCAGCTCCTCGCCCGTGGTGCGGACGCCCTTGACACGTCCGCCGAGGCCTGCGACATGGGCGGCCGCAAGCGCCCGCGTGGCGGGGACGAGCCCGCCTGGGATCTGCCCACCGAGCCTGATCGTCGCGCCGCGAGCGACCCACAGCCGCGGCATTCCGCGTTGCGTGCCGACCGGGATCGCACGGATGACCTTGCCTCCGCCGGTCGCGAGCCAGGCCGATTTACCGGTGCGGATCACGGCGACCGCGCGCTCGGGCGCGATCCTCACGACGAGCGTGTTCGGAAAGGCGCGGTCGACGGATGCGCCCGCGACAGCGGGCAACGCACGCAGCGCACCCTCCACCTCCTCAGGATGGATCGAGACGAGACTGCGTCCGACGAGATCCTCCGTCGCGCGAGAGACCTGGCGCTGGAGCGCCGGCGGAGCGCCGCTGATCTCGACCCGGTGCACCGCGAAGAGCGGAGTCGAGTACGCGAGCCAGTAGGCGACTCCAATGGCGACGAGCAGGCCGAAGGTCGCAGCGAGCGAGCGGCCGGACGGGACGAAGCGGACGAGATCCAGGCGAGCACCGGCCGCACCTCGCGGAAACGGGACGACGACGCTTGCCGCAGCAGCATGCCGACGCGATCCACGTTCGCTTCGTCCCCCGACCATGCGCCTGGATTCGGCGCGGGTGGGGTGCTTCCTACGTCAGCGACGGCAGCTCGGGGAGCCCGAGGAAGACGACCTCGCGCTGCAGCTCGACGCCGAACTCCACATGCGCGCGACGCCGGGCCTCGGCCATCACCGCGACACAGTCGGCGCTCGTCGCGCCGCCTGCGTTCTCCACGAAGTTCGCGTGCTTCGGTGAGATCTGCGCGCCACCGCTCCGAAACCCCTTGAGCCCGCAGAGCTCGAGCATCCTCCCCGCTCCGGCATCTCCGGGCGGGTTCTTGAACACGCTTCCGAACGTGCGCTTGTTCGTGGGCTGCGTGGCCTTACGGCGTGCGATCAGCTCCGCCACGGTCGCCCTGATCTCGTCGGGCGATCGGGGATCGAGCCGGTACTCGACCCCAGCCACGACCTCACCCGGCACGAGGCCCGAGTGCCGGTACGCCAGGCGCAGCTCGGATGGCGTCCTCCATTCCTCGCGTTCGGCCGAGACCACGAGCGCGCGTACCAGGATCTCCGACCAGTCGCGGCCGTACGCGCCCGCGTTCATGAACACGCCACCGCCGGCGGTGCCGGGGATCGCACACGCGAACTCGAAGCCTCCGAGGCCGGCGTCGCGCGCGCGATGGAGGCAGACGGCATTGGCCGCTCCACCGCCGGCTCTGAGCACGTCACCATCCACCGAGACGGCAGCGAGCTCACCTTCGAGGCGAACGACGACCGCATCGAGCCCCTGGTCTGCCGCCAGGACGTTCGAGCCGAGGCCGACGACGTGCACCGGGAGACCCTCGTCGCGTGCGTGGCGCAGCACGTCCTTCAGCTCGGCCACGGTTCGCGGACGCGCCAGCGCGGTCGGAAGTCCACCGGTACCGATGGTCGTCAGCTTCGCGAGCGGGACGTCGCGCTCGAGCTCGATCACGCCGGCAGCCCATCGACGATGGCGCGTGCAACGCGCCACGGCTCTCCGACGCCGAGCGTGACGACGACATCTCCCGGACGGGCCCAGGCGAGCGCGAGCGCCGCCGCATCGTCGAGGGTGGGCGCCCAGCCGCGACGGAGGCCGCTCGGGACCTCGTCGAGCACGACCTTTCCGTCGACGCCGGGGAGCGGAGCGTCTCGTCCACCGATCACGTCGGTCACGATCGCGCCGTCGGCCAGGCCGAGCGCCGCTCCGAGCTCGTGGTGCAGCTGGCGGGTCCGCTCGTAGACGTGGGGCTGGTAGACGGCGACGAGTGAGCGCGGGCCAAGCTCGCGCGCCGTCGCGAGCGCCGCCGCGATTTCGGTTGGGTTGTGGCCGTAGTCGTCGATCACGCGCACACCTCCACGCTCGCCGACGAGCTCGAACCGCCGGCCGACGCCGGCGAACCCCGTCAGCGCGCGAGCTGCATCGTCTCGATCCACGCCCGCGAGCTCGAGCGCCGCGAGCGCAGCCGCCGCATTCCTGCGGTTGTGCTCGCCGGGCACGGCGAGCTCGAGCTCCACGGGCTCGAGCTCCCAGCCTCTGACGGCCGACGGCGCGCGCGTGAGCCATTCCTCGAAGAAGGCCGCGAGCTCCGCTTCGGATGCGTACGTCCCGTGATGGTCGAGCTCGACGTTCGTGACAACGGCGATCTCCGGCTCGAGCAGCCCGATCGAACGGTCGGACTCGTCTCCCTCGACGACGAGCCAGCCGGCGCCGGTCCCGGCGTTCCCCCCGAGTTGCGGGACGACTCCACCGATGATCCAGGCCGGGTCGAGACCAAGCTCGCGCAGGACGAACGCGATCATCGCCGTCGTCGTCGTCTTCCCGTGCGCGCCTCCCACCACGATCGCCTTGCGCAGCCCGACGAGCTCCGCGAGGAGCTCGGCGCGCGAACGACCCTCGACGCGCCCGGCATGGGCCGTCGAGACCACCACCTCGTACCCCGCAGGCGGCGTCGGCTCGCCACCGATGTCGATCCGGATCCCCTCGACCGCCTCGAGGAAGATGGTCTCCCGCTGATCCCAGCCCCGCACCTCGGCGCCCCACGCCCGGGCGAAGTTCGCGTACGCGGAGAGGCCCGCGCCGCCGATCCCGACGAAGTACATGCGACGCCCCGCGAGCGGCTGCACGGTCATCGCCTCGACCCGGCCAGGGCGAGCAACTCGTCCGCGACGACGTCAGCTGCCTGCGGCTTCGCGAGCGCAAGCATCGCGTCGTGCATGGACGCCAGCCGAGCGCTGTCGCCGAGAAGCTCGACCGCAAGGGCGGGAACCTCCGACAGCCGGCTCTGGTCGACGACGACCGCACCTCCGCCGTCGGCGAAGTAGCGCGCGTTCAGGGCCTGGTGGTCGGCCGTCGCGTGCGGATAGGGGACGAGGATCGCCGGTGTTCCGGCGGCCGCCAGCTCCCACACCGTGCCGCCGGCGCGGGAGATCGCGAGATCCGCCGCCGCCAGGGCCGCTCCGAAGTGGTCCGTCGAGGCGACCAGGACGTAGTCCTCGCGCTGCACACGCGCGCGCACCGCCTCGTAGTCGCGCTCCCCTGACACGTGCAGGACGGCAGGCCCACTCACGCCGAACGCCTCGATCGCGAGGTCGTTCAGCGCCTGAGCGCCGGCGAGACCGCCGAAGATCGCGAGCACCCGTCCCTCCGCGGGGAGCCCGAACCGCTCGCGCCCCTCCTCCCTGCTCGCGCCGAGATGCGCGACGGGAATCGGGCGTCCGACGACTTCGTACTTCCTGCCGTTCCTGCCGGGGATCGAGTAGGCGAGGAAGACCCTGCGCGCGAACGGCGCCGCGAGCCGGTTCGCGAGCCCGAAGTGCGCGTCCGCCTCGGTCAGCGCGGTGGGAATGCCACGCAGACGCGCGGCGAGCACCATCGGCCCGGCCACGTAGCCGCCCCCGCCGAGCACGACGTGGGGCTTCCGGCGACCGAGGATTCGGCTGCACGCGAACGGCGCGCGCACGGCCTGCGACAGTGCACGCAGGAGCCCTAGGCCGATGCGTCGCGGGAATCCCGAGACGGCGAACGTATCGAGCTCGAAGCCTGCCTCAGGAACGAGCTGCGACTCGACGCGGTCGGGCGACCCGGCGAACGTCACGCTCGCTCCGCGCGCGCGCAGCGCTTCCGCGACTGCCAGCGCGGGACGAACGTGACCGGCTGTCCCGCCGGCCGCGATCACGCACCGAAGCTGTGACGACTCGTCCATTGACGGCGATGTTAAGGAGAACACCCACGGCGGCGAGCAGGACGATGAGACTCGACCCGCCGTACGAGACGAACGGGAGCGGGATGCCGGTGAGCGGGGCGATCCCGAGCGCCGCGGCGAGGTTGATCGCAGCCTGCCCGCAGACGAGGGCGGTGATGCCCGCAGCGAGGAGCTTTCCGAACGGGTCCTCGCAGCGCAGCGCGATCCGGAAGCCCACGACCGCGAGGACGGCGAACGCGCCGATGACGAGCGTCGCGCCGATGAGACCGAGCTCCTCTCCGATCACGGCGAAGATCATGTCCGTGTGCGCCTCCGGCAGGTACGAGATCTTCCCCACGCCCTCGCCGAGCCCGGCCCCGGTCACGCCTCCAGACCCGATGCCGATCGTCGCCTGCACGATCTGGAAGCCCGCTCCCTGGGCGTCCTTCCACGGGTCGAGGAAGCTGAAGACGCGCGCGCGCCGGTAGGGCTCCATGTAGATCGCCAGAAGCCCCATCCCGAGCGCAAGGATGCTGGCGGTGGCGAGGAGCCGGATCGGAACGCCCGCGACCAGCAGGAGCGCGAGCATCATCCCGCAGATCGTGATCGTCGTCCCGAGGTCGGGCTCGACGACGATCAGCGCGCAGAAGATCGCCGTGAGCAGGCCGAGCGGCTTCAAGAGCTCGCCGAACGTCCGCGGCGTCCGCCGCCGCGAGAGGTAGACGGCAGCGAACAGGCAGAGCGCGAGCTTCGCGAGCTCGGACGGCTGGAAGCTCGCCGGGCCGAAGACGAACCAGCGGCGGGCACCGTTGATCGCAGGCCCGAGGACGAGAACAGCGGTGCAGAGCACGAGCGCGGTGAGCAGGAGCGGCGCCGAGAAGTAGCGCAGGCGGTGGTAGTCGAAGCGGGACGCGACGGTCATGAGCACGAGGCCGATCAGCGCGTAGACCGCCTGGCGCTTGAGGAAGCTCATCGGGTCGCCGTTGCCGATCGCGGCGGATGCCGAGGTCGCGCTGTAGACCATCACGAGCCCGAACGCGACGAGGCCGAGCGTCACGAACGCGACGATCTTCTGGTCGGTGTGCCCGTCGCCGCGCTTCATGCGAGCTCCTCGACGAGCGCACGGAACGCCTCGCCGCGCGCCTCGAAGTCGCGGAACTGGTCGAAGCTCGCGCACGCCGGCGACAGCAGAACGACGTCTCCCGGCTTCGCCGCACCTTGCGCCTCGGCGAGGGCGTGCTCGAGCGTGCCGGACTCGACGAACGGCACGCCGCCCTCCCGCAGCGCGCCGGCAATCGCATCTGCCGACTCGCCGATGAGATACGCACGGTCCCCTGGCTTGAAGGCGGCAGCGAGAGGCGCGTACGGCTCGTGCTTGCCACGGCCGCCGAGGATCACGTGCAGGTCGGACTCGGGGAAGCTCGCGAGCGCGCGCAGCGCAGCCGCGACGTTCGTCCCCTTCGAGTCGTTCACGTAGCGCACTCCTGCGAGCTCGCGCACGAGCTCGATGCGATGCGCGACGCCCTCGAAGGTCGTCAACGCGTGGGCGATCGCCGCGTCGCCGATCCCGGCGGCGCGCGCCGCGGCGGTAGCCGCGGCAGCATTCTCACGGTTGTGAGGCCCGGGGAGGCGTGGCTCGGCCGGAAGGTCGTCGTCGCCCGCGAACTCGATGCGCCGCCCCTCCCCCGGGACGGCGCCGAACCCATGCGGGAGGACCGCCGCATCGTCGGCCGTCTGCAGCTCGAACATCCGCAGCTTCGCGTCGGCGTAGGCGTCGAACGTGCCGTGGCGGTCGAGATGGTCGGGCTCGAGGTTGAGAAGGACTCCGACGTGCGGCCGCAGGGTCTCGACGTCCTCGAGTTGGAACGACGAGAGCTCGCAGACGACCCACGCGTCGTCCGCGATCGAACCGACGAGCGACGTCAGCGGGCGGCCCACGTTCCCCGCGACCTCGACGGATCTCCCCGCGGACCGAAAGACCGCGCCGAGAAGCTCGCTCGTCGTCGTCTTCCCGTTCGTGCCTGTCACGCCGAGGATGGGGTTCGGAAGCAGGCGAGAGCCGAGCTCGATCTCGCTCCAGACCGGGACGTCGCGCGCACGGGCGCCCTCCACGAGCAGCGTCTCACCCGGGACTCCCGGGCTCTTCACGACGAGATCGATCCCCTGTAGCAGCCTCTCCTCCTCGCGTCCTGTGTGGAGTTCGACGCCGAAGTCCGGGAGCCTCCCGGCGTCGAGCGACTCGTCGCGGTCGAAGCCGATCACCGTCGCGCCGTTCCGGACGAGCACCTCGGCCGCCGCCACGCCCGAGCGGGCCAGGCCGACGACGAGGACGCGCCTGCCCGCGAGCTCCGAGCCGTCCATCTCTACGACGGCGGGAAGAACTGCAGGAAGTCGCGGTAGAAGAGCGCGAACCCGGATGCGCAGAAGATCGCGCAGACGACCCAGAACCGCACCATGATCTTCGTCTCCGACCACGCCTTCATCTCGAAGTGGTGGTGGATCGGCGCCATCAGGAAGACCCGCTTCCCGGTCCGCTTGAAACTGACCACCTGGATGATCAGCGACATCACCTCGATGACGAAGATCCCGGCGATCAGCGGGAGCAGGATCTCCGTGCCGGTCACGACCGCAAACCCGGCGATGGCACCGCCGAGGGCGAAGGGGCCCGTGTCGCCCATGATCACCTCGGCCGGGAAGGCGTTGTACCAGAGGAATCCGATCGTCCCGCCGATGAGCGCGGCCGCGAGGGTCGCGATGTCGAGGAGCATGTCGCTCCGCGCGCCCGGGTCGCCGGAGCGGATCCACGCGATCCCTGCAATCGCGAGGAACGTGAGCAGGATGATCACGAACACCCCCGCCGACAGCCCGTCGATTCCGTCCGTGAGGTTCGCGCCGTTCACCGTGCCGCCGATGAGCAGGAAGAGCAGGACGTAGTAGCCCCAGGAGAGGTCGAGCGTCCAGTTCACGAGCGGTACGTAGACGTCGGTCGAGAACGTCGTGCTCTCGTTCAGGAGGATGGCCGCGACGATCGTCACGCCCACGAGCCCGACCATCTTCCACCTGCCCTGGAGGCCGAGTGAGTGGCGCCGACGAAGCTTCAGGTAGTCGTCCGTGAACCCGATCAGGGCGCACCCGAGCGTCATGAAGAGGACGGTCAGCCCCTCGGCCGTGTACTGCGAGAGGAAGAGGAACGGAATCACGGCGGAGGCCAGGATCAGGAGCCCGCCCATCGTCGGCGTGCCCTGCTTCACGACGTGGGTCGCAGGGCCCTCAGCGCGGATCTGCTGGCCGAGGTTGCGGGCGCGGAGGAGCTCGATGAACTTGGGCCCGACGACGACGGCCGCGACCATCGCGATGAGGCCCGCTACGAGGACAGGGACCATGCTCGGGCGATGTTCGTGATCTCGTCCGCGATGCCTTCGAGCCCGACCGCACGCGACGCCTTCACGAGGACGGCATCGCCGGGTCTGAGGTACTCGCGCGCGGCTTCGGCGACGTCGTCTGCGGACGCGACCCACGCCGCCGGCTCGTACCTTCGCGCCGCCTCTCCCACGCCGATCACGTCGATCCCGAGCTCGGCTGCGAGCGCACCGATGCGGTCGTGATACGCCGCGGACCCGTCGCCGAGCTCCGCCATCTCTCCGAGGATGGCGACCTTGCGCCGGCCGGCCGCGCGCTCTTCGAGATGGACGAGCGCGGCGCGCATGGAGTCGGGGTTCGCGTTGTACGCGTCGTTCACGACGAAGCCTCCCCCAGGTAGCGGCGCCTCCTCCCCGCGCCACGGCGAGAGCGAGATGCGCTCGACGCCGTCGGCAGCACGGTCGAGCGGCAGCCCGAGGGCGTCGTAGGCGTGGAGCGCGGCGAGCGTGTTCGCCATCAGGTGGCGCTGCGTGAACGGAAGCGCGAGCTCGACGGTCTCCCGCTCGACCACGAATCGCGTGACGAGGTCCTCGACCTGGATGTCCCCGGGCGAGAACCGCCGGATCTCGACGTCCTCCCGGACGAGAAACGGATCGAGAGGGCTCTGCGCCGGGACGACCGCGACACCGTCTGCGGGAAGTGCGTCGATCGCCTCGGCGTTCGCCCCTGCGACCCGCTCGACCGTCCCGAGGAGTTCGAGGTGCTCGGGCCCGATGTGCGGGACGACGGCGAGCGTCGGACGCGCGATCGAGCACAGCGCGGCGACCTGACCCAGCCCTCGCATGCCCATCTCCGTGACGAGGATGCGCGTCTCCGGCTCGAGCCGGCACACCGTGAGCGGCAGTCCGATCTCGTTGTTGAGGCTCTTCTCCGCCCAGATCGTCGCGACGTGTGGCGCACAGAGCGCCCCGAGGATGTCCTTCGTCGTCGTCTTCCCCGCCGAGCCGACGACGGCGACGACATCCGCGGTGCTCTTCGCGCGGACGAGCGAGGCGAGCGCCGCCAGCGCCGCTTCCTGGTCGTGCGGGACGAGCGTCGCCGCGCCACGCGCGCGAGCCTCCTCGACGAAGTGCACGCCGCTGTTGAGGGCGACGAACAGGTCGCCTGGACCTGCCTCGCGGGAGTCGGCCTTCACCGCGGTGATCTCCCCCTCGCCGTCGAGCACGCCGAGATCGAGCGCGCGAACGTCGTCGAGGGAGAGCGGGATCACGAGCGTCCCCGCAGTGCCTCGCGCGCGACCTCGCGGTCATCGAACGGCGTGACGACGCCGCCGACGTCCTGGCCCTGCTCGTGGCCCTTGCCCGCGACGACGACGACGTCGCCGCTCTCGGCGAGCGACACGGCGCGTTCGATCGCACTCCGCCGGTCGGGGTCGATCTCGACGTCGACCCCGGAGCCCTGGAGGATGTCCTGGATGATCGCGAGCGGATCCTCGGAGCGCGGGTTGTCCGAGGTCACGATGACGACCTCCGCGTTGTCGGCTGCGACCTTTCCCATGACCGGTCGTTTGCCACGGTCGCGGTCCCCGCCGGCGCCGAACACGACGATCACGCGCCCCTCGCCGAGATCTCGCGCGGCCCGGAGCACGGTCGCGAGCGAGTCGGGTGTGTGCGCGTAGTCGACGACGACGGCGAACGGCTGCCCCTCGTCGATCGCCTCGAAGCGGCCGGGAACGGCGGCCATCTCCGCGACACCCTCGGCGATGGCGTCCTCGTCGAGATCGAGCAGGATGGCCGCCGCGACGGCGCCCAGCACGTTCTCGACGTTGAAGAGCCCTCGCAGAGGCGTCCGGATCTCGATGCCGGCAGCACGAAACGAGCTCCCCGCGGGACCGACCTCGAGCTCCTCCGCGCCGACCTCCGCCGCGTCCGCGAGACCGAACGTGACGAGCGGCGCGCGATGCGCGTCCTCGAGGTCGTCGGCCAGCTGACGACCCCACTCACTGCCGACGTTGATCGCCGCGGGCGGCGGCTGCGCGCCGGTGAAGAGACGCCGCTTCGCCTGGAAGTACTCGTCCATCGACCCGTGCAGATCGAGGTGGTCCTGCGTCAGGTTCGTGAAGACGAGAGCGTCGAAGCGAACGCGGTCGAGCCGTCGCAGCGCGGACCCGTGCGAGCTCGCCTCCACCGCCGCACTGCGGTCGCCGGCGTCGAGCATCTCGCGAAAGAGCCGCTGCAGATCGATCGCCTCCGGAGTCGTGAACGGCGCCGGACGTCGCTGCCCGCCGACCTGCCACTCGACCGTCCCCACGAGCCCGGGGCGCCGACCGGCCGCCTCGAGAATCGCCCGCAGCAGGAACGCCGTCGTCGTCTTCCCGTTCGTCCCCGTGACCCCGGCGAGCTCGAGCTCCTTGGTCGGCTCGCCGAAGAACACGTCGGCCGCGACGGCCATCGACTCGCGGACCGACGGCACGACGAGCTGGGGGACGCCGACGTCGAGCGCACGCTCCACGACGACGGCGGATGCGCCTCGCTCGATCGCCTCCCACGCGAGGTCGTGCCCGTCGACGCGCTGCCCGGGAACGCAGAAGAAGAGCGCGCCCGACGACACGTCGCGCGTGTCGTACGCGAGCTCCGAGATCTCCAAGGCGCGGCCGCTGGTCACCTCGCTCGGCGCAAGAGCCCCGATGAGGGCGTCGAGCTGCATCGGGCGAAGGCTAGAGAAAGCCCGCGAGGGCTCAGCCGCCGGAGCGGCCTGACCGCGGCGCGTCCTGAGGAATCTCGAAGTGCTGGAGGTTGAAGCGGGCGATCTCGCGGAACGCCGGAGCGGCGACGCTGCCGCCGTAGATGTCGCCGTGCGGCTCGTCGACCATGACCATGATCACGAGCCTCGGCTTCGTCGCCGGCACCATGCCGACGAACGAGGCCACGTAGCGTGACGTGGAGTACGTACCGTCCGGATCGATCTTCGCGGCGGTACCGGTCTTGCCGGCCACGGTGTAGCCCGGGATCGCGGCCTCGGTGCCCGTTCCCTCGAGGACGACGCCGCGCAGCATCCCCAGCATCTGATCCGAGACGTGACGCGAGACGATGCGACGTCCCGGCTTCCCTCCGACCGTCTTCCCGTCGATGCGGTCGATGAGATGCGGCCGGACGAGCACGCCGCCGTTCGCGATCGCGGCGTACGCACGCGCCATCTGGATCGGCGTGACCGCGATGCCGTGCCCGATCGGCACCGTGCCGATCGTCGATCCCGACCACTGGTCGAGCGGCAGCGCGAATCCCGGAGACTCGCCGGGAAAGTCGATCCCGGTCTTCGACCCGAAGCCGAACTTGTCCACCCACGATGCGAGCTGCCCGGCGCCGAGGCGCTCCGCGATCGTGATCGCGCCGATGTTCGACGACTGCTCGACGATCTGCTTGACCGTCAGCCGCTCGGTCCCGCGCGTGTGAGCCTCGTGGATCGTCCGGTCGGCGACCTTGATCGTCGGTGCCAGCACGAACGAGGACTTCGGCGTGACGACGTGGTCCTGGAGAGCGGCCGCGACGGTCACGAGCTTGAACGTCGAACCCGGCTCGTAGGCATCGGTGACCGCACGGTTGCGCCGCCGGTCGGCACGGGTCGTCGCGAAGCGGTTCGCGTTGAAGCGGGGCGCAGTGGCCATTGCGTAGATCTCGCCCGTGTGCGGATCCATGACGACCGCGGTCGCCGCGCGCGCTCCCCACCGGCGCACCGTGTCCTGGAGGATCTCCTCCGCGTTCGCCTGCACCTCGCGGTCGATCGTGAGCCGGACGCTGCGGCCGGGCGTCTCGGGCTTCGTCTCCACGACGTCGAGCGCGCGGCCGAACGGATCCTTCACGATCGTCTGGCTCCCCGGCGTCCCCGCCAGCGTCCCTTCGAGGGAGCGCTCGAGACCTTCGAGCCCCTTGTTGTCCAGCCCCGCGTACCCGATGAGCTGCGACGCGACCGGCCCCTGCGGGTAGAAGCGGAGCTCCTCCGGATAGAAGCCGAGCCCGGCAAAGTCCTGCGCCTGGAGGATCTTTGCCTTGCGCGGATCGGCCTTCCGCTCGACGTAGACGAATCCCTTCGACTTGTCCGTGAGCTGCGGATACAGCGTCGCCGGATCGAGGTCGAGCTGCTTCGCCGCGGCCAGCGTGAGGTCACGTGCGTCGTTCACCTGATGCGGGTTCGCGTAGATCGTCGTCGCGAGCTTCCCGATCGCGAGCGGCTCGCCGTTGCGGTCGACGATCGAGCCGCGCGACGCGGGAACGATCACCGTCTCGCGATGCTGTCGAAGCGCCATCGCCGCGTACTCGGGGCCCTTGACCACCTGGATCCATGTCGCCCGAGCGAGCGTCGCGGCGAGGAGGAGCAGGAACGCGGCCGCGAGCAGCGTGATCCGGCGGTTCGTCGCCGCAGGCTTCACTTCGCGAGCTGAATGTAGGTCGTGTCCTCGGGCGCGACCTGAACGAGCCCGAGCTCACCCTTCGCGAGGCGCTCGATACGCGTCGCGGCAGCCGCACTCGAGATCTCCGCACGAAGACCGGCGATGTCCGACTTCAGCTGCGTCCGGTCACGGCTCGACTGATCGAGCTGGAGATTCAGCCGGAGCACGGCAACGTTGATCGCGACGACGCCGGCGAGGAGGACGGCGAAGACGAGGATCCACAGGACGCCGCCACTGAGCACCCAGGACCGGCGACCGCTGGCGCGCTCCGTTCGCGTGCGTGCAACTCTCGCCGTCGGCTGTGCGATCGCCGACATCAGACGCGAACCGCCACCCGCAGCCGCGCCGATGCCGCCCGTGGGTTGTCGTCGATCTCGTGCGCTGACGGGCGCACGGGCTTCGGCGTGAGGATGCGCGCCTCGGGCTCCTTCCCGCACACACAGATCGGAAGCTCCGGCGGGCACGTGCACCCCTTCGCCCGCTCGCGGAGGAAGCGCTTGACGATCCTGTCCTCGAGCGAGTGGAAGCTGATGGCCGCGATCCGCCCGCCAGGCCGGAGCATCGCGAACGCGGCCGGCAGGCCCGCCTCGAGCGACTCGAGCTCGTGGTTCACCTCGATGCGCAGCGCCTGGAAGACGCGCTTGGCGGGATGGCCCTCGCCGAAGCGAGCGGGCGTCGGGATCGACGCGCGCACGACGTCGACCAACTGTCCCGTGCGCTCGATCGGCGACTCGTCGCGACGGCGCACGATGCCGCGCGCGATCTGCCGCGCGTACCGCTCCTCGCCGTAGGTGCGGAAGATCGTCTCGAGCTCGCGCTCGCCGTAGGTCGCGATCACCTCGGCCGCGCTCGGCTCGTCGGATGGGTCCATGCGCATGTCGAGCGGCGCGTCGGTCGCGTACGAGAACCCGCGCTCGGGCCGGTCGACCTGCATCGACGAGAGGCCGAGGTCGAGCAGGACGACGTCCGCCTGCACGCCGTTCGCCGCGAGCTGGGAGAGAACGACGCCGTAGTCGCCGCGCAGGAACCGCGTCTGCACACCCGGTGCGACCGCCTTCAGGCGGTCGAAGTAGGGCTTGACCGTCGGGTCACGGTCGATCGCGACGAGCTTGCCCGTGCCCTCGAGGTCCGCCACGAGCATCCGCGAATGGCCGCCTGCGCCGAACGTGGCGTCGACGACGGTCTCCCCCGGCTGGACGTCCAGGAGCTCGCGTACCTCCTCCCGGAGGACGGGGACGTGATCAGCCGCGTCTGTCCGCTGCACGTTCGGCAACATCTCCGACGCTCCCTTCGATCGCGCTGACGTGGGCCGCCCACTGCGGGCGATCCCAGATCTCGATGTGGTCGTGGACGCCGACGACGGCCACGTCCTTGCCGATTCCCGCGTGCCGCGAGAGATCCGGCGGCACGAGGACGCGGCCCTGCTTGTCGACCTCGGTCACGGCGGCACCCGCGAAGACGAAGCGCTTCATCTCGCGCGCCTCGCGGTTGAGCGAGTCGAGAGCCGTGATGCGCTCGACGCTCGACTCCCACGTCTTGCGTGGGTAGACGTCGATCGTCCCGTCGATGCCACGCACCAGCACAACGTCACCGCCGAGGCCGTCGCGGAACTTGGACGGCAGCGTGAGGCGGTTCTTCTCGTCGATCGTGTGGTCGTGGGTCCCGTAGAACATGGTCGCCGTGGCAGATTCCCTCCCACGGCGCCCCACCTTACTCCACTTTCACCCACCACGCAACCCCTCTCCCCCACCTACGCCAGCGGCACCACCTCCGCATGGACGCCCGGGCCTGCGAGCGCCCCGGCACCGCAACGCGCCGCGAACTCGAGCGCCTCGAGGGTGTCGAGGCCGGCTCCGAGCGCGAACGCGAGGCCGGCCGCGAAGCAGTCGCCGGACCCGTACGCGTCCTCCGGATTCGATGGGAGCGGCGCGGCATTGTACGGGCCGCCCGGCTGCGCCCAGCCTCCGAGCGCGCCTGACGTCGTGACCACGACCTTCGGCTCCGGGTCGAGCTGCCCCGGCTGGTAGAGCTCCGCCTCGTCCTTTCCGCTCGAAACGAGCGCATCCAACTCGACCGAGGCCTGACGCAGCGTGGGTAGCTCACGGGCCGTGGCGACGAGCGCGCGAGCGCGCCGCGCGAGCAGAAGCGCATCCGCATCGCCCGCGCAGAAGTAGACGGCGTCACAGCGGACGAGCTCGTGCCAGGGAAGCGATTCGTCGTGGCCGCGTGGGTGTTGCTTGCGGCCGATCGTCGTGATCGTGCGCTCTCCGGACTCGTCGAGATAGACGAACCCGCTGCGCTGCGGGGCGTCGATCGCCGTCGCGTGGACGGTGATTCCCTGCGCCTCGAGCTCGGCCCGCGCCTGCGCTCCGCGCGCGTCGTTACCGAGCGCGGTGAAGAAGTCGACCGAGTCCGCGAGCTTCGAGAGCTGAATCGCCGCGACCGAGCCGCCGCCCGCGGCCTGCTCCCAGGACTCCGCGGCATGGACGATCTCCCCCGGGCGTGGAACTTCCTCGACCGGGACGAACTCCAGCCACTCGACATGCCCGACGACGGCCGCGCGCATGCGGAGCATGCTCACAGATCGGCGGCCGCGTGCGTTGACCAGGATGATGCGAGCCGTGCCGATCCCGCCGTTCGAGCTCTTCTACGAGGAGCATCGGAGCGAAGTGCTCCGCGTCCTCCGACGCAAGCTCGGCGCGGATCGTGCCGAGGACGCGTTCCAAGAGACCTTCCTGCGCGCGCTCCGTGCGTACGGCCGGCTCGACCACGGCGAGCATCTCCGCGCCTGGGTGCTCACGATCGCACGGAACGTCGCCGTCGACGCGCTTCGGCGGACCCGGCCGACGACAGAGCTCCCGGAGCAGGGCGTCGACGACTCGCGTCCGGCCTACGACGAGCTGTCCGATCTGACGGACGGTCTCAGCCCCAAGGAGCGAGCCGCTGTCGTGCTCCGATACGGCTACGACCTCTCGTACGAAGACATCGCCGCCGCACTCGACTCTTCACCCGACGCCGCCCGGCAAGCCGCCTCCGCGGGTGTCCGGCGCATCAGAAGGAGGATCGCCTCATGACCGTCTCTCCCGAACTCGACTCACGCTTCCGCCACGCGGCGGCGACTCTCGGCCTCCTCGACATCGGCTACGACGTCGTGGAGTCGCCCATCGGAGAGCTCGTCGTCGCGACATCGGGCCAGGGCCTCGCGTCGATCTCGTTCGACACCGACCCCGAGCCGCTCGAGCGGCTCACCCGGATCGCCGGCCCACGGGTCCTGCGCTCTCCGCGCAGCGTCGATCTCGCCCGGCGGGAGCTCGACGAGTACTTCGAGGGCCGCAGGCGGGCGTTCGACCTGACGCTCGACCTGCGCGCGCTGCCGGACTTCACGATCACCGTGCTGGACGAGCTCGCTCGGGTGCCGTACGGGGAGACGACCACTTACGGCGAGCTCGCCCGTCGCGTCGGCCATCCGCGGGCTGCGCGCGCGGTCGGAACGGTGATGAACCGCAACCGCATTCCTATCGTCCTCCCGTGCCACCGCGTCGTCGGGTCGAGCGGAGACCTGACGGGCTACGCGGGCGGCCTCGACCGCAAGGTCGCGCTCCTCGAGCTCGAGGGGGCTCGCTGACTACTCGAGCATCCGGTAGCCGACGCCCCACACATTGACGACGAAGTGGTCGTCCGACGCGAGGCACAGCTTCTTGCGGACGCGGGAGGCATGCGATTCGAGCGTGCGCGTCCGGCCGAGTGCACGGTAGCCCCACACTTCCCTGAGAAGCTCCTCCTTCGTGAAAACCCGGTAGGGCTCCGACGCGAGCTTCGCGACGAGCTCGAACTCCTTCGCCGAGAGAAAGATGGCCGTGTCACGGACGCGAACGCGTCGCGTCGGCCGGTCGATGACGAGATCTCCGGCGACGATCGCGTCTCCGGCGGGAAGACGCCGGCGGAGCAGGGCGCGGATCCGCGCGAGCAGCTCCTCGTAGGCGAACGGCCGGCCGATGACGTCGTCGGCTCCACGGTCGAGGGCACGGACGCGTTCGACGGGATCGGACGACGGAGCGAGCACGATCACGGGAACGTTGCGATCCCAGCTCCGCCCCGGCTCGCCTCGCCGGAGACTGAGGCAGAGATCGAGCTCGGCGATGACGACGAGATCCGGCCGCACGCTCTCCGCGATCTCGAGCGCCTCGCTGCGAAGCGCCGCTCCCAGCACGTCGAAGCCGTCGTCGCGGAGCTGACGCCCGAGGTACTCGCGTGTCTCCGTCTCCGGTTCGGCGACGAGGACGGCACTCGGCATGCAGGCGACGCTAGTCCGCTCTCCCGCGCTCCGCCAGATGTCCTTTCCGACGGATCAGCGACAAGCGCTCCGCAGCCGCCAGGTCATGGACGGACCGGCTACAAGCGGCCGTGTCGCAGGATGCCCCACACGAGCCAGAACCCGAACACGCCCGAGATCACGAACCCGATCAGCGCGAGCAGGTGGAGCCCGAGCGCGTGTGGGCCGCCCTGCGCGAAGACGCCGATCATCGCCGACCCGAGCAGCCCTCCGAGGATCACGAGCGCGACGGCGATCCGGTTCGTCGCCTTGTCGATGTGGTCGTCGATCTCGTCGATCCCGGGGTTCTCGATGTGCACCTGGAACGTGCCCTGTCGCAGCTGCTCGAGGACGTCCGAGACCTGATACGGCATGTCGCGTGCGACCGATGCGAACCCGATCGCCTCGGCACGAGCACGTTGCGAGAGAGCGCGCGGATGAAAGCGATCGGCGAGGAGGCCTCGCGCGTACGGCTTCGCGACCTCGAAGACGTTGAACTCGGGATAGACCTCCTGCCCGACCGAGGCCAGTGTCGCGATCGCCTTGTCGAGGATGACGAAGCGGCTCGGCAGCTTCAGGTTCATCGAGTAGATGAGCTGGAAGGCTTCACGGATGATCTGCACCGGATCGACATCGGAGAGCCGGGTTCCGTAGTAGCGGTCGAAGAGCACCTGCAGCTCGCCACGGAACTCCTGCTCCCGGGCCGCGTCGTAGCGGACTCCGAGGTCGCGGAGCCGCCGCGGGATGGCGTCGACGTTCTCCGTCGCGGCGTCGACGAAGAGCATCGTGAGCCTGGTCATGTCCTCGTCCGAGAGCTTCCCCGCCTGTCCGAAGTCGACGAGGCCGAGCTCGCCGGAGTCGAGGACGTAGATGTTCGCCGGGTGCGGGTCCGCATGGAAGAACCCATGGCGGAAGACCATCGTCATCCACGCGTCCGCAAGCGCGTGCGCGACGTCGCGCCGCTCGTCGGGGCGCATCGCCTCGAGATCGAGGTCCGCGACCTTCGTCCCGCGCAGGAACTCGAGCGTGAGCATCCGCGACGTCGAGTACTGCCGGATCACGCGTGGCACGACGACGCTGTCGACGCGCGCGAAGTTCCGGTGGAACATCTCTGCGTTGCGCGCCTCGTGCCCGTAGTCGAGCTCGAGCCGAATCGAGCGGGCGAACTCGTCCACGAGCTCGCGGGGATCCATGAACTCCAGCGCCTTGACGCGCTCGCTGAGCAGCTTCGCGGCCTGGTAGAGGAGCCCGAGGTCGGCCTCGATCTGCTCGGCCGCGGTGGGGCGCTGCACCTTCACGGCCACCTCGCGCCCGTCCGGGAGAACGGCGCGGTGCACCTGGCCGATCGATGCCGAGGCGAGCGGGGCGAAGTCGAACTCGAGGAACGCGCGGTCCATCCGGAGATCGAGCTCAGCCTCGACGACCTCCTGCACGGCCGCGAACGGGATCGGCGACGCGTCGTCCTGCAGGCCCCGAAGCTCGGCGACGATGTCCGGTGGTACGACGTCCGGACGGGTCGAGAGCAGCTGCCCGAACTTGACGAAGGTCGGGCCGAGCTCGTCGAGCATGGCGCGCAGACGCTTCCCGCGGTCGGACGTCGACGCGACCTCGCCGTTCCCGTCGCCTGAAACGAGATCCCCCAGCCGGTTCCGACGGAGGAAGTAGCCGAAGCCGTGGCGCGCCGCGACCTGCGCGATCTCGGTCAGACGCCCGAGGTTCCGCGACGAGCGGTCGTGCGTCGTCGCCATGCGGGGATTGTAGGCGGGTGTCCAGCGCGCCCAGTGACGCTGAGTCGTCGCGGGTATCGCGGTCGCGGAACCGGCGGCCGCTCGTCAAGGCTCGGCCCGCGCGAAACCGACTCACGCGCCGAGCGTCTTCGCCTGTTGCGCGATCGGAATCCGCACGCGCGGATTCCGGTCTTGCGCACTACGAGCCAGTGACGCTGAGTCGTCGCGGGTATCGCGGTCGCGGAACCCGTGGCTGCTCGTCAAGGCTCGGCCCGAGCGAAATCGACTCACGCGGTGAGCGTCTTCGCCTGTTGCGCGATCGGAATCCGCACGCGCGGATTCCGGTCTTGCGCACTACGAGTCGCGCTCGAGCAGCTTCAGACGGTGTTCGACCTGTGCGACGCGCAGCTCGAGGTCGGCCACGGCATCGCGCGACGCCGTACCGAGCTCGGATGCGGCACGAGCGGCCATGCTGCCGCCGCTCTCGCCCAACCTCGCAGCCTCGCGGCGCCAGCTGTCGAGGACGTCGGCGATGACGTCCCGCACCTCTTCCCGTTCCACCCCGACGCGGTTCGCGATCTCGGATGCGAGCTCGTCCGCGTGCTGGGCGACGAGCGCAACCGCGCCGATCCCTGCCAGGCTGAGCGTCTCGAGCGTGCTGCGGTCGCTAGCGGGCACGACCGTGAGGGCGCGACGCGCGACGCTGGCGTCGGCGCTCCCGCTTCGACGAGACGGGCCCTCCGGGCGCAGCCGCGGCCGGGACGGGAACCTCGGCGGCCTCCGGCTCGGACGGCTCGGCGGCGTCGCCCTCTTCCTCCGCAGCCGTCTCGGCGAGCGCGAGACCGCCCACCGACTGCGCGATGTCGAGCTCGGGATCGCGGTCGATCCGGCGCTTCCAGACCGGATCGCGCTCCATGAGGCTCACGAGCAACGGCGTCGCCACGAAGATCGTCGAGACCGCGCCGATCAGGATCCCGACCATGATCGCGAAGGCGAAGTCCTGCAGCGTTGCGCCACCGAAGAAGAACAGCGAGACGATCGGCAGAAGCGTGATGAACGACGTCACCATCGAGCGGCGGAGCACCTCCCACACCGACACGTTGGCGATCGTCGCGATGCTCGCCCGCGGCATGAGCTTGATGTTCTCGCGGACGCGGTCGAACACGATGATCGTGTCGTAGATCGAGAAGCCGAGGATCGTCAGGACGGCGGCGACCGTCGCGGCCGTGACCTCTCTGCCCGAGATCGCGTAGATGCCGAGCGTGATGAGGACGTCGTTGAACAGCGTGCGCAGGATCGGAACGGCGAATCGCCACTCGTACCGCGACGTGACGTAGAGCGCAATGAGCCCGAAGGAGACGAGGATCGCGACGATCGCGCCTTCGAGGATCTGGCGGCTGAAGCTCGCCGAGACGTTGCGGACGTTCTCGATCTTCGCGTCCACCTCTTGCGTGAGCGCGTCCGTGAGGGCGACCTGCTCCTCGCGCGTCAGCGACTCGGTCCTGACCTGGAAGCGCGTGTAGAGGTCGCTTCCCTCGGACGCTCCGCGGCCCTGGACGACGGCGCCTTCCTGCCCGATGGCGGCGACCTGCGAGCGCACGTCGGAGAGCGAGACGGGCTTGTCCGTCCCGAACCGCACCTGGGTGCCGCCCTCGAAGTCGATGCCGAGGTTCAGCCCCTGCACGATCAGGGCGACGACGCTCAACCCGATCGCGACGAGCGAGATGACGAACCACAGGCGTCGCCGACCGATGACGTCGATCCGCTGCCAGCGCGGGATCTCCTGCGCCGTCGCGCCCATGAAGCGCGGGTTGTCGAACCACGAGAACCCGGAGAGCAGCGTCAGGAGCGCGCGCGTCGCGGCGACCGCGGTGAGCATCGAGAGGACCGTGCCGATGAGGAGCATGAGCGCGAAGCCGCGCACGCTCGCGGTGGAGACGGCGAAGAGGACGAGTGCCGTGATCGCGGTGACGACGTTCGCGTCGACGATCGTGTGGAAGCCCTTCTGGTACCCCGTCGAGATCGCTGCGCGTATGGATCTGCCCGCGCGCACCTCTTCCTTGATGCGTTCGAAGATGACGACGTTCGCGTCGGCTGCCACCCCGAACGTCAGGACGAGGCCGGCGAAGCCCGGAAGCGTCAGCGTGACGTTGAAGAGGAGGATCGCGGCGTACAGGAAGGCCGCGTAGATACCGAGCCCTGCAACCGCGACGACGCCGAGGAAGCGGTAGAAGATCAGCAGGAAGATCGCCACGAGGATGAGGCCGCCGATCGCGGCCCTCTTGGCCTCGTTCAGCGAGTCCTTGCCGAGCGTCGCGGAGACGTCGTCGGACGCGAGCGTCTCGAACTTGACCGGCAGGGCGCCGGTCTGCAGCACGAGCGCGATGTCCTTCGCCTCCTGCAGCGAGTCGAGGCCCTGGATCTGGGCACGACCGCCGCCGATGCCGCCCGAGAGGCTCGAGTCTTGGAAGTCGATCTGCGGGAACGTCTTGATCTCGCGGTCGAGCACGATCGCGAAGTGCTGGGGCTGCTGCTTGAGCTTCCCGCGAATCCACTCGTCCCTGGTGATCTGCTCGAACTTGTCCGAGCCCTTGTTCGTGAACTCCATGGTCACGATCGGCCGGCCACCGCCGCCCGGGCTCGTGTCGAAGTCGGCGCGCGTCCCGGAGAGCTTCAGGTCCTCACCGGTCATCTGCGGCACCGTCGGCGGGTCGTACTTGAAGAGGTAGTACCAGGTGCGGCTGGCCGGCACGCCTGCGCCGTTCGCGCCGGGGCACACCACGGCACCCTGGCCGCAGGTGACGACCACCATGTCCTGCGGGACGGCGAAGAGCTCGCGACCCGCCGGCAGCTTGCCGCCCGACTTCTTCAGCGCCTGCTCCTTCGACTCGTACGGGCCGGAGACGACGCGCTTCGTCTTGGGATTCACGACGTACCATGCGTCGGACTGGTCGTCTTCCACCTGCGACTGCACCTGCGCGAGCAGCTGGTAGAGCGATGCGTGCTCGACCGGCTGGCCCTGCAATGAGACCGACGGGCCGACGAGGGACGTCTCGAGGTCGTAGAGCTCGAGCTGCGCGGTCGTCCCGATGATCCGGGCCGCCGCCTCGGGGTCCTTCACGCCGGGGAGCTGGATCACGATCTGATCGGAGCCCTGCGTCCGGATCTCGGGCTCCGTCACGCCGAGCTTGTCGACGCGGTTCCGCATGATGTCGACCGAGCGGTCGAGGTCTTCCTGCGTCAGCTCACGATTGGGCGGCGGAACCGCCTGGAGCGTGACCTCGAGACCGCCCTGCAGGTCGAGCCCGAGCGTCGGCTTCTGGTGGAGAGGCGACCCGGGGATCGCCATCAGGACGACGCCGAGCAGCGCCGCTGCCAGCAGCCCCAGAACGACGTATGACTGACGCCTGCTCACGATCGCGGCGCCACGTTAGCGGCGGTCGTCTCCCGTCGACACCTCGGCGGCGCCGGCCCTAACGGCTTCTTCCCCGTCCGTAACGGCAGCTTCATCGCCGTCGGCGCTCGCTTCCGTCGCGAGCTCGTCAGCCAGCGCTTCCGCATCGTCCTCCTCGACCTCTTCGTCCTCTTCCTGCTCGGGCGGGAGAACGGCGGCGATGCCGCGCCGTGTCATGTGCACCGTGACCCCCTCTGCGATCTCGACGGCCACGTCGTCGCCCTCGACCTCGGTGATCGTGGCGTAGATCCCGCCGGTGGTCAGCACGTCGTCGCCCACCCCGGCGTTCGCGATCATGTCCTGCTGCTGAGCCTGTTTCTGTCGCTGCGGGCGGATCATGAGGACGTACATCACGCCCAGCATCAGCGCCATGATGATCAGGAATTGCACGGTCCCTCCTCCTGTGGGGCGGCGAGGCGTGCGAGGGCATCGTCCCGGAAGCTCGAGAACGCGCCCCGCTCGATCGCCGCTCGCGCACGCGCGGTCAAGTCGAGTACGAACCGCAGATTATGCAGGCTCAGCAGGCGGAGCCCCAGGATCTCGCGCTGCGTGATGAGGTGCCGGACGTAGGCGCGCGAGAAGCGCTCACAAGCCGGGCAGTCGCAGTCCTCGTCCAGAGGTCGGGAGTCGGTGCGATACGTGGCGTTGCGCAGGTTGAGCCGCCCCTGCCAGGTCAGCGCCGATCCGGTGCGCGCGGTGCGCGTCGGAAGGACGCAGTCGAACATGTCGAGTCCGCGCGCGACGACCTCGAGGATCCCCTCCGGATCGCCGATCCCCATGAAGTAGCGAGGCTTCCCCGCGGGCAGGAGCGGCGCCGCCCACTCCACGCAGTCGAGCATCTCCTCCTTCGACTCGCCGACCGCGAGTCCGCCGAGCGCGTATCCGTCGAAGGGGAGTGCGGTGATGCCTTCGACCGACCTTGTTCGACGCTCCCGATGAATCGCGCCCTGAGTGATCCCGAACCGGAGCTGCCCCGTTGCGCGCGGAGCACCGACCTGGCGCTCGGCCCAGCGGGTCGTGAGCTCGACGGCGCGTTCGAGCTCTCGGCGGTCGGCGGTCGACGGAAGGCAGACGTCGAGG
>DASUFC010000043.1:0-3121 GCA_036274755.1 Gaiellaceae bacterium
CGACGCCGAAGGGCGACCCGGTCGCCGGCAAGGCGATCTTCACGGGCGCCTCCGGCTGCACCGGCTGTCACACGCTCGCCGACGCCGGCTCGAGCGGAACGGTCGGCCCGAACCTCGACGACGCGAAACCGAGCTTCGACCTCGCGTACGACCGCGTCACGAATGGGCAGGGCGGCATGCCGTCCTTCCAGACGAGCCTCACCGACCAGCAGCGCGCGGACGTCGCGGCGTACGTCTCCTCGGTCGCCGGCCAGTAGCCCTCAGACGCCCGCCCGAGCACGCTTCGTAGACTCAACCCGTGATCGACCTGAAGGCCGCACGCAGCGACCCGGACGCGTGGCGCAGAGCGCTCGCGCGCAAGGGCGCCGCAGCCGAGTTCGACGCGCTGCTGGAAGCCGACGCGCGCTGGCGCGACCTCATCCCGCGCGTCGACGAGCTGCGAGGCCGGACGAAGCTCTCGGGCAAGCCGACGCCGGAGCAGCTCGAGGAGCTCCGAACTGTCAAGACGGAGCTGAAGGAGGCAGAGGAAGAGCTCGCCGCCGCAGAGGGCGCGCGAGATGCCGCGCTCGCTCTCGTCCCGAACCCGCCCCACCCGTCGGCACCGGACGGCGATACGGAGGAGGACGCCGAGGAGCTCCGGCGTGTCGGTGACCCACCCGCCCTCGCGCAACCGCGCGAGCACACCGAGATCGGCCGCTTCGACATGGACCGCGCGGCGCGCGTCTCAGGCGCGCGTTTCGGCTACGTCATCGGCGACTCGGCACGAGTCGCGATCGCGCTGTACCAGTTCGCGCTCGACCATCTGGCCCGGGCGGGGTTCACTCCCGTCCTCCCCCCCGTGCTCGTACGCGAGGAGGCCATGTACGGCACTGGCTTCTTCCCGACCGAGCGCTCGAACATCTACGCGCTCGAAGAAGACGGCCTCTTCCTCACGGGCACGTCCGAGGTCGCACTTGCCGGCCTGCACATGAACGAGAAGCTCGACGAGCTGCCACTGCGCTACACGGGCTTCTCGACCTGCTTCCGCCGTGAGGCCGGCGCCGCCGGAAAGGACACGCGCGGGATGTTCCGCGTCCACCAGTTCAACAAGGTGGAGATGTTCGTCTTCGTCGAGCCCGAGACGTCCTGGGACGAGCACGAGCGGATGCTCGAGCTCGAGGAGGAGTACATGCGCGCCCTCGGCCTCCCGTATCGCGTGATGAACGTCGCCGCGGGCGACCTCGGCGCCCCGGCCGCGAAGAAGTACGACATCGAGGCGTGGTTCCCGTTCCAGGAGCGCTACCGCGAGGTCACGTCCTGCTCCAACACCACCGACTACCAGGCCCGCCGGCTCGGCATCCGCTACCGCGCCGAGACCGGGCTCGAGACTCCTCACACGCTGAACGGCACGATGGTCACCGACCGCGCACTCCTCGCGATCCTCGAGAACCTCCAGGGCGGGGTGCCGGACGCGCTCCACGCCTACGGCGCACCCGCCGAAGTTCGCCCCTCCTGAGTCAGAATGCAGCTCCGGCGGGGTGCCGGAGCGGTCGAACGGGGCGGTCTTGAAAACCGTTGGGCGTGCAAGCGTCCCCTGGGTTCGAATCCCAGCCCCGCCGCTTCTCGAATCGGAGTTCCGCCTCGGGCCGGACCCGCGGTACCTTTCGGGAACACGGATCCGCGAGAGAAAGGGCAGGCGATGACCCACATTTCGAAGATCCTGGACGAGAAGAGCGGCGAGCTCCTGACGATCGACGGCGCTGCGCCGGTCATCGAGGCCGTCAAGCAGATGGTGGAGGCCAACGTCGGCTCGCTGCTCGTGACCGAGGACGGCCGGATCGTCGGGATCGTGACCGAGCGGGACTACCTGCGCCGCGTCGCCCTCGAGGGTCGCGACGAGAACGAGGCCGCAGTCCGCGAGATCATGTCGACGCCCCTCGTCGTCGTCGCCCGCGAGACGACGGTCGACGAATGCATGTCGCTCATGACCGAGCAGCGGATCCGGCACCTTCCCGTGGCCGAAGGAGACGAGGTGATCGGCCTGGTGTCGATCGGGGACCTCGTCAAGTTCACCTCGAAGCAGCAGAGCGTCGAGATTCAGTACCTGACGAGTTACATCACGACGGGCTAGGCGCCCGGGTCAGCGCAGCAGCGGCTTCAGCCAGACGACGAAGACGTCGCGGCGACCGTTCGTGTCGCCATGCACCAGGTTGTCCGCGAGCGAGGTGAACGCGACGACCTGCCCGTCCGCGCTGATCCCGGCGACGAAGCTGTCCTCGTCGGCCTCCGTCCCGTCGGCGGTGAGGCTCACGCGGATCGTGCGCCCCGTGAGGCGGTCGTGCACGAAGACGTCCGCCTTCCCGTTTCGGTCGTCGCGCACGAGGTTCGTGGCGCGCGAGCTGAAAGCGGCGAAGCGCCCGTTCGCCGAGAGGAACGGCCGGGACATGAACGCGCTCGCGCGAGCCGGGCGAGCGAAGCCGGACCCGTCGGCCTGAGAGCCATCGCTCGCGACGCTCACACGGCGCGTCCTTCCCGTCGCGCGATCGTGCACGAAGACGTCGAGCGCGTCGTTCGTGTCGTGCGCGACGAGGTTGTTCGCGCGCGAGCGGAACCCGACGTAGCGGCCGTTGCCGCTCACCATCCCGCGGAACGTCACCCCGTCGGCCTCGCCTCCGGCGGTCGGGACGTTGACGCGCTCCACGGTGTCGCTGTCCCGGTCGTGGACGAACACGTCCGCGAAACCGTTCGCGTCACCGAGAACGAGGTCCGGTGCATACGACCTGAACGCCACGATCCGTCCATGCGCATCGATCGACGACGCCTCGCTGCGCTCCCGAGACTCACCGAACGCGCCGACGCTGATGCGTCTCGTCGCGGTCCCGTCCACGCCTGCGAGGAAGACGTCCAGCGTGCGGTTGCGGTCTCCACGGACGATGTTCGTCGCGTTCGACGAGTACGCGATCGTCGAGCCGTCAGCACTCACCAGCGAGGCCAGGCTGTCCCCGTTGGCCTCCCCATTGACCCCCATGCTCAGTCGCCGAGTAGTCCCGGTCGCGCGGTCGCGCACGAAGACGTCCTGCCAGGCATTCCAGTCGTCGGGGACGAGGTTGTCCGCGACGGAGGGGAACGTGACGATCCGACC